>NZ_JAVAYO010000050.1:0-331 GCF_054863005.1 Bradyrhizobium sp. 25ACV
GCGTGCACCCGGTCGGGCAACACGCATCACCGCAAGACTTGACGCACAGACCCCGGGCGTCAGGACGACACGGTTTTGCCGTACGCATGTCACACCGGTCGTGTGCGCAACAGGCCGTCGCTCACGGTTGCCCGCCCTGCGATGCCTCTCGCGCCGATGTGACTAACGTCCACCGCAGCTCACCCCACGTTTCGTGACGATCGCGATACGCCCCTCTGACCGGGGTGAGGTGGCGGGACAATGCGACAAAGCCGAAATTCTGTAAAGGCGAATATTTCTGTCTGGGCGTATTGCCCCACGGCTAGCGTGTTTTGCGCGTCGGGCAACACAA
>NZ_JAVAYO010000051.1:0-321 GCF_054863005.1 Bradyrhizobium sp. 25ACV
CTGGCGAGCCAGACCGCGAAGGCGACGGACGAGATTTCCTCGCATATCACGGGCATGCAGGGGGCCACCGCCGAATCGGTCGCCGCGATCAAGGAGATCGGCGCAACCATCGGCCAGATCTCGTCGATCTCGACCTCGATCGCGAGCGCGGTCGAGCAGCAGGGCGCCGCGACCCAGGAGATCGCGCGCAGCGTCCAGACCGTCGCGCAGGGCACCCAGACCGCAGCCACCGACATCGGTGAGGTCAACCGCGGCGCCGCCGAGACCGGCTCGGCCTCGGAGGAGGTGCTGCACTCGGCCAAGACGCTGTCATCCGAAAGC
>NZ_JAVAYO010000052.1:0-320 GCF_054863005.1 Bradyrhizobium sp. 25ACV
GCCAAGATCCTGGATAACATCTTCCGCCTGGTCCACACCATCAAGGGCACCTGCGGCTTCCTCGGATTGCCGCGGCTTGAAGCGCTGGCCCATGCCGGCGAGACGTTGATGGGCAAATTCCGTGACGGCATGCCGGTGACCGGGCAGGCGGTGACGGTGATCCTGTCCTCGATCGACCGCATCAAGGAAATCCTCGCAGGCCTGGAAGCGACCGAAGCCGAGCCGGAGGGGACCGACCGCGATCTCATCGACAAGCTGGAAGCGATGGTCGAGCAGGGCATGGCGGCAATGGCTGCCGGTGCAGCTCCCGTTGCCGAAGC
>NZ_JAVAYO010000053.1:0-320 GCF_054863005.1 Bradyrhizobium sp. 25ACV
GCCAAGATCCTGGATAACATCTTCCGCCTGGTCCACACCATCAAGGGCACCTGCGGCTTCCTCGGATTGCCGCGGCTGGAAGCGCTGGCGCATGCCGGCGAGACGTTGATGGGCAAATTCCGTGACGGCATGCCGGTGACCGGGCAGGCGGTGACGGTGATCCTGTCCTCGATCGACCGCATCAAGGAAATCCTCGCAGGCCTCGAAGCCACCGAAGCCGAGCCCGAGGGGACCGACCGCGACCTCATCGACAAGCTGGAAGCGATGGTCGAGCAGGGCATGGCGGCAATGGCTGCCGGTGCAGCTCCCGTTGCCGAAGC
>NZ_JAVAYO010000054.1:0-317 GCF_054863005.1 Bradyrhizobium sp. 25ACV
CGGGAGATCGGCAGGCCGAACAGCTGGCCGCCGATCATCGCGGTGACGTATTCGACCATGGCGCCTTCGCCGATCTGGGTCTTCTTGGTCATCAGCTTATCTCCTGATCCCGCTGGTTACGCCGCTGCCCGGTTCAGCTCGGAGGCGCCGGCGGCGCCCGCGGTCTGCTCCTTCAGCGCCGCGATCAGACCGGGACGGTCGAACTTGGCGACGTAGTCGTGGAAGCCGGCCTGACGGCCGCGCTCGATCGCCGCCGGCGACACCAGCGCGGACAGGCCGATGATCGGCATCGAGCCCAGATTGTTGTCGGAGCGGAT
>NZ_JAVAYO010000055.1:0-312 GCF_054863005.1 Bradyrhizobium sp. 25ACV
CCGGCGACGAAGGAGAAGGCCAGCGTGATCACGAAGGCGGCCCAATAGGGCACGCCCCATTGCATCAGCTGCCAGGAGATGAAGGTCGAGAACATCGCCATCTCGCCCTGCGCGAAGTTGAGATGGTCGATGGCCTGGTAGATCATGACCACGGCGAGCGCCATGCAGGCGTAGATCGCGCCCGTGGCAATGCCGGCCAGGACCTGGTTGGTGAACAGCTCCATTGTCCCGGCTCCCTCAGTAACCCAGATAGGATTTGCGGATTTCTTCGTTGTTCGCGATGTCCTTGGCGTTGCCCGACATCACGATGCG
>NZ_JAVAYO010000056.1:0-305 GCF_054863005.1 Bradyrhizobium sp. 25ACV
AGCGTTGCAGGCGTGCCGGTGCTGCCGAGATAGACGGTGGTGTTGCCGCTGCCGTCGGTGACGAGATGGCCGCTGACGCCCGAACCGGAGGGAACACCGGTCGTCGCCGGCGCGGTGCCGCTGCGGAAGGTGATGGTCTTGCCGTTCACGGTCAGGGTGTCGCCGTCGGCGGGCTGGGCGTTGCCGGCCAGGCCGCTGGCGCTCGTGCCGTTGGTGGCGATCAGGGTGATGGTACCTTCCAGGGTCGTGGTACCGCCGGCGCCGGTCGTTGCGCCAGTGCTTGCGAAGACGCCGATGCTGGCGCC
>NZ_JAVAYO010000057.1:0-302 GCF_054863005.1 Bradyrhizobium sp. 25ACV
GGCGGCGAGCAGCAGATGCTCGCGGTCGCCCGCGCCCTGATGCTGCGGCCGCGGCTGATGCTGCTGGACGAGCCCTCCTTCGGCCTCGCGCCGCTGGTGGTGCGTGACCTGTTCGGCATCCTTGGCAAGATCAACCGCGAGGACAAGGTGTCGATCCTGGTGGTCGAGCAGAACGCCCAGCTCGCGCTGGAGCTCGCCGACCAGGCCTATGTGATCGAGACCGGACGCATCGTGATGTCGGGCAACGCCAAGGACATCGCGAACAACGAAGAAATCCGCAAATCCTATCTGGGTTACTGAGG
>NZ_JAVAYO010000005.1:0-500863 GCF_054863005.1 Bradyrhizobium sp. 25ACV
CTTCACCAACTGGTTGTCGACGGTGTCCAGGCTCTCGCTGGTCTCCGTCAAAAACTCCCGCAACAGATCATCCATGAGCTACGCCTTACTGACCTGACTCTGGACTTCGGCGCCTGCGCCACCTTTGGCACGGACGGAAGCCCTACTCTCGATCGTTAGACATCCCTTTTCACAGTCCCGTTAATTTCATCCTCCGTCCTAATACGGATATTGAAGAGAAGTTTGCGGTTCGCCCGCATGCGGCTGCGCTTTTCGGCAAAACCGGCTCCGCGCCGCAACTGCGGGGACGCGTGAGGTAAACGGGCCGATAACAGCGGGCGAAGCGCGCCGGAAAATCCTGCTCTTGAAGGACGATAGCGACGGCCTGCGGGACATCGAACCGCCCCGCCGGCAACCGGAGGCGCAGTCGCGCCCCTCGGTTCGCGTTGGCGGCGCGATCTGCGTGGTCCGCACACGCGGTAAACGAACCGTTACCCGTGGCCATAGCCGCCCGCGTCGCGCTAACCCAATCGCGCGGCCGAGGCGATGTCGCCGTCGGGACGATGCTCCGCCAGGCAATCGTTGATGGCGGCGAGCAGCGCGTGCGGCGTGAACGGCTTGCGCAGACAGCGTGCCGCACCGAGCTCGAGCGCCATCCGGAGGAAATCGGGTGCAGGCGAATTCAGATCTGCAAAGGCGTAGCCGGACATCGCGATCAGCGGAATGACCGGCGCCCGCTCGTGGAAGAGCCGGATCGATTCGAATCCGCGCATGTGCGGCATGAAGATATCGATGATCATCAGATCGAATTGCTGGTGTTCGAGCGCGCGCAGTCCGGCTTCACCTCCTTCGGCGATCGTGACCTGAAAATTGTTGCGCTGGAGATAGACCTCGATGGCCATGCAGACCATCGGGTCGTCGTCGACAACGAGAATATGGCGCAGACCTTCTGTCCCCATTTGAGTTTCCCGTTTTGGCGATTCAATAATTGAACCGTGGGGCACGCCGTTCTCCTTTGCTTTCAGCCGAAAAATGGATGGTCGCGAATGTCATTGGCGGCGCGAGGAAGATGGACGCGAAATCTGCGGCCACGCGACGCCAAGTTTCATGGCAATATTGGATGGCTGTAAATGCCGGTCCAACGGACGACACTGCACGGGTCAACCGGCGTCTGATCGCAGCACGGATGCAATGCTTCCGGCTCATGAAAGCCCCCTTGCAGCTTTTCCTGCGCAACCCCTGCAGGACCGGCGCTCAGGCTCAGGAGCGAATCAGCGCGCCATTCTTATTTCCGCCGCAAATGCCGCAGCCTGTCTGCCCTCTAACGGGTATATGGACAGCGCCACAACCTTTACAATATGTTTTTGTCACCGCGCAACTGGATGACGAGCGGGCTTTACACCGATCGTACATCGAACACGCCGGATTGACCTTCGATGATTGCGAGCGACCGCCCGTCCAACCAATTGCTGCAAATGCTCGACGCGGCAGATCTCGATCTGCTGCGCCCGCATCTCGCGACAGTCGAAATGGTCAGGAAATCTGTCTTGTGCGAGGCGGGTGCTGCGCTGAGATATGTCTACTTCCCGCATGGCGGATCCGTTTCGATCCCGGTGGGCCTGTCCGAAGGACAGATGATCGAGGTGGCGATGCTGGGCCGCGACAGTGTCGTCGGTGGCGGCGCTGCGCTTGCCGGCGGCATCGCGGCGACGGACGCGGTCGTATTGTTCCCAGGGACTGCTTCCGTGCTGGAAATCGCAGCTTTCCGTACGGTCGCTGCCGCAAGCGCGCCGTTTCGCCAGCTGATGGTCCGCCATGAGCAGGCCTTGCTCGCGCATGCGCAGCAGTCGCTGCTCTGCAATACGCTGCACCCGGTCGAGGCGCGGCTCGCGCGCTGGCTGCTGCGCGCCCGCGATCTCTCGGACAGTGAAATCCTGCCGCTGACCCAGGAGGCGCTGGCGCAGATGTTGGGCGTACGGCGCAATGCCGTCTCGTTGGTCGCGCATGCGCTGCAGCGGGCCGGCATCATTCACTACAGCCGTGGCCAGATTGAAATCCTCGATCTACGGGCGCTGGAGACGACGTCCTGCGACTGCTATTCGGCCGTGAAAGCCCACCACCTCCGTCTGGTCGGAACCGTGCCGTGACGACAGCTCGGCGCAATCGACTGTATGCCGGCGTGCACGCAGCTTGGCAGGACCGCTGCCGTGGTCGGACAACTTGTCCCAATTGCCAATATATCCCGACGTGAACATGATGGAACTTACGCGTGCTGGGCGTGATTTCGTCCATCGCGATTCGATGGCGCGGGAACGGGAGGCAGCTTTTGGAAACGATGGTGCGCTCAACCAACGGCTTCCTGTCCGCACTGTCGGCAGA
This sequence comes from Bradyrhizobium sp. 25ACV, assembly GCF_054863005.1. Lineage (NCBI taxonomy): Bacteria > Pseudomonadati > Pseudomonadota > Alphaproteobacteria > Hyphomicrobiales > Nitrobacteraceae > Bradyrhizobium > Bradyrhizobium sp. 25ACV. Next base: position 2,359 of record NZ_JAVAYO010000005.1, read on the forward strand.
CGACTATGAATCGATCCGCCCGCACCTGCGAACAGTCGACCTGCCCCATGAGGCGGTGCTGGTCGAGACCGGCGAGACGCTGACGCGCGCGTATTTTCCCCACCGCGGCGTCATCTCGCTGGTGGTGAAGCTCGCCAAGGGCGAGCATGTGCAAGTCGCCATGATCGGCCGCGACAGCCTGCTCGGGACGCTCTCGACCATGGGCGACGCGTCCGCGCTGAACACCGCCATCGTGCTGGTTCCGGGCGTCGCCTCGGTGATGGATCTCGACCGGCTGCGGATCGCCGCCGACCAGAGCAGCACCCTGCGCACGTTACTGACGCGCCACGGGCTCGCCGTCTACGCCCAGGTCCAGCAGACGGCAGGCTGCAATGCCGCCCATCCCGTGGAGTCGCGACTGTCGCGCTGCCTGTTGCACACGCATGACCTCTCGGGCGACTACCGGCTGCTGCTGACCCAGGAGGCCATGGCGCAGATGATCGGGGCGCGGCGCAACAGCGTGTCGCTGGTCGCCAACACCCTGCAACAGGCCAATTTCATCCATTACAGCCGCGGGCACATCCAGATCACCAACCTCGACGGCCTTCGCCAGACGGCGTGCGAATGCTACGCCACCGTGAAGGCCCAGTACGACCGGCTGCTCGGCGCGCGCTGACCGCCGCACGCGCATGGTAAACTGCCGGCTAATGTCGGCCTGCAAACTCCTTGTGTCCTGCTACCGGAACTGAAATTCGAATGCCGTAGACATGGGGCAGTCCTCGCGCCGCTGCGCGACAAATGACCCGTGATCAAGGCAGCAGGCCCATGTTTGAAGTCACCGTCGCGCCCGCGCAGAAGGCGCTCGATGCCGAGCCCGCGCGCGAGCCGCGTGCTTACGAAGCGCTGGTGCGCGAGATCGGCGAGGACGGTGCCTGCGAAGTGCGCGATGTATTCTGGAGCGAGACCTGCGCGCGCCTGCAATTGTTTCGCACGCTCTCCCTTGCGCAGCATCACGTCAGGATCTCGCGCGAAGCGCATTCGCTGAAGAGCGCGGCCGGGACGTTCGGCTATGTCAGGCTCGCGGCGCTGGCGCTGCGGCTGGAGAAGTCCGCAGAGAGGCTCGGCGATGCCGAATTCCGCGATCTCCTGGACCTGATGGACGCCGCCTATGCCGCCGCGCGCGTGCAGGAGCCGCAGGGGTAACCACTCGCGCGTGCATTCCCGCCGTACTTCTACGGCTTGGGATTTTTAGAGATGGCTAATCATAGGTGGCGATAGTCGCCGGAAACCAGGAGGGTTTCCATGTTCACCTACGAGACTGCGGACCAGAAAGAGGTTCGCCGCTTCCGTATTGCACAGTTCAACGGCCGCATGGCGACGGTGAGGGCTGGCGAGTCCACGGTGACTGGCTTCGTGCGTTCGGTGCTGGAGCATGAATCGAGCATGCCGCCCCGCTGGACCATCACGATCATCCCGAACGGGCCGAAGGAAGAGATCAAGCCGCTGCGTCCGATCTCTCGCGCGCGTCCCTTTGCCGAAGACTATTTCTGAGCGCCGTCGGGTTTTTAAGACGTCCCGGGGGATCTCTCCGGGCCTTGTCCGCATCGCCGCCGGCGCTGCAACACACCAGCCTCAGTCGATCGAGTGCAGCAGCGCCGCGCGGACGAGATCCGCGGTGTTGCGCGCACCGAGCTTGCGCATCGCCTCGGCGCGATGGCTCTCGAACGTGCGCGGACTGATCTGCATCCGAAGCGCACCCTGCTTGTTCGAGTATCCTTCGCTGATCAGGCTCAGCACCTCGCGCTCGCGCTTGGTCAGCCGCTTCTGACCCGACAGGCTGAGGAGTTCGGCGCTCGGCACGCGCTGGGCCTGCTGGGCGCGGACGGCCTTCGATTCCGCGTCCTCGGCGCTGGAGGGGATCGACAAGCCACCTTTGTGAGGACCGGCAAGCTGCTTGACCAGGCCGCATACGCGCTCTGTTTGTGCCAGCGCGTTCTCGACCACCCGCTGCAAATAGGCGCGGTCGCCGGTCACAGGCGCGAGTTGATCGCTGTGATGCTTGATCTCGCCCATGTAGAGCAGCAGGGCAGTCAGGGGGCCGTTGAGCTCTCGGGCGATGGCAGCGGCCATTTCGTCGGCGGCCTTGGCCCGGGCGGCGCTCAGGCGGACGAAATCGAGCTCTTCAGTTGGAGCAGCGCTGCTTTCGTACCATTCCGACGGCCGCGAATCGGTGGCCGTATCATTCTGTGACCCCATGTCACTCGTTTAGCGGAACCGGGGGCGGTCTGTGGTTAACTTTTTGCTCCGTAAGACTACGGTGATTTTGTCGGTTTTGCGTTAAAGTGGTGTCGTCGGCACAATTTGTGCTTGCGTTTGGCGCCGCCGGCCCACGCCAGGGTTGAGTTTTTCGCCAAAACTTGGGCAGACAGGCGAAATCGTCCTTAACCGCTGCCTTCGCTCCGACGCCTCCCCCCGGTTTTTACGGATTAATTAACGGCGACTTGCTTCTCTGAGGGGAAGTTGAGAGCGCGCAAATGCCTCCACGCATTGGGCCCGCACCCCGCGGGAAACGCTGCGAAAGATTGCGTGCCATGAACGAGATCGATCGGCTGTCGGAATTCCTGCAGAGGCTGACGCCGCTGTCGCGCAGCTGTCTGCTCAGCGAACTCGAACGGCTCGAGCTGTGCGGCATCGACATGCCCGGCTCGTCCGACATCCAGTCGCGCTTGCGCGCCGAGTTTCGCAAGGACGGATCGACCCAGGCGCGCGCCACCAGCCCGTCGCGCTATTTCTTCGCGCCGCTCGAACTGCTCCTGATCGACGGCGCGCCCGAGCACCCCAATATGGGGCGGATCTCGCGCAACACCCTCACCCCGATCTGGGAGTGGATCTGCCGCGACCTGCTGCCGACCATGGCACGCGACTACATCAAGGCGATCAACGACCAGGTCGCCGCCAACAACCCGAAGGAAGTCCTGAAGGTCGCCTCGACCTTCCAGACCAAGGTCGTCAAGGTGCTCGAGAGCACCTTCGCATCAGTGGAGAGCACTGAATTCGCGCGCGGCAAGCTCGCGCAATACACGGCCTCACGCACCGCCTTCGACGACGTCAGGAAGATGCAGCACGTGCTGCGTGCGGGTGATGCGCTGCCGAAGTTCAACGAAAAGCTGCCTGAGAAGATCGCGAAATTCGACGACGGCCGGGTTGCCCAGATCACCGCGCAGCTCGACGCCTTCAAGAAGGCTCATCCCGATGCGCTGCCCTTCGCGCTGGCGCTGGTGGCGAGGCGCCTGACGATGCCTTGGCAATTGGCGCGTCTCGCCACCAAGGCCGCTGCGAGCAAGAGCGTCACCGATGTCGCCGCGACGCCCTATGCCTGCGTCATTCCCATGGTACTCGACCGGCTCGACGACAAGCGCCTCGCGCTTCGTATCGCGCTCCGGCACAACCGGGTGCTGGTCGCCCGCGACCTGCTCGCCGAGATCTACGACACCGAATATGCACTCAAGGTGCGCATCGACGGCATCGAGGGTTGCGAATGGGGAATCCGGCTCCAGCAATTGATGGATGCGATCGCGGCGCTGGTGTCCGCCGAGGTGAGCCGCTTCCCGTCCAATGTCGGCCACATCCTCGGCTCGCGCCGGCTGCGCAGCCACGACACGCTCGGCGGCAAGCTGACCTATCTGGCCTGGAAGGGCCGCGACGTGGTGCAGGACGGCGCGGCGGCGTTTCGCAAATTGATCGGGCAGGCCTGATATCGCGCGAGGCGCTGCACACTTTTCCGGTTCATGCTCTAATGCGCACGCGGCAGGCACAGGAAGCGATCGAGAAATCGCCCTGACATCACGACCCTGAACCACCAATATATCATTCGCCGCATCGTCATTGTCGTAATCCTCGACAGCCCACCACCGGCTGTGCCGAGCAATAGCGCAGGTGCAGCAATGCGCGTGTGATGCACTTCACATTTGCAGGCGCGGGCCCGGACGCGGTGTCGCAGAACCGTCACGAGCGAAGGCGATACTTGCGCGCATCGCGCGAAGGCGAATCCTTCGAACGTCGCCGTCGCTCGCTCCCGATCCACCGCAAAACCATCGGGAGAGCGACCGCCGCAACGCAGCCCGCCCACCGCGGACGATGCGGTCCTGTTCACCGTCTTCGTCGCGTACGAGCGGGCGCTCACCCCGAAGCAACGCCGGAAATTAATCTGCGCTGGTCGCGTCGTTGCTTCGAAAGGACACACATCTTCATCGCTCACCTTCATCCACCGGCGAGCAGAACGCAGCTTTCATCGCGCGAGAGACATTTCGCTTGCGCTGGCAGGGGTTGCGCGCGTGGTGCTCGGGTATGCGAATTCTTTGCGAAGATTCTGTCGACAAATTAGCTCGAATTGCAGGGTTTAACGTTACTCAAATAATTCAACAACGATGTGAAGCTCTCCTTATTTGAACCCACGCTCGGCGTTTAAGAAACCGTCACGGAACGGGAGTGGTGTTGATGAACGATGGGATGGTTGAACTCGTCGGACGAAGGCCTGTGACCTTCGGACGACGAAAGGTAACGCCGCGCGCCTGCGTGGCCGATAGCAAGCGGCATCTGCGCGCCTTCCTCAGCGAGGTGCTGGAGGATCTCGGCTTCGTCACCAGCGAATGCGCCAGTTCGGACGAGCTGCAAACCGTGCTCGCCACCGAATTGCCGGACCTGATCCTGCTCGGCGTCGCCGCCGACGGCATCGAGCCGGGGAGATTCCTCGAAATACTGGTGCGCGAGGCATTTGCCGGCAAGGTTCTCGCCGTCGGCGCCCGCGAGTCGATCATCGTCAAGGCCGTGCGGCAGGTCGGCGAGGAATATGGCCTTGCCATGCTGCCGCCGCTGACCACGCCCTTTGCGGCGGAAACGCTGCGCGAGCGCATCGCCATGCTGCTGCCGGAAGAGCCCGCGCCCAGTCCCGCCGTGCATGTCGGCGAAGCCCTGCATGCCGGCTGGCTCGAGCTCTGGTACCAGCCCAAGATCGACGCGCGCACGTTGATCCGCTGCGGTGCCGAGGCGCTGGTGCGGATGCGGCATCCGACCTGGGGCGTGGTGCCGCCGGCTTACTTCATTCCCGAAGAGCGCGATCCGCATCTGCGTGACCTCTCCGAATTCGTGATCGAGCGCGCGATACGGGACTGGCATTATCTGCTGGAGCAGCAGACCCCGGTCGATCTCTCGATCAACCTGCCCGCGTCTTATCTGAAGGAGCCGCAGGCGGTGCGCGATCTCTGCCGTCGCGTGCCGACGCATCCGGCCTTCGGCGGGCTGACGGTCGAGATCGACAGCGAGGAGGCGATCCGCGATCTCGATCACCTGACCGAGGTCGCGCGCGAGGTCGGGCTACACAATATCGGCCTGTCGATCGACAATCTCGGCGCCAACTGGCCGGCGCTGATGGAGCGGGACAAAGTTCCCTTCGTCAAGCTGAAGGCCGACCGGCAATTCGTCACCGGCAGCGGCAGTGACCGGTTGAAGCGCACGGTGTGCCGTCACATCGTCGAGCTCGCGCAGGGCTTTGGCGCGCGCAGCGTGGCCCAGGGGGTCGAAAGCCGCGCCGACCTCGTCGCCGCCAACGAGCTCGGCTTCGATCTCGTGCAGGGCTTCCTGTTCGGCAAGCCGATGCCGCTGAAGAAGTTTGCAAAGGGTGCGCTGACGAAGACGGTGATGGGGCAGGCGTGAGGCACAAGCCTCACGCAAACCGCCGCGCGAAGAAGACGCAGGCGACAACGAGCGCGGTCGCGACGATCATGCTCCAGGCGACGGGCTCGTGCAGCAGCAGGCCGGCGAGCGCGAGACCGAAGAACGGCTGGAGCTGCTGCAACTGGCCGACACGCGCGATGCCGCCGATCGCAAGGCCGCGGTACCAGAAGATGAAGCCGACGAACATGCTGAAAATCGAGACGTAAGCGAGCCCGATCCAGGCGGGCACGCTGACGCCGTTCCAGCTCGCCGGCCAGGTCAGTATCGCGACCGGCACCATCAGCGGCAGCGCCAGCAGGAGCGCCCAGGAGATCACCTGCCAGCCGCCGAGCCGACGCGACAATGCGGCGCCTTCGGCATAGCCGAGGCCGCACAGCACGATCGCGGCCACCATCAGGAGATCGCCGGTGAGCGAGGCCGAGCCGCCGTTCGACAAGGCAAAGCCGGCTACCGTGACGCTGCCGAGGATCGCGAACAGCCAGAACAAGGGCTGCGGCCGCTCGCCGCCGCGCAGCACGGCGAAGACCGCGGTGGAGAGCGGCAACAAGCCGATGAAGACGATCGAACGGGCCGAGGTGATGTGCTGGAGCGCGAGCGCCGTCAGCAGCGGGAAGCCGACCACGACGCCGATGGCGACGATGGTGAGGGAGGCGAAGTCCCCCCGCTGCGGCCGGGCCTGCCGCAGCACGGCGAGCACGGCCACACCGATCAGCGCCGCGATGACCGCACGGGCCGATGTCAGGAACAACGCGGAGAAGCCGCCGACCGCGACGCGCGTCGCCGGCAGCGAGCCGCTGAAGATGATGACGCCGAGCAGGCCGTTGCCCCAGCCGCTCCCCGCAGATTGCATGTCCGTTCCGCCTTTCGAGTATCGCGATACTCGGCTGTCGGCGGTGGCACGGCCAGTCACAGTCCAGTACAATCCGGCAAATCTGTATGGGTATGGAAGGTGATACACCTTGGACATCGGAGCGCCATCGAAGGGACGCGGCGGCACGCGTACCATTGACGTGATGAGCGCGATCCGCGCCAAGATCGCCGGCCGCGCGCTCAGTGCCGGCGACCGCCTGCCATCGGTCCGCAGCCTGGCCGCCACGATGGGCGTGTCGCCGTCGACCGTCGTCGAAGCCTATGATCGCCTGGCGGCCGAAGGCCTGATCCGCGCCCGTCGCGGCTCCGGCTTCTATGTCTCGCCGACGATCATGCCGCCGCTTGCGCTGACTGAGGCCGAGCCGCGGCGCGACCGGGAGGTCGATCCGTTCTGGGTCTCCAGGCAATCGCTCGATGCCGTCGCCGCGGTGCCGAAGCCCGGCTGCGGCTGGCTGCCGGCGGAGTGGATGCCGGAAGCGGCCTTGCGCCGCGCCGTCCGTGCCCTTGCGCGGACCGATGCGGATCTCTTGACGGACTATGGCAGCACGCGCGGCGGCCTTTCGCTGCGCCGGCTGCTGCTCGCGCGCCTTGCCGAGGACTCGATTCCCGCGTCGGTCGATCAGCTCATGCTGACGGGCTCGGGCACGCAAGGCGCCGACCTCGTCTGCCGCTTCCTGCTGCGTCCCGGCGACACCGTGCTGGTCGACGATCCCTGCTACTTCAATTTCCGCGCGCTGCTGCGGGCGCATCAGGCCAGGATCGTCGGCGTGCCCTACACACCGTCGGGCCCTGATGTCACCCGCTTCGAGCAGATCCTCGGCAGCGAGCGTCCCAGGCTCTACATCACCAATTCAGCGCTGCACAATCCGACCGGCGCGACGATGTCGCTAGCGACCGCGCACCGGCTGCTGACCGCGGCCGCCGCGCACGACCTCACCATCATCGAGGACGACATTTTCGGCGATTTCGAGCCGGAGCGCTCGCCGCGCCTTGCCGCACTCGACGGGCTCACCCGCGTGATCCGCATCGGCAGCTTCTCCAAGACGCTGTCGGCCTCAGTGCGTTGCGGCTATATCGCCGCGCGGGCCGACTGGATCGAGCATCTCGTCGACCTCCAGGTCGCAACCAGCTTTGGCGGCCCGAGCCCGGCCGCGACCGAGATCATCACAAAGGTGTTGGCCGGCGGTAGCTATCGCAAGCACATGGACGAGCTCCGGCAAAAGCTCACGCGCACGCGCCGCGACGTGGCGCGAAAACTTCAGGCGCTGGGGCTGGAGCCCTGCCTGATGCCGCGCGGCGGATTCTTCCTCTGGTGCCAGCTCACCGGCGGACAGGACGCCGCGCAGGTCGCGCGCGCGGCGCTGGAGGAGGATGTCGTGCTGGCGCCAGGCAACGTGTTCAGCGTATCGCAGACAGCCTCGCACTTCATGCGCTTCAACGTGGCGCAGATGAGCGATCCGAAGGTCTGGGACGTACTGCGGCGGGCGTTGAAGGCGGCGCCGGAGCCACCGCACTAATACAGCGGCTCCTCATACACCGGCTCGCCGTCGAGCAGCAGCCGCTTGATGGCGGCGCGGCCTGAGGGGAGCACGGCGGCGACGACCCGGATTTTTTGCTGGTTGCGGGCCTGCTCGAGCTTCTTGCCCTCGCCTTCGGGGACGAAGTAGCTCTCGAGACCGTATTTGATCGGCAAATTGTCGCAGAAGGTGTGCCGGCCCGAGCCGCAGGCGCCACCGTAATTGGCGACGCGGCCGCGGATCAGCACTTCGGGCGCCTTGACCGGCACCGGCTCGGCGTGCACCGAGACCGCCGCGTAAAGACCGTTGGCATTGGGCGCGAGCTTGACGAACACGACAGGATGGCGCGCGTCGGCCGGCTTGCCGGCGAGCGCGCCGGCCGGCAGTTGCGAAATGTCGTAGCGGAGCATAGTCGCCGCGCAGGAGATCGCGGGGATCGACCGGCTGCGTCTGCAAGGTCACCTCAACGCCTTCGCGCAGGATCTGCATGCGGTCGGCGACCATCAGGACCAGCAGCAAGCATTGCAGCAGCACAGCGACGCCGAACAGCACGGCTTTCGGGATGCGCTGCCAGAGTCCAGTGATGGTACCGATCATCGCTCAGCCCTCGGCAGCATGCGATTGAGCGCGGTGGCAAAGACCACGGCGATGATTCCGGCCCCCGCAAGGAAGGCCGAGCGGCGCAGCAACGAGCCGTGCACCGCCCAGGTGATGCCGGCGATGACGCCGGCAATTCCGAGCCAGCCGGCGGCGATCCGCGGTCGCACGTCATCGAGCACACCGGAGACGACGAGGCACAGCATGGCGCAAAGCAGCGCGGCGTAAGCGAACCAGGGCTCGCCGGCCGTGGAGACCGGCCAAATCGGCGCGGCGAGCAGCACGAGCCCGATCGCGCATGATGCGAGGATTTCACCCGCGCGCTTCGTGAGCATGGCGGAGACGAAGGCGAGGATCACCCCCGCGGCCCCGCACAGGATCGCCCAAACCGGCTGGGCGGATACAGTGCTGGTCCGGAAGCGGATGATGTCGTCGACCGTCGCCACCTCCAGGACGGCGACGCCGGCCAGCGAAAACGCCCCGTAGATCGACAGCACGGTCCCGAGACGGAGCGCCCTCGGCGAGGGCATAGCTGCGAGCGCAAGCCCGGCGCCGAACAGCAGGGCGGCACCGTTGGCCAGCACGAAGGACGGCTGGGCGCCGTCGAACTCGAAGCGGAGCGACGTCGCGATCCACCACGGCAACACCGCGAGCGCGACGAGATGAGCGGCGGCGCGCGAATTCCAGGCGAAGGCAAGACCTGCTGCAATCAGCCAGACCGCCACGAACGGAAGATGCAGGACGTCGGGCGTAAGTCCGCATGCAGGTCCAGATGCCGGCGGCGACGAGACCGACCGCGAGCGCACCGCGCGAGCCGGTCAGCAGCGCCGCGGCGAAGGCGCCGATCGACCACAGCAGCATGCCGCCGGCAAAGTCGTCGCCGAGATGATACATCTGGCCGACCAGCGCGATGCCTGCACCGAAGATGATCGCGCCGACGCTGGCGCAGAGATCGGCGAGAACGTTGCGGCCCGTCGCAGCGAACCAGGCCCCGAGGCCAGAGGTAGCGACCATGCCGGCGAGCAGGATCGCGAACCGCAACAGCCGCGCGATCTCGGTCCAGTGCGCCGCCACGAAGGCGAGGAACGCGGCCGCGATCAGCAGACCGCCGACGATGCCGACGACCACGGCGATGTTGATGCCCGGGGCTAGCTGCGGCAGCGCATTGCGGATCGAGGCCGCCGCCGCCGGCGCAATCACGCCATCGGCTTCCCATTGCGCAAGATCAGCGTCGAGGCGGTCGCGGTAGGACTTTTCGAACATTGTGGTGAGGTTACCTTGGGCCCGCCGGAGAGCGGGGCATTGCTAGGTCGGATCGTGGGGATGGTGGGTTCAAACTGGCACCGTTCTGCGCGGGGTCTTCGCCCCCCGACAACAAAAAAGTCGAGAACAACCCCATGCACAGTAGCCGGCAGCAGCAACATCAATGACTTGCGCGAGCCGAAATAGGTGACGCGTCCGGCAATTTTTCAAGAGCAAGCGAGCCAAGGGATCGCAGCTTATGGCCCGACGGCGATCCATCGATCTTTTCATATTCTGCAAAAGTGATGCTCAGACTGCGCCAATGGTTGGACGAGACTCGAGACTGTAGGCTTCGGTCAAGATGGCCATCAACGGCCACACTGTAACGTGGGAGGACTGCATCCATGGCGTTTGCACCTGCGCGACTCCTGGAGGGAGCGGATCATGCCGGCGGTTCGCAAGACACCGCCGCGGGATCTGGCGCGGGCAGCCTGAGCAGGCGCCCCGAAGGGACGATGACGAGAGCGCTCGCAAGATCGCTCCTGTGTCTCGTCGTCGCGACGACACTGGCGCTGCAGGCGAGCGCCGCCGGGGCGCAGACGGCGGCCGACTCGTGGCCAAGCCGCGCGATCACCTGGGTGGTGCCGTTCGGGGCTGGCGGCGTCACCGACCTCGTCTCGCGCAAGATCGCAGAGCTGCTGCGGACGCGGCTTGGGCAGCCCGTGGTGGTGGAGAACCGGCCCGGCGCCGGCGGCACCATCGGGACGGAGTTCGTGGCGCGGGCCCAGCCCGACGGCTACACCGTGCTCTACGCCTCCGGCGGGCCGATGACGATCCAGCCGAACCTCGGACTGACGAAGCTCAACTACGACCCGCTTCTGAGCTACGTCCACATTCGCGGCGTGAGCTCGTCGAACCAGATCCTCGTCGCGACCGCGGCGGCGCCCTACAACACGCTGGCCGAATTCGTCGCCTACGCGAAGGCCAATCCGGGCAAAGTCAATTTCGGCTCCCCCGGCCCCGGCACCGCCCAGCATCTCGCCGGCGAGATGTTCCAGGCGGCCGCCGGCATCAAGCTGACCCATGTGCCCTACAAGTCGGGCGCGAACCAGATGACCGACATGATGTCGGGCGTCCTCGACGTCTCCTTCGACTATCTCACCGTGCTGAGGCCGCTGATCGACACCGGCAAGGTCAAGGTGCTCGGCACCACCGGCGCGGCGCGGATGGCCGCGCTGCCCGATGCGCCGACGGTGCTCGAGGCCGGCTACCCCGACGCCGTCAATGCCGGCGCGACCTGGGTCTCGGTCCCGGCCGGGACCGACCCGAAAATCGTAAGCAAGCTCTCCGAGGCGCTGGCCTCCGTGCTCGCCGACCCCGGCATCGCCGCCGACCTCACCACCAACGGCCAGGTCTCGATCGCGGACAAAGGGCAGGCCGAGATGGTGCCGTTCATCGTCGATGAGACCGCACGCTACAAGCGGGTGATTGAGAGCGCGGGGATCGGTGCGCAGTAGCGGGGGGATCGCCGGGGGTGGCGCGCACGCGAAGGAGCGGCCGTAACGTAACGTGCTCGACACTACTCATGCTCGGGCTGGAGATCCGAAAGACTCCCAAGGCGCGTGCGCGCGAGATCGCGCTGGAGCTGATCCGGACTTAAGGCCCCTTCGCTTTGGGCACGCTAAGCCCGCGGCGCTCTCTGGCGCCATGCACCAGCGCGTCACCATCATGCGCACGCTCGCCTTATCTCGAAGCGATCCTGCTCGACGATTGGCCAGGCTCTGGCCAACCCTCTCGAAGGCGAGCGAGTTGCGCAGTCAACGTTGGTGTGGATTTTTGTTTGCCCCGACGTTCGCCGTCGCATAGTGCCAGTCTATCCGGCAGGACCTCATTGACGAGTTTGCCAAGAACCACGGTCTCAAGGTTGTCTGGCGAGTGTGGGTGGAAAAAGATGGGGGCTTAGGAACGAATCACGGCACCAGTAGACACCGGCAGTTTGCGCGCAAGGACTTCATCGGTTTCTTCTTCGAAGATGGCGGGAAGTGGCAAGGCAAATTGATCCCGTTTCGTAGTTAGCTGATCTGCTTTTGAACCACGACGACCGCAGCTGCGGTCGTCCGAAACTACTAGCTTGATAGGGTATTGAAGCCCCACCTTTGCACCGACTTCTCCGCGGAGAACTATCCGATCGGATAAAGCAAGGAAATGGCCTGCAAATTCGTCCGGCCGCTGGCAGCGTTATGGCGGAGAGGGAGGGATTCGAACCCCCGATAGGCTTGCACCTATGCCGCATTTCGAGTGCGGTGCATTCAACCACTCTGCCACCTCTCCTGAAGGCGCCATGGTAGGAGCAGCGGCCCCTGTGGTTGGGGGCGTTAATAGGCGAGGATGGCGGGCCAGACAAGGCGCGCGGGGCGAAAATCAGACCGGTTTTCAGAACTGGCGAGACCCTGTGACGGCGAAGATGCCGCTCGCGGCGGATTTCAGGGGCGGTTTGAAGGATTTGCGAGAGATGCCGCTCCCCCGAAGCTGGCGTGCGCAAGGACTGAAGGGGGCTGGAGCGGTCCGAATCACCGATCGAAAAACGGGGTGGGACCGCCAGACGCGGTAAACACTGGCGGTCCCTTGCCGCTCATTGCAATACTGGCTGGGAAGGGCGGCTTCGCCGGCCAGGTGAGGCGACAATTCGACCCTAGCGTGCGGCCTCGGCGCCGCAACGCAATCCGGTCCTTAACCTAACCAGTCAAGGTTACTCTGGAGCCCGCTTCCATTCCGATGACATCGGAACGGGGCTCCAGATTCCCTGTTTTGCGCGTTTTCTCGACGCGAACCGGTGTCCACTTCGCTTGAAAACGCGCAGCTAGTTGCTTTTGGCGCTGTCCTTGTTGTTTTCCTTGGCCTTTTTCTTGCCGTTCTCCGCACTGTCCCGGTCCTTGCGGCGGTTGGTGAAGCGCGCATTGCCAAGGCCCGTGCCGATGGTGAGCACGCCCCAGCGCTCGACGTCCTGCATGAACGGCACCTCGGAGAGGCCCTGAACCACGCCGTCATTGTGCATCAGGATCGCGGTGTCGTGCTCGCCGATCTCGGGGATGCCCTCGATCAGGCTCGCCGGCAGGTTGAACTTGCTGCTCTCCCAATTGCCCGGCAGGTTCTGCGCACCCTTCTCGATTGAGCCGTCGGCATTGATCACGCCGGGACAGGCGATGCCGATGAACGGCGCGAGCTTGAAGCCTTCGTTCTCGGCTTCCGTGATCAGCCCCTTCAGCATCTTGGTGAGCCGCTTGACCGCGCCTTCGCGCGTCGGCTCGTCGTCGGCATGGCGCCACAGCTCGGATTTCACGACCTTGGCCTTCGACAGATCCTTGGCCTTCTTCCAGTTGGTCTCGACCAGGCCGCAGCGGATGTTGGTGCCGCCGATGTCGACCGCCAAAATGCTGTCATAGGCCTCGAAGATCCAGGATGGCGCCAGATGCAGCGCGCCGATCAGGCCGGCTTCATCCGGGTGATGGCGGATCGGCATCATGTCGATCTTGAAGTCCTCGGATTTGAGGATGATTTCAGTGCGCGCGATCGCGAGCTCGCCCAGCCGGGAATCGCGGAAGCCGCCGCCGACCACGATGCGCTCGGTCTTGGCCCAGGCCTTGGTCTTGAGGAAACGCCTTGTGACATAGGCGAGCTCCTGGGCGAAATCCTCGATCGCGCTGTGCACCACCGCGGAGGCCTCGGTGTCGTCGCCGACCAGGATGGCATCCAGCGTCTTCTTGCTGATCTCCTCCGAGGGCTCCTTGCCGAACGGGTCCTCCCCGGTCTTGCGCAGCGGCTTGCGCCAGCGGTCGAGGATGTCGCGGAACGCGCCCTTGCTGGCGCGATCGCCGAGAAAGCCGTCCTCGTCCTTCATCTCGATGTTGAAACTGTCGATCTCCACCGACGGCAGCCGCTCCGCGCCGTGATGGGCGATGCCCGTCGCCTTGACCAGTTCGTCCGTTGCCATGGTAAGCCCTTGCCCGCATGTCGATTTGCGAGACAACGGCAAGGGAACCCGTTGGTTGCAATGCTATCCCGCAGATTCGACGAGGCGCCGGAAGGGGTCCAAATCCTTCAAATCCGGGCGTTTTCCGCGGTTTTCCTTGACTCTTCCCTGCCGGCGGCTATAAGTCCCACAACCGGCGCGGGGCGTTTCTCGCGCCGCTTGTTTTTGCGTGGGTTTTCAAAGGGATAACTCCCGCCCGCACAAAACTCGATAAACCCATAGCGACTGACAAAAAGCCGACCCCGACGATTACAGTCGCGAGGCCGGGATTGAACACGGAGAAAAAAACGATGTTCGCAGTCATCAAAACCGGCGGCAAGCAATACCGCGTCGTGCCGGATGATGTTCTCGAAGTAGGCAAGATCGAAGGCGAAGTCGGCTCGATCATTCAGCTGAATGAAGTTCTGGTGCTCGGCGGCGACACGCCGGTGCTGGGTATTCCGACGGTCGCAGGTGCGTCCGTTGCGGTCGAGGTGCTCGACCACAAGCGCGGCCCCAAGGTCATCGCGTTCAAGAAGCGCCGCCGCAAGAATTCGCGCCGCAAGCGCGGCTATCGCGACGAGATCACGGTGCTCCGCATCTCCGAGATCCTGGCTGACGGCGCCAAGCCCACCAAGGGCCCGCGTCCGAAGCGGGAGAAGGTGGCGAAGGAGCCGGCAGCGGAAGCCGCCGAGTAACGCAAAATCGATCACGCCAATTCACGAATTGATGCGTGAAAAATTTTGAAATGATTCCGTCAAGGAATTGATCTAGAAATACGCAGGATTTCGGAGACGAGCCATGGCTCACAAAAAAGCAGGCGGTTCATCGCGCAACGGTCGCGATTCCAAGGGTAAGCGCCTCGGCATCAAGGCGTTCGGCGGGGAAGTTGTGATTCCCGGCAACATCATTGCGCGTCAGCGCGGCACCACTTGGCACCCGGGCCTTAATGTCGGCATGGGCACGGACCACACTCTGTTCGCCAAGATCGAGGGTCGCGTCACGTTCCAGGCCAAAGCCAACGGCCGCACCTTCGTATCGGTGCTCCCGCTCGCAGAGGCGGCTGAATAGACGGTGGATCAAATTGGAGTCCGCCGGTCCTACCAAACCGGCGGAGTCCAGAGATCGCAAGAGATCGAAGGCTCCAAGGGGGAGGCGGGAAACCGGCCTCCCCTTTTCTTTTGACTTGCTCGCTTTGACTTAGTGACTTTCACGGAGCCGGACATGTTGCAGGATTTCTCGAGCGCGACCTTGGCTGAGGCGAGACCTGGCGTCGTCGCCACCGAACGGCTGACCTTGCGGCGGCCGACCCTCGCCGACGTCAGGACCATCGCCCGGCTCGCCAACGACCGCCGCGTCGCCGAAAACACCCGCCGCCTCCCGCACCCCTATTCGCAGGACGACGCCGTCGCCTTCGTCCGCGCCACCGCCGCGCTCGGCAGCGAGACCGTGTTCCTGATCGAGCACGATACCGGGCCGGTCGGCATGGTCGGCATCGACTGCTCCACGCCTGGCAATGCCGAGCTCGGCTATTGGCTCGGCGTCGAGCACTGGGGCCAGGGCTTTGCCACCGAGGCCGCGCGCGGCGCGATCGACTTCTTCTTCGAGGAGTTCGAGGACGAGCACCTCTATGCCGGCGCGCGCGTCACCAACCCGGCCTCGCGCAAGGTGCTGGAGAAGTGCGGCTTCCAGTGGAGCGGCGTGCAGCTGCATCGCTTCCTCGCGCTGGGATCGTCGACGCCGGTCGACTGCTTCCGCCTCTCGCGCGGCGTGTGGGCGTCGCTGAAGAGCTGGAGCAGTGCGCGGCGGATGAGGTAGGGGCCGCACTGCGTCCTCAATCACCAGTGTCGCCCCCGCGAAAGCGGGGGCCCATAACCACAGGGAGGAGTGTGAGGCAAAGCGCCCACTCCGAGTCTTCGCAAAACATCTCCCTGTGGGTATGGGTCCCTGCTTTCGCAGGGACGACGGCGTGCATGGGGCTACGCCGGCGGGTTCACTTCCACGCTCTCGCGACCCAAATCCCGTTCGCGCAAGTAGATGTAGAACCCCGCCCCGATGATGATCGCGGCGCCGATGAGCGTGGCCATTGACGGCACGTCGCCGAACACGACGAAGCCGAAGATCACGGCCCAGACGATCATCGAATATTGGTAGGGCACCACGACGCTGGCCGGCGCCAGCTTGAGCGAGCGGTTGACGCAGAACAGCGCGGTGACCGAGACGCATCCCGCCAGCGCGAAGATGACGAGGCTGCCCGGCGTCGGCGGCACCCAGTGGAACGCCGAAAGCACCGCGCCCAGCGAAAACGTGCCGACGAATTGCGAGGATGCCATCACGATGTCGGGCGTCTTGCGCAGGCTGCGCGTGATCAGCATCAAGGTCGCAAACGACAGGCTGCCGCCGAGCGCGATCAGCGCCGGAAGGCTGACGGTCTGCGCCGACGGCCGCAGCGCGATCAGGACGCCGCAGAAGCCGATCATAATCGCGGTCCAGCGCCGCCAGCCGACCTTCTCGCCCAAGAAGATCGCGGACATCGCGGTGACGAAGATGGGACCGGCGAGATAATAGGTGATGACGTCGGCGAGCGGCAGGTAGACGGTGGCGAGGAAGAAGGCGGCGACCTCGAGCGTCGACAGCACGACGCGAAACAGCTGCAGCCACGGCCGCTCGAGGCTGACGAAATCATGACGCTGCCGCCAGATCAGCGGCAGAAGCAGCAGCAGCGCCGCGCAGGCGCGCAGGAACAAGAGCTGCCCCACCGAATAAGTCCCGACCAGGAACTTGCCCATGGCGTCGCCGAACGAGAACATGAAGATCGACAGCACCATCAGCCCGATGCCGGCGAGGCGCGCGGAGCGATCGTCATAGGCGGAGAGGTTCTTGAACAGGGGCATTGCAGCGAGTCTGGGTGAGGGATTCGTCGTTGCGTGCGCAGCGAAGCAATGACGGGGACAGAGCGTCAGGAATCGGCTGGTAGTATCGCTTGCGGTCGTTTTAATGACGTGGCCGCGCCGGACAAGCCCGTATCGCCGAATTGAACGGATTGTCGCACTCCTCGCGTCGCGGTAGCGATAGGCCGACCACGAACAGAGAGCAGGGACATGCCCGACTTCGATCCGACCCAGCATCGCATGATCCCCACGCAACGCTGGTTTGAGGATTTCGTGATCGGCGAACGCTTCGTGCTGCCGAGCCGGACCCAGACCTCGGCGATATTCGCCGCGTTCCAGACCGCGAGCGGCGACACTCATCCCGTCCACTATGACGTGGAATATTGCCGCAGCCGCGGCATGCCGCATCTGCTCGCCCACGGTTTCCAGACGCTGATCCACACCGCGCCGGGCGCCGGCCTGTTTCCGTTCATGGTCGAGGACTCCCTGGTCGGCTTCCTCGAGCAATCGAGCCGGTTCCTCAAACCCGTGTTTGCCGATGACACCATCTATCCCGCGCTCGAGGTCACCGAGCTGGTGCCGGGCCGCACCACCGGCGTAGTGACGCTCCGCAGCACCGTGTTCAACCAGCGCAAGGAGCTGGTGCTGGAGGGGATGCAAAAATTCCTGATCCGGCGCCGGCCGACTGGTTAAGCAAGGGGCGAAATCGCGAGAAATTCGGCCGATTTGCGGGTCTATCCGGGTTGCCGGAGGGGGCCGGCTGGCCTACCTATGGCCCATGAAATTCCTCGACGAAGCAAAGGTCTATATCCGCTCCGGTGACGGCGGGAACGGCTGCGTGGCGTTCCGCCGCGAGAAGTTCATCGAATTCGGCGGCCCCTCCGGCGGCAATGGCGGCCGCGGCGGCAACGTCATCATCGAGGTCGCCGACGGCCTCAACACGCTGATCGACTACCGCTACCAGCAGCACTTCAAGGCCCAGAAGGGCGAGAACGGCTCAGGTTCGGACCGCCACGGCGCCAACGGCAAGAACATCGTGCTGAAGGTGCCGATGGGCACGCAGATCTTCGACGAGGACCGCGAGACGCTGATCCACGACTTCACCAAGGTCGGCGAAAAGTTCGTGCTGGCCGAGGGCGGCAATGGCGGCTTCGGAAACGCGCATTTCAAGACCTCGACCAACCGCGCGCCGCGCAACGCCAATCCCGGCCAGACCGGCGAAGAGCGCTGGATCTGGCTGCGGCTGAAGCTCATCGCGGACGCCGGCCTCGTCGGCATGCCCAATGCCGGCAAGTCGACCTTCCTGTCCAAGGTCAGCGCGGCGCGGCCCAAGATCGCCGATTATCCCTTCACCACGCTGCATCCGCAGCTCGGTGTCGTGAATGCTGACGGCCGCGAATTCGTGCTCGCCGACATTCCCGGCCTGATCGAGGGCGCGCATGAAGGCACCGGCCTCGGCGATCGCTTCCTCGGCCATGTCGAGCGCTGCCGTGTGCTGCTGCATCTGATCGACGCGACCTGCGAGCATGCCGGCAAGGCCTACAAGACGGTGCGCAGGGAGCTCGACGCCTATGGCGGGCTCTTGACCGACAAGATCGAGATCGTCGCGCTGAACAAGATCGACGCGGTCGAGCCGGACGAACTCAAGAAGCAGAAGGACCGGCTGAAGCGCGCCGTCAAGAAGACGCCGCTGCTGCTCTCCGGCGTCACCGGCGATGGCGTGAAGGAAGCACTGCGTGCGCTGGTCGAGGTGATCGGCGAGGCCCCGGTCTCGGCCAAGGCCAAGAGCGCGGCCGAAGCCGAGCCGTGGTCGGCTTAAACCTTTTCGTCGTCCCTGCCTAGTGCGCAATTGCGCACGTGGCGCAGGGACCCATACCGCGTGATCTCTCGATGCGGATGGTCGTAGTACTGAACTTCTAATCTTCGCCAAACTCCTCCCTGTGGTTATGGGTCTCTGCTTTCGCAGGGACGACAGTGGAGGATGGGGCTACGCGTACGCGCATCACTGGCTTGTCTTCGCCCCTCCGATAGCGCAGCATCGAGCAATCAAGAAAATGCAGGGATGACGCATGGCGCGCGCGAAGAATGTTCTCTGGATCATGTGCGACCAGCTTCGCTATGATTATCTCGGCTGCACCGGCCATCCCACGCTGAAGACGCCGAACATCGACGCGATGGCCAAGCGCGGCGTGCTGTTCAGCAAGGCCTATGTGCAATCGCCGATCTGCGGCCCGTCGCGGATGTCGTTCTACACCGGCCGCTACATGCGCTCGCACGGCTCGCACTGGAACGGCTGGCCGCTGCGCGTCGGCGAGCCGACGCTGGGCGATCACCTCAAGAAGATCGGCGTGCGCAACGTGCTGGTCGGCAAGACCCACATGGCACCCGACCTCGAAGGCATGAAGGCGCTCGGCATTCCCCCGGAATCGATGATCGGCGTGCATGTCGCCGAATGCGGTTTTGAACCCTATGAGCGCGACGACGGTCTGCATCCGACCGGCCGCCCGCGCCCGAAATACGACGAATATCTGCGCCAGCAGGGTTTTGAAGCCAGCAATCCCTGGGAGCATTGGGCCAATTCGGGCGCGGCCGAGGACGGCTCGTTGCAGAACGGCTGGCTGCTGGTGCATGCCGACAAGGCCGCGCGCGTGCCGGATGAGCATTCCGAAACGCCCTACATGACGCGGCGCGCGATGGACTTCATCGGCGAGGCCGAGACCGACGGCCGGCCGTGGTGCCTGCATCTGTCTTACATCAAGCCGCACTGGCCCTATATCGCGCCAGAGCCCTACGCCAGCATGTATTCGACCGATGACATGATCCCGGTGATCCGCTCCGAGCGCGAGCGGCAAAATCCGCATCCGGTGTTTGGCGCCTATATGGACATGCGCTACTCCCGCAACATGGCGCGCGACGATGCCCGCGAGAAGGTGATCCCGACCTATATGGGCCTGATCACCCAGATCGACGACCAGATGGGCGTGCTGATGAAGTTCTTAGGTGAACGCGATCTGCTGGAAACCACCATGATCGTGTTCACCTCCGATCACGGCGATTATCTCGGCGATCACTGGATGGGCGAGAAGGACCTGTTCCACGAGCAGTCGGCGAAGATCCCGCTGATCGTCATCGACCCCTCGAAGGAAGCCGACGCCACGCGCGGCACGCGCAACGATGCGCTGGTGGAGGGAATCGATCTCGCGCCGACCTTCGTCGATTATTTCGGCGGCAAGGTGCCGGGCCACATCCTCGAAGGACGCTCGCTGCTGCCGCTGCTGCGCGGATCGACGCCGCCGGACTGGCGCAAGGTCGCCTTCTCCGAATACGACTACGCCATGCAGGACGTGCGGCTGAAGCTGAACCAGCCGATCGAGCGCTGCCGCCTGTTCATGGTGTTCGACGGCCGCTGGAAATACATCCACGCCTCCGGCTTCCGCCCGATGCTGTATGACCTCGAGACCGATCCGGAAGAGTTTGTGGATCGCGGCGACGACCCCGAATGCGCCGGCATCATCGCGCGGTTGCAGGCCGAGCTGTTCGACTGGGCGCTGCATCCGAGCGGTCACATCACCACGCCCCCCGAAAAGATCGCAGCCTATGCCGAGAACCAGCTCCAGGTGAAAGGCGGCTTCCTGATCGGCATCTGGGATGAGAAAGAGCTCGCATCGATCAAGGACGGGATCGCGCAGCGCGCGAAGATGTGAGTGAGCGGAGCGCAGCTCTCTCAACTCGTCATGCCCGGGCTTGACCCGGGCATCCACGTCTTACGTCAATCGCGGTAGCACGTGGATGGCCGGGTCAAGCCCGGCCATGACGGTCGAGTGTGGAGCGCGAGCTCGTCCTAATTCTCGATCTTGTAGCCCGTCGCCTGCACGATCGGCCGCCAGAACGCGATATTCGCCGCGAGCTGTTTTGACAGGCCTTCCGCCGTGCTGCCGACCGGGATCAGGCCGATGGCGGCGAGCTTGTCCTTCACCTCCGGCTTGGCCAGCATCGCGACCGCGGCTGCGCTGAGCTTTTCGGCAAAATCCGGCGAGCTGCCGGCGGGGAGCCACATGCCGTACCAGCCGTCGGCAACGAGATCGATGCCGACTTCCTTCAGCGTCGGCACATCGGGAACGAACGGCGAGCGCTCTGCGCTTGCAATCGCGAGGATCCTCACGCCCTTGGCACGATGCTGCGCGATCGCATCGGATACCGTGGTGATGCCGAACGGCAGATGGCCGGCGATGAGATCATTCATGACAAGCGCGCTCCCGCGATAGGGCGCCCGGGTCATTGAAAGACCAAGGATCTGTTCAAGTCGCCATCCGAGGAAATGCGGGATGTTGCCGCTGCCTGGTGTCCCATAGGCGGCCTTTGCGACATTTGCCCTCAACCAGGTGACGAGTTCACTAAAACTACCCACCCCGATCGCAGGACTTGCAACGACGGCAAACTCGAAGCGAACGAGTTGCGACACGGGGACGAAATCCCTGGCCGCGTCGAAGCTCGGTTGATTCTCCACCATCGGCAGCAGGTACATGGTCGGACCGGTCGTCACCAAGATTGTATTGCCGTCGGAGCTTGCGCCCTTCACGGCCCTGATTCCGATCAACCCGTCACCACCGGTACGATTCTCGACGATCATGGTTCGCCCAAGCGGGGCGCCGAATTGCTCGGCGATGAGACGACACAAGGCATCACCGCTGCCGCCTGCCGCGAACGGGAAGATGATGCGCGTCAGCGGACCGGATTGAGCATGTGCGCCACTGGTCTGCGCCAGCAAGGGCAGCGAGAGGCCTCCGGCGATGAAGCTGCGTCGGTCCACGTCATCCTCCCTCGTTATTGATTATTCGAGGCATAGACTGCCCGGGCCTCGGCCCACAAGGGCGCCGTTAGGCCTATTTACCGGCTCCGCTGCCTTGCGCCGGCCACCGTCCTGCTGCAAAAGCTAGCCGCATCGGCGCCGCCCTTTTTCGCTCCGCCGGACCAACGACAGAGCAATTTGACGACCGCCATGGCCAGCCCCGAACTCAGTCAATTCCGCCGCATCGTCGTCAAGGTCGGCTCCGCGCTGCTGGTCGATTCCGACAAGGGCGAGGTGCGGGCGTCCTGGCTCGCCGCGCTCGCCGACGACATGGCCAAGCTGCACAGGGAGGGGCGCGACGTCCTCGTCGTCTCCTCCGGCTCGATCGCGCTCGGCCGCAGCCGCCTCAAGCTGCCGCGCGGCCCGCTCAAGCTGGAAGAGAGCCAGGCCGCCGCCGCCGTCGGCCAGATCGCGCTGGCGCGGATCTGGTCCGAGGTGCTCGGGGCGCACGACATCGGCGCCGGCCAGATCCTGGTGACGCTCCAGGACACCGAGGAGCGCCGCCGCTATCTCAATGCACGCTCCACCATCGGCAAGCTGCTGGAGTGGCGCGCCATCCCCGTGATCAACGAGAACGACACGGTCGCCACCAACGAGATCCGCTATGGCGACAATGACCGGCTCGCCGCGCGCGTCGCCACGATGGCAAGCGCCGACCTGCTGGTGCTGCTGTCCGACATCGACGGACTCTATGACGCCCCGCCGAAGAACAATCCGAACGCCAAGCTCATTCCGGTGGTTGAGAGCATCTCCTCGGAGATCGAAGCCGTGGCGGGAGACGCCGAGTCCGAGCTGTCGCGCGGCGGCATGCGCACCAAGGTCGAGGCGGCCAAGATCGCGACCACCGGCGGCACGCATATGCTGATCGCCTCCGGCAAGATCGAGCATCCCTTGCAGGCGATCGCCGACGGCGGCCGCTGCACCTGGTTCCTGACGCCGGCCAATCCGATCACCTCGCGAAAGCGCTGGATCGCGGGCACGCTGGAGCCGAAGGGCACGCTGACCATCGACGCCGGCGCAGTGACGGCGCTGCGCGCCGGCGCCAGCCTGCTGCCGGCCGGCGTGATCAAGGTCGAGGGCCAGTTCGCCCGCGGCGATGCCGTGATCGTGCGCGGCCCCGACACCAGCGAGGTCGGCCGCGGCCTGATCGCCTACGACGCCGAGGTCGCCGAGCGGATCAAGGGCCGCTCCTCCCCTGATGTGATGACCATCCTAGGTATCAGCGGGCGCTCGGAGATGATCCACCGCGACGATCTGGTGGTGGGCGGGTAGAGGCTTTTTCCGTCATGCCCGGGCTTGTCCCGGGCATCCACGTTCTTGGTGCCGCGCGAAGGTCGTGGATGGCCGGGACAAGCCCGGCCATGACGTCGGGGGCTGGGCCAGTGGCCGAGCCCACCCCACCGGTCGAAGCCCTGCCATACCCTCCCTGCCCTTCGCAAAAGCGGGATTTCCGTGCTAGGACACCGCCTTAGCAGAAGGTTGAACCTCCCATGGCCGCCCCCCTCAAAGCCGTTGACGGCAATGCCGATCTCCAGGCGCTGATGTCCGATCTCGGAACCCGCGCCCGCGCTGCCGCGCGCGTGCTGGCGCTGGCGCCGCCGGAGCAGAAAAACCGGGCGCTGGAAGCCATGGAGCGGGCGATCCGCGCGAGCTCTGCGACGATCCTCGCCGCCAATGCCGAGGACGTCGCGGAAGCCCGCGCCTCCAACAACGCCACCTCCTCCTTCATCGACCGCCTGACGCTGACGCCGGCCCGCATCGAGGGCATGGCCGAGGGCATCGGCATCGTGCGCGGCATCGCCGATCCCGTCGGCATCGTCACCGAGAGCTGGCAGCGGCCAAACGGCATGAGGATCGAGCGCGTGCGCGTGCCGCTCGGCGTCGTCGGTGTGATCTTCGAGAGCCGGCCGAACGTTGCGGCCGACGCCGGCGTGCTGTGCCTGAAGTCCGGCAATGCCGTGATCCTGCGCGGCGGCTCGGACAGTTTTCGGTCCTGCCGCGCGATCCATGAATGCCTGGTGCAGGGCCTGCGCGAGGCGGGCCTGCCCGAGGCTGCGATCACGCTGGTGCCGACGCGCGACCGCACGGCAGTCGGCATGATGCTCTCGGGCCTGAACGGCGCGGTCGACGTGATCGTGCCCCGCGGGGGGAAAAGCCTCGTCGCGCGTGTCGAGCAGGAAGCGCGCGTGCCTGTCTTCGCGCATCTGGAAGGCGTCAACCACGTCTATGTCGATGCCAGCGCCGACCTCGCCATGGCGAAATCGCTCGTGCTCAACGCAAAAATGCGCCGCACCGGGGTCTGCGGCGCGGCCGAGACGCTGCTGGTCGATCGCGCCGCGGCCGGCAAAAATCTGAAGCCGCTGGTCGAGATGCTGATCGAGGCGGGCTGCGAAGTGCGCGGCGACGAAACGGTGCAAGGGACGGATGCGCGCGTAAAACCTGCGAGCGAAGACGATTGGGACACCGAATATCTCGACGCGATCATCGCGGCGAAGGTCGTCGACGGCGTCGATGGCGCAATCGCGCACATCCAGAACCATGGCTCGCATCACACCGATGCGATCGTGAGCGCGGATGAGGCGGCTGCGAAGAAATTCCTCAGCGAGGTCGATTCCGCGATCGTGCTGCACAACGCCTCGACGCAATTCGCCGATGGCGGCGAGTTCGGCTTCGGCGCCGAGATCGGGATCGCGACCGGCCGCTTCCACGCCCGCGGCCCTGTTGGCGCCGAGCAGCTGACGAGCTTCAAATATCGCGTTCACGGCACCGGACAGACGCGGCCGTAAGCAACGTCTCGGGGCGGGCATTGAGCAACAATTTCGTCGTGCCGCGTTTCGTGGCGCAAGCGGTCCCGCCCCACACGGAGGGCATGCGCATCGGCCTGCTCGGTGGTTCGTTCAATCCGCCGCATCAGGCGCATCGCGCAATCAGCCGGTTCGCGCTCCAGCGATTGCAACTCGATCGCGTCTGGTGGCTGGTGACCCCAGGCAATCCGCTGAAGGAGAACGGCAATCTGCATGAGCTCGGCGAGCGCATGCAGGCCGCGCGCGACGTTGCCGATGATCCCAGGATCGAGGTCAGCTGTCTCGAATCCGTCATCCGTACGCGCTACACTATCGACACGATCAACACCTTGCGCCGCCGCTTCTCGGGCCTGCGCTTTGTCTGGATCATGGGCGCCGACAACCTCGCTCAATTCCATCGTTGGCAGGACTGGCGGCGCATCGCCGGCCAGGTGCCGATGGCAGTCATCGATCGCCCGCCGCAGAGTTTTCGCGCCCTCGCCTCCCCCGCGGCCCAGGCGCTGGCGCGCTACCGGCTGCCCGAGAACAAGGCGGCGCTGCTTGCGGACCGGCCGGCGCCGGCCTGGGTGTTCCTGACCGGATTGAAGCTGAATCTGTCCTCAACAGGCTTACGGAACCCGGACGGGACCTGGAAAGGTACAATGTGAGGACGAGGGCGAGGATGTGGTGTGGGCTTTCGCCTCTCTGGCATATTGAAACCCTTAACCCCACATGATGTAGTGTAACCAGTGAGCGTCGGATTCGGCGTTCGCGATACAGTGAAAGGAATGGTCCCTGACCACATCTGTATTGTCCAAGTCAGCTTCGACGAAGTCTGTTTTACCCAAGGTTGCCAAGCCGGCGCGTAAAACATCAGCCAAAGCTGCAGCCTTGAAGGCGCAACCCGACGCCGACAAGACGCTGAGCCTGATCCTCTCCCGCCTCGAGGACATGAAGGCGGAAGAGACGGTCACCATCGACCTTCGCGGCAAATCGGCGTACTCCGACTACATGATCGTCACCACCGGCCGGGTGAACCGGCACGTTGGCGCGATCGCGGAAAACGTCGCCAAGGGCCTCAAGGAAAACGGCATCAAGAACATCCATGTCGAGGGCTTGCCCAATTGCGACTGGGTGCTGATCGATTCCGGCGACGTGATCGTGCACGTGTTCAGACCCGAGGTCCGTGAGTTCTACAATCTCGAGCGATTGTACACGCAGGGCCCAGGGGCGGCGAAGGCGATCTAGGCTGATCGAGCCGATTTCGAATCGGCTGACGCGCATGCTAGCGTCGTGCGCGCGCCATTTGCGCGCGGTCTTGAAAACACGACCCTGAAGATATCAGACCCCTGAAGATATCATGCGCGTTGCTGTCATTGCGGTGGGCCGGCTGAAGCAGGGCCCCGAACGGGAGCTTGCCGACCGCTATTTCTTGCGGTTCGACGAGGCCGGCCGCAAGCTCGGATTCCGCGAGCTCCTGGTCCACGAAATCCCCGAGAGCCGCGCGCGCGACACCGCAACGCGGATGACCGAAGAGGCCGCCGCGATCTCCGCGCATATTCCGGACAAATCGATCCTGGTGGCACTGGACGAGCGCGGGCAAAATCTCGACTCCACCGTATTCGCACGGCATCTCGGACGCTGGCGGGACGAAGGTGCCGGACATACTGTCTTCGTGATCGGAGGGGCGGACGGACTTTCGCCCGAATTGCGCCGTAAGGCCAAGCTCGCGATTGCGTTCGGCTCTGCGACCTGGCCGCACCAAATGGTCCGCGTCATGCTTCTGGAACAGCTTTATCGGGCCGCCACCATTCTGGCCGGCCACCCCTATCACCGCGCGTGATGCGCGCCACAACGAGCACCTTTGCCGACACGATGCGAGCGCCGCTCCTCAACCTGTTGCTGATCACAAGCGTTGCCGGCGCAAGCCTCGCGCAAGCCCAGACCGCAGCGCCGGCGCCACAGACCGCCGCCGTCTCGCCTGACGCCATCAAGCAGCGCGAGCAGGAGCTCGAAGCCGCGCGTGCCAGGCAGAAGAGCGCGGAAGAGGCGCAGGCCAAGCTCAAGGCCGAGATCACCTCACTCGGCCAGGACCGTACCCAGCTCAATCAGCAGCTGATCGACACCGCCGCCAATGTGCGCAGCTTGGAGACCAAGATCGACGAGACCGAAGCCCGGCTGCGCACGCTCAACGGACGCGAGCAGGCGATGCGCTCCTCGCTCGATTCGCGCCGTGCCGACATCGTCGAGGTGCTGGCGGCGTTGCAGCGGGCCGGACGGCGCACGCCGCCGGCGCTGCTGGTGCGGCCCGAAGATGCGCTGCAATCACTGCGCACCGCGATGCTGCTCGGCGCCGTGGTGCCGGAGTTGCGCGGCCGCGCCGAAAGGATCGCAAGCGAGCTCGGCGAGCTCGTGGCCTTGCGCAAGAATATCGCCACCGAGCGCGACCAGCTCGCCTCCGATCGCGACAAGGTCAGGAGCGACCAGACCCGGCTCACCGCTCTCGTCGACGAGCGGCAGCGTCAGCAGGCGGCACGCGAGAAGGACCTCGATGCCGAGAATTCGCGCGCCATCGCGCTTTCGAGACAGGTCGGCGATCTCCAGGGCCTGATCACCAAGATGGAACAGGATCTGCAGAGCGCCGCCAAGGCGGCCGAGAAGGCAGCCGAGGCCGCAAGGCAGGCCGAGGCCAAGGCGGCGGCCGCCAGCGCCAGCGCCAAATCCGGCCCGGGCGCGTTCAAGGACCGGTCCCGGACCACCCCCGCGATCGTCTTTGCCTCCGCCAAGGGTCTCCTGCCTCTTCCAGTTAACGGTAACAAGATCAGGGATTTCGGCGGTTCCGACGGGGTCGGCGGGGTCCAGAAGGGCATTTCGCTGGCGACCAAGCCCGGCTCCCAGGTCACAACGCCGTGTGACGGCTGGGTGGTCTATTCAGGCCCGTTCCGCAGCTATGGACAACTCTTGATCCTCAACGCCGGGGGCGGGTATCATGTCCTGATCGCCGGGATGGAGCGCATTTCGGTCAACATCGGACAGTTTGTGCTCACGGGGGAGCCGGTTGCGACGATGGGATCGACCTCTCAGGTCGCCTCCATTCTCGCGACGAACGCGAGTCAACCTGTGCTGTATGTCGAGTTCCGTAAGGACGGCACTCCAATCGATCCAGGCCCATGGTGGGCCGCAAATGAAGGCGAGAAGGTTCGCGGATGATGCGCAAGACTTCAGTAATCCTCCTCAGCGCGGCCACCGGCGCGGCGCTGATGTTGTTCGTGACCCAGCCGCGCGCGGTGTTCATGGGCTCCAGCGCGCGAGCCGCCACCGCAGACACCTATCGCCAGCTCAATCTGTTCGGCGACGTCTTCGAGCGCGTGCGCTCCGACTATGTCGAGAAGCCCGACGACACCAAGCTGATCGAATCCGCCATCAGCGGCATGCTCACCGGCCTCGATCCGCATTCCAGCTACATGGATGCCAAGAGCTTCCGCGACATGCAGGTGCAGACCCGCGGTGAGTTCGGCGGCCTCGGCATCGAGGTCACGATGGAAGACGGCCTGATCAAGGTGGTCTCGCCGATCGACGACACCCCGGCTTCGCGCGCCGGCGTCATGGCCAACGACATCATCACCAATCTCGACGACGAGGCGGTGCAGGGCCTGACCCTGAACCAGGCGGTCGAGAAGATGCGCGGCCCCGTCAATACCAAGATCAAGCTCAAGATCATCCGCAAGGGCCAGGACAATCCGATCGACGTCACCCTGGTGCGCGACAACATCCGCGTCCGCTCGGTGCGCGCGCGCGTCGAGGCCGACGACATCGCCTATATCCGCATCACCACCTTCAACGAGCAGACCACCGAAGGCCTGAAGCGCGAGGTTGCCAACCTCTCGAACCAGATCGGCGACAAGCTGAAGGGCTACATCATCGACCTCCGCAACAATCCGGGCGGCCTGCTCGAGGAAGCGGTCACCGTCTCCGACTCGTTCCTGGAGAAGGGCGAGATCGTGTCGACGCGCGGCCGCAATGCCGAGGAGACCCAGCGTCGCACCGCGCATTCGGGCGATCTGACCAAGGGCAAGCCTGTCATCGTGCTGGTCAATGGCGGCTCGGCCTCGGCGTCGGAGATCGTCGCCGGCGCGCTGCAGGACCACAAGCGCGCGACCATCGTCGGCACGCGCTCGTTCGGCAAGGGCTCGGTGCAGACCATCATTCCGCTCGGAAGCGGCAATGGCGCGCTGCGGCTGACCACGGCGCGCTACTACACGCCGTCGGGCAAGTCGATCCAGGCCAAGGGCATCGTGCCCGACATCGAAGTGCTGCAGGACGTGCCGGACGAGCTGAAGTCGCGCACCGACACCAAGGGCGAAGCTTCGCTGCGCGGTCATCTGAAGAACGACGGCGACGAGAAGACCGGCTCGCAGTCCTACGTCCCGCCGGACGCCAAGGACGACAAGGCGCTCAAGCTCGCCGACGATCTGCTCCACGGCATCAAGAACAGCGCCTCCGCCGCGCCCACCCCGGGCGGCGACAACAAGGCCACGACCGACAAGCCCAAAGCGGCGAACTAAGTCGGCGTATCCACGCGATCCCACGAAAGGGCGGCTCCTCGGAGCCGCCCTTTTTGCTTGGAACTCCTGTTGCAGGTAACTCCTGGCATCCCCGGCCTATCCCGGCCTGCCGCCGCTTGACCCCGGCGTGGTATCGTCATTGGCAGTGATTCGGGATCGCGCATGACTGAAACGGCCGATGATCTGAGCGCCCCGCTCGGACAGGACAAGCCGCGCCGGAAACGCCGGCTGCGGCTGCCGTTCACGGCCATGCAGGCGCTTGCCGTGCTGCTCGGCCTGTTCCTCCTCACCTTTGCCGGCTTCGCCATCTTCAACAAGGATCCGCTCGGCGGCGAGCCGATGACGCGGATCGCCATCGGCGAGAAGGGCGCCGACAAGACTGCCGACGAGAAGCGCGCCGCCGGCCACGGCCAGGACAGCAAGCAAGATAGCAAGCAAGACGGCAAGCACGACAGCCAGGAGGCGCCGAAGCAGGCCGCTCCCGGCGAGCAGAAGACCGTCACCATGATCGACGGCTCCACCGGTGCCCGCCACGACGTGGTGATCGGCGAGGACGCAGGCGACAAGG
This sequence comes from Bradyrhizobium sp. 25ACV, assembly GCF_054863005.1. NCBI lineage: Bacteria > Pseudomonadati > Pseudomonadota > Alphaproteobacteria > Hyphomicrobiales > Nitrobacteraceae > Bradyrhizobium > Bradyrhizobium sp. 25ACV. Next base: position 31,962 of record NZ_JAVAYO010000005.1, read on the forward strand.
CGGGGGCGGCTTCGGCCCCGCCGCCGGTCATGGCCGGGATCAATCCAAAACTGCTGGAGAAGTCACGCTACGGCATGATCCCGGTGGTCGCCGACGGGCTGAAGCCGTTCAACGTCTATGCGGCGGACGCCGATCGCGCCAAGGCCGCCAAGATGCCGGTGGTCGCTATCGTGATCGGCGGCCTCGGCGTCGGCGCCGCCAAGACCACCGATGCCATCATGAGGCTGCCGTCGGCGGTGACGCTGGCCTTCACGCCCTACGGTACCGATCCCGGCAAGCTCGCCGAACGGGCCCGCGCGCAGCGCCACGAGATCTTCCTCCAGATCCCCATGGAGCCCTACGACTTCCCCGACAATGATCCGGGACCGCAGACGCTGCTGACCTCGCTCAGCGCCGACCAGAACATGGACCGCCTGTTCTGGCATTTCAGCCGGATGCAGGGCTATGCCGGCATCACCAATTTCATGGGCGCCCGCTTCATCGCGACGGAGCCGGCGATGCAGCCGATCATCCGCGAGGCGGCCAAGCGCGGCCTCGGCTTCTTCGACGACGGCTCCTCGCCCCGCAGCATCGCAGCCCAGGCCGCGGCGAACCAGGCCATGCCGTTCGGCAAGGGCGACATCGCGATCGACGTGGTGCCGACCCCGACCGAGATCGACCGCGCCCTGAACAAGCTCGAATCGGCGGCACGCGAGCGCGGCGCGGCTGTCGGCACGGCTAGCGCCCTTCCCGTCTCGATCGAGCGCATCGGCGCCTGGACCAAGACATTGGGCGACCGGGGTATCCTTTTGGTGCCATTGACAACCGCGATGCTGAAATCAAAATCCAGCTAAATCAACGGATTGGTACGGCACGGGTCCCGCGGGACCGGTCAAGCCTTACCGACAGCGTACGAGAGGTCTGGCGGAATGGCGCGTTACGAGGATCTGCCCTACCGGACCTGCGTCGGTGTGATGCTGATCAACACAGAGGGACGGGTGTTCATCGGCCGCCGCGCCGGCGGCATCGAGCATGTCGACGACACCCATGTCTGGCAGATGCCGCAAGGCGGCGTCGATCCCGGCGAGGACACCTGGGACGCCGCGAGGCGCGAGCTCTACGAGGAGACCAGCGTGCGCTCGGTCGAGCGGCTTGGCGAGGTCCCAGACTGGCTCACTTACGACATTCCGCGCACGGTCGCCGGGCGCGCCTGGAAGGGCCGCTATCGCGGCCAGCGCCAGAAATGGTTCGCAGTGCGCTTCACCGGCAAGGACAGCGAGATCAATGTCGCCAATCCCGGCGGTGGCGGCCACAAGGCCGAATTCGTGAGTTGGCGCTGGGAGCAGATGAAGAATCTGACCGGGCTGATCATTCCCTTCAAGCGCCCGGTCTATGAGCGCGTGGTGCAGGAATTTTCCGCGCTGGCGGAGGATTGACCTCCACCGTCATTCTGGGGCACGCGAAGCGTGAACTCCGGTGCGCAGTGCGCACCTGAGAATCTCGAGGTTCCGGGTTCGATGCTGCGCATCGCCCCGGAACGACGACGGAGAGCGAAAGCACATGCCCGATCAAAAACCCTACCGCCCCAACGTGGGGATCGCCCTCTTCAACGCCGAAGGCCGCGTGCTGATCGGTCACCGCTTCAAGGGCGACGGGCCCGAGATCGTCCTGCCCGGGCTCGACTGGCAGATGCCGCAGGGCGGCGTCGACGACGGCGAGAATTTGCGCGATGCCGCGATGCGCGAGCTCTGGGAGGAGACCAGCGTCGTCAGCGCGGACTATCTCGGCGAGACCGACTGGCTCAGCTACGAATTCCCGCCCTATGACGGACCGCAGACGCACCGCCTCGCGAAATTTCGCGGCCAGCGGCAAAAATGGTTCGCGCTGCGCTTCACCGGCAAGGACGACGAGATCGACCCGCTGACGCCGCGCAACGGCCAGCCCGCCGAGTTCGACGCCTGGCGCTGGGAGCGCCTGGATCGTGTTGCCGACGTGGTGGTGCCGTTCCGACGTGAGGTTTATCAGGCCGTCGCGCAGCAGTTCGCGGCCTTCGCAAACTAAAGCGGAAGAAGTTCACAGCGCTGCACAATCCGTCACGGGTGTCCAACCTCTCCCGCTTGCGGGGGAGGTCGGCGCGAAGCGCCGGGTGGGGGCTCTCTCCACCCAGGGAGTGTCCCGTTGCGGAGACACCCCCACCCCAGCCCTCCCCCGCAAGCGGGAGAGGGAGCGCATCTCGCGCCCGGCAGCGATCGGGCCCAGTCTCAGCACGCCTAATTAATCGGGCCCACCGTGAACGGGCCGAGAGCGATGACGTGGCAATCGCTGTCGCGCTTGGCGCAATCGGATAGTGCGGAAGTGACGGCGGCCTGCTCGTCGGCGGCCTTGAGGCCGAGGCCTGGCCGGCCCGCGGTGCCGACCGCGACCGCATTCCAGCCCATGGCGTCACCGAGCTTGCGCACGACCTCGCCGCGCGCATCCGCCACGATCGAGGCGTTGGAGGCGGCATTGAAGAAGCCGGTGATCCTGAACAGCGTCGGGATCGGCACGACGAAATTGTCGTCGATCGCGACCACGAGGCACGGGACGCCAGCGATCGCGCCGCACGATTCCAGCGAGCGCCGCGCTGCGTCCTCCGGCGACAATGCGCCGAGCACCATGAAATATTGTCCGCCCGGGCCGAGCGCGACCGAGCGGGATTTCGCCGCCGGCACGAACATGTTCTCCAGCCGGACCTTTTGCGGATCGCGCACCATCGGAAAATCCTTCGATGCGAAGGTGCGCTCGGTCATGACGTCGTGCCTGAAATAGGGAGACGGCGGCATCGGCGGCTTGCCGTGCGTGTAGACGACGTTGTTGCCAACCGCATAGAGCTCGCAGCGCCGCGGCGATTGCGCGGCATCGGCGCGCTTCTGGCACTGCTCGATCGCGGTGTTGCGCGCGGCCTCCTCGTTCGGCTGGTTGAGGGCCGAGCCGGTGAAGCCGCCGACATTGAGCGCGAAAGCCTTGTAGTCGCCGGCCGTGGAATAGTCGCCGGCGAGGAAGTTGCGGACACGCTCGTTGATGAACGGCACGCTGTCGGCCGCAAACTTGCCGGCCATCGGCGCGGCCGATGGTGACGGCGCAGGCATCGGCGCCATCGCAGCGCCGGCATTCGGCGCGGTCATCGGCATCATCGGCGCCTTCGCCATTTGTGTCGGCGCAAGGCTCGGCGCCGCGCTTGGTGCTGCGGCCGGCGTCGCTGCGACATTCGCCGTCTGCTTGAGCTTGGTGTTGTAGAGGAAGCCGGTGACGCCGATGGCGACGATCGAGACGATTGCGACCACCAGCGGCCACATCCACACCGGTGCCGTGGCGAGCTTTGAGCCCGCTTTCTTCAGCTGCGGCTTGCTATAGCTGCCGTCCTCGCGCCGCATCGCCACCATGTAGGCATGCACCGGCGTCGGGATGTTCTTGACCTCCTGCGCGCCGATATCGGCGAACTGCACCGAGAGCTTGTTGGCGACCTGCTCATGCACCGCGCGCGAGACGCAGATGCCGCCGACCTCGGCGAGACCCTCCAGCCGCGCCGCGATGTTGACGCCGTCGCCGAGCAGATCGCCGTTGCGCTCGACCACGTCGCCGATGGTGATGCCGATGCGGAACGACATCTGCCGGCTCGGCGGATAAGCCATGTTGCGGGTCCGCAAGGATTCCTGGATGTCGATCGCGCAACGCACCGCATCGACCGCGCTCGGAAATTCCGCGAGCACCGCATCGCCCGCCGTATTGAAGATGCGCCCGCCGGCCCTCGCGATGAAATCGTCGACGACCTCGCGATAGGAGGCGAGCCGCCGCAGCGTCTCCTCCTCGTCTTCGGCAACCAGTCTCGAGTAACCGGCAATATCGGCTGCGAAAATCGCTGCGATCTTGCGTTTCATCTGCGACCCGCCCCGGGAACAAATTCGCAGGGCAGAATGCCGTTATCGGCGGCGGGGTGCAACAAAGTTTCAGCGCCCGCCACGGGTGTGACGAGCGCTGCACTTGGTCAGGGATTGTCGTGCAAGGTTCTCGTTCGAGCCCCGGAGCGGTGCCCCGGGGCTTAGTGCATAGCCGTGGAGTTGAGCTGCTGCTGGATGCTCTTGAAGTGGTCGAGCCGCTCGATCGCCTGATCGAGCTCGCCGCCTTCATGCTCCTTCAGCCCCTCTTCCATCTCCGAGATGGTCGCCGCGAACTGGGCGCGGTCGAGCTCGGCCAGCGACGTCGCGACATCGGCGAGCACGGTCAGGCCCTTTTCGGAGACTTCGGCGAGACCGCCGAGCACGATGACCTTCTCATGACGGCCGCCGGTGGTGATGGTGAGAATGCCCGGACGGATCGCAGCCACGACCGGCGCATGCCCTGCCAGCACGCCGAAATCACCCTCGACGCCGGGGATGTCGACCTGATCGACCTCGCCCGAGAAGGCGAGCTTTTCCGGAGAGACGAGATCGAAGTGGAAGGTAGCCATGGTGTTTCCGCTTGCTTCGCTTGTCACCCGCGGGCTCGACCCGCGGGTCCATCAATCAACGAAAATTCTCTCTCGATGGATCGCCGGGTCAAGCCCGGCGATGACGAGATGAGAAAGCTTAGGCCGCTTCCGCCGCGAGCTTCTTGCCCTTCTCGACGGCTTCTTCGATCGTGCCGACCATGTAGAAGGCGGCTTCGGGCAGATGGTCGTACTTGCCTTCCACCAGGCCCTTGAAGCCCTTGATGGTGTCGGCGAGCTCGACGAACTTGCCCGGCGAGCCCGTGAAGATTTCGGCGACGTGGAACGGCTGCGACATGAAGCGCTCGACCTTGCGGGCGCGCGCCACGGTCAGCTTGTCCTCTTCCGAAAGCTCGTCCATGCCGAGAATGGCGATGATGTCCTGGAGCGCCTTGTAGCGCTGCAGCACCTGCTGGACCTGACGGGCAACCGCGTAGTGCTCCTCGCCGACGACCAGCGGGGAGAGCATGCGCGAGGTCGAGTCGAGCGGATCCACCGCGGGATAGATGCCCTTTTCGGCGATCGAGCGCGACAGCGTGGTGGTCGCGTCAAGATGCGCGAACGAGGTCGCGGGCGCCGGGTCGGTCAAGTCGTCGGCCGGAACGTAGATGGCCTGCACCGAGGTGATCGAACCCTTCTGCGTGGTGGTGATGCGCTCCTGCAGTGCGCCCATGTCGGTGGCGAGCGTCGGCTGATAACCCACCGCCGAAGGAATGCGGCCGAGCAGCGCCGACACTTCCGAGCCGGCCTGAGTGAAGCGGAAGATGTTGTCGACGAAGAACAGCACGTCCTGGCCCTTGTCGCGGAAGTCTTCCGCGATGGTCAGACCCGTGAGCGCGACGCGGGCGCGGGCGCCGGGCGGCTCGTTCATCTGGCCGAACACCAGCGCGCACTTCGACTTGACGCTCGGATCCGGATTCTTCGGATCGGCGTTGACCTTGGACTCGATGAACTCGTGATAGAGGTCGTTGCCCTCGCGGGTGCGCTCGCCGACGCCGGCGAACACGGAGTAACCGCCGTGCGCCTTCGCGACGTTGTTGATCAGCTCCTGAATCAGCACGGTCTTGCCGACGCCGGCGCCGCCGAACAGGCCGATCTTGCCGCCCTTCGCATACGGAGCCAGGAGATCGACGACCTTGATGCCGGTGACCAGAATTTCAGCTTCGGTCGACTGGTCGGTGTAGCTCGGCGCGTCCTGATGGATGGGGCGCAGGCTTTCGGCGTTGACCGGGCCGGCTTCGTCGATCGGCTCGCCGATGACGTTGATGATGCGGCCGAGCGTGCCTTCGCCGACGGGAACGCGGATCGGCAGGCCGGTGTCGGTCACTTCCTGGCCGCGCACCAGACCTTCGGTCACGTCCATGGCGATCGTGCGCACGGTGGACTCACCGAGATGCTGCGCAACTTCCAGCACGAGGCGGATGTTGCCGTTCTTGGTTTCCAGCGAATTGAGAATGGCCGGGAGGTGGCCCTCGAACTGAACGTCGACGACGGCGCCCATGACCTGGGTGACGCGACCGACCGGGTTAGCTGCTGTAGCCATGAAGCTCTCCTTCGAAATTCTTTACTTGAACGACCGTCGTTGAGTTCGTGCGTCAGACCGCCTCGGCGCCGGAGATGATCTCGATCAGCTCCTTGGTGATCTGGGCTTGACGGGTTCGGTTGTAGATCTGGGTTTGCTTGCGGATCATTTCGCCGGCGTTGCGGGTGGCGTTGTCCATCGAGCTCATCTGCGCGCCGTAGAACGAAGCGGTGTTCTCCAGCAGCGCGCGGAAGATCTGCACCGCGATGTTGCGCGGCAGCAGGCCCGAAAGGAGTTCGTCCTCCTCCGGCTCATATTCGTAGGACGTCGACGGCGCGTTCGCCGCCTTCTCTTCCACGACCAGCGGAATGATCTGCTGCGCGGTCGGGATCTGCGCGATCACCGACTTGAACTGCGCGTAGAACAGCGTGCAAACGTCGAACTCGCCGTTCTCGAAACGGGCCAGCACCTTCCTGGCGATGTCCTCGGCGTTGACGAAACCGAGCTGACGAACGCTGCGCAAATCGAGATGTTCGACGATCTGCTTGTCGAACTGGCGGCGGAGCTGCTCATAGCCCTTGCGGCCGACGCAGAAGAATTTGACTTCCTTGCCCTGCGCCATCAGCGCCTGGGCACGATCGCGCGCGAGACGCACGATCGAGGAGTTGAAGGCGCCGGACAGGCCGCGCTCGCCGGTGCAGACCAGCAGCAGGTGGACCTGGTCCCTGCCGGTGCCGGCAAGCAGCGCCGGCGCGCCGGGCGAACCGGCTGCAGCGCTGGCGATGTTGGAGATCACCGCGCTCATCTTGTCGGCATAGGGGCGCGCAGCTTCGGCCGCCTGCTGGGCGCGGCGCAACCTGGACGCCGCGACCATCTGCATGGCCTTGGTGATCTTTTGCGTCGCCTTGGTGGAGGCGATGCGCACGCGCATGTCTTTAAGTGACGCCATTCTTCGTTCACCCCGGCGGTTCGACTGATACGTCGGACCGCTAGCCTGTCCCGATCGCAATGCCCGGCCGGGCGCCGGGCACGCTTCTTATTGTCTTGCCTCTCGCGAAGCGATCATGGCCGGAAGACCCGGCCATGACGACGCTTAAGCGAAGCTCTTCGCAAAACCTTCGACCACCGACTTCAGCTTGGCAGCCACGTCGTCGGAGAGGTCGCGGGTGTCGCGGATCGAATTGAGGATCTCGACGTTCTTGCCGCGCAGCAGCGAGAGCAGACCGTCCTCGAACGCGCGCACCTTGTTGACCGGAAGCGGATCGAGATAGCCGTTGGTGCCGGCCCAGATCACGCAGACCTGCTCTTCCATCTTCAGCGGCGCGAACTGCGGCTGCTTCAGGAGCTCGGTCAGGCGGGAGCCGCGGTTCAGCAGGCGCTGGGTCGAGGCGTCCAAGTCGGAACCGAACTGCGCGAACGCCGCCATTTCGCGGTACTGCGCCAGCTCGCCCTTGATCTTGCCCGCGACCTTCTTGGTGGCCTTGGTCTGCGCCGACGAGCCGACGCGCGACACCGACAGACCGACGTTCACCGCGGGACGGATGCCCTGGAAGAACAGGTCGGTTTCCAGGAAGATCTGACCGTCGGTGATCGAGATGACGTTGGTCGGAATGTAGGCCGACACGTCGTTGGCCTGGGTTTCGATGACCGGCAGTGCGGTCAGCGAGCCCGAGCCGTGATCCTTGCTGAGCTTGGCCGCGCGCTCGAGCAGACGGGAATGCAGGTAGAACACGTCGCCCGGATAAGCCTCGCGGCCCGGCGGGCGGCGCAGCAGCAGCGACATCTGGCGGTAGGCGACGGCCTGCTTGGACAGATCGTCATAGATGATGACCGCGTGCATGCCGTTGTCGCGGAAGAACTCGCCCATGGTGCAGGCGGTGAACGGCGCGATGTACTGCATCGGCGCCGGATCCGAAGCGGTGGCGGCGACGACGATCGAATACTCGAGCGCGCCCTGCTCTTCCAGCACCTTCACGAACTGGGCGACGGTCGAACGCTTCTGGCCGACCGCGACGTAGACGCAGTACAGCTTGATGTTCTCGTCGGGCTGCGCGTTGAGCGGCTTCTGGTTCAGGATGGTGTCGAGCGCGATCGCGGTCTTGCCGGTCTGACGGTCGCCGATGATCAGCTCGCGCTGGCCGCGGCCGATCGGGATCAGGGCGTCGATCGCCTTGAGGCCGGTCGCCATCGGCTCGCTCACCGACTTGCGCGGAATGATGCCGGGCGCCTTGACGTCGACGCGCATGCGCTTGTCGGCCTGGATCGGACCCTTGCCGTCGATCGGATTGCCGAGCGCGTCGACGACGCGGCCGAGCAGGCCCTTGCCGACCGGCGCGTCCACGATGGCACGGGTGCGCTTGACGGTCTGGCCTTCCTTGATCTCACGGTCGCCGCCGAAGATCACGACGCCGACGTTGTCGGTTTCGAGGTTCAGCGCCATGCCGCGGGTGCCGTTCTCGAACTCGACCATCTCGCCGGCCTGGACGTTGTCCAGACCATAGACGCGGGCAATACCGTCGCCGACGGACAGCACCTGTCCGACTTCGGAGACTTCAGCTTCCTGGCCGAAATTCTTGATCTGGTCCTTGAGGATCGCGGAAATTTCCGCGGCGCGGATGTCCATCAGCCTGCCTCTTTCATCGCGTGCTTGATCGAATTGAGTTTGGTGCGAAGCGAACTATCGATCATGCGGCTGCCGAGCTTGACGACGAGGCCACCGATGATCGAGGGATCGACATTCACGTTGAGCGCGACGTCCTTGCCGGTCACCGACTTCAGGGCAACCTTGAGGGCGTCGAGATTCTTGTCCGAAAGCGTTTCCGCCACGGTGACGTCGGCCGTCACCTCGCCCTTGAACCTGGCGACCAGGGCCCGGTAGGCGCGAATGACGTCGACCACCGCGAACAGGCGGCGATTGGCGGTCAGGACTTTCAGGAAATTGGCGGAGATGCCGGCGATACCGGCCTTGGCCAGCACGGCCGAAAGGGCCTTGGACTGGGCATCGGCCGCGAAAACCGGACTGCGGACGAGGCGCTTCAGATCGGCGCTCTCGTTCAGCATGGCCTCGAATTTCTCGAGATCGGCTTTGACCTCGTCGACCACTTTCTGGTCGCGGGCCAGTTCAAACAAGGCCGTTGCATAACGGCCGGACACACCTGAAACGGACGTATCTTCTGCAGCCACAGACGCGCTCTTTTTGCTGTCAAACTCGCAAGGGAAAAACCGTCGCCACAAAGCGGCGCCAAGCGATCCAAGCCCTTGGAATTCAAGCGGGACTTCGATTTCCGGCCGACACGGGACGTGCCGGATCCGTGAAAATCGCGGCTTTGCTAACATAGCAGGCGCGCAGGTGCAACATGACGCCAAATTAAAGGCACGAGGTTCTGTCGCCAGTTCGTCGCACGCTGGATACGTCGGTCACCCACCGATCCGACGACCGTATCAGGGACTTGAGCAAGGACATGGTGACGTGGCGCCGCGCCGCGGAATTGTCGCGGGGCTCTGCCGTGTCTCGCCTTGTTGGTTCCTGCTCTCAGCGCATAGCGGCCATGAACACGGATCGCTGAGGCGTGATTCCGGCCTCGCCAGCTCCACTCGCCGAATACTTACCCAATTCAAAATGCTCAAGATGATGACTTCGCTTTTACAGTATTTAGCAGTATTACATAGGTTAACAAATCGTTAAAAGCGAAGATTACGGAACATCGGCTGAATATCTGATCGCGGTAACAAGATATTTCATGACGACACAGAATGGATTTACTGCCCAATTCACGCCTCATTAGGAATCGAAACGCCAACCCGCTCACAAACTGATGGGGGCTCCACTAGCCACATGTGTGGCAATACTAGCTTAGGGACCACTAAATGCTGTCTTTGAAGACGCTGGGCTTTGTGACCCGGCCGCGCACGGCGATCGCTTTCATTGCCGCAACTCTTCTCATCGGTGGAACTGCCACCGAAGCTTCCGCCAAATCCCGGCATCACCGGCATCATCATCACCGCCACCACGCTCAGACCGATACCAACGCGACCTCCGATTGGCGCAACGCCAATGCGTCGATGACGCCGACCTCGGGCACGGGCCACAGCTTCTCCGGCATGGCCTCCTTTTACGGCAACGAGTCCGGCAGCCGCACGGCCTCGGGCCAGCGCTTCAACCAGAATGCTATGACCGCGGCGCACCGTTCGCTGCCGTTCGGCACCAAGCTGCGCGTCACCCACGGCGGCTCGAGCGTCGTCGTCACCATCAATGACCGTGGCCCGTTCATTCGCGGCCGGGTTCTCGACCTCTCCACGGGCGCTGCCCGCGCCATCGGCCTCACGGGTCGCGGCGTCGGCCGCGTCACCGCGGAAGTCGTCTCCTAAGGCGCGATAAAGCGTCCATCGATCGCGCGCAGTTTTCATCAGTTTGATGCGCGCATGAAACAAGCCCGCGGTCTTGGGGGACCGCGGGCTTTTTTTATTGGCCGTCATCGCCGCTGGTGTCCCGGACGAGCTGCAACGCCGCTTGGCGTTGCGGCGCAGAGCCGGGATCCAGAAGCCGAGCGCTCCTCTGTGAGATGGGCCCCGGCTCTGCAGCGCACCGTCAAAGAGACGCTGCGCTGCGTCCGGGGCACGAGAGGAGAGAGCTCAGCCCCCTACAAAAAGCTCTGCGGATCGACGTCGACTTCGAGCTTCTGATTGCCCGTCGGCTTCGGGCAGACGGCGAGCCAGTTGCGCAAATAGTCCGAGAGGTCGAAACCGCGCGCCGATTTCACCAGGATGCGGAAGCGGTAGCGGCCCTTGATCACGGCGAGCGGCGCCTCCGCCGGGCCGAGCACCACGACGCGCTCGTCGCGCGGGGCGAGCGCGACGAGGCGGCGGCCAAGCCCTTCGGCGCTCGGGCGGTCGCCGGCGGAGATGATCAGGCTGGCGAGCCGGCCGAACGGCGGATACAGCGTGCGTTCGCGCAGATCGATCTCGCTGTCGTAAAAAGCCTCGCGGTCGCAGGCGATCAGCGCCTTCATCACGGGATGATCGGGCTGGTGGGTCTGGAGATAGCCGATGCCGCGGCCCTGCTCGCGCCCGGCGCGGCCGATCACCTGGTTGAGCAATTGCCAGGTGCGTTCCGCCGCGCGCGGATCGCCATTGGACAGACCAAGATCCGCATCGACCACGCCGACCAGATTGAGCCGCGGGAAATTGTGGCCCTTGGCGACGAGCTGCGTGCCGATGATGATGTCGACGCGGCCCTCCGCGATCTCGGCAAGCTCGGAGCGCATCGTCTCGATCGAGGTGATGAGATCGCTCGACAGCACCATGGTGCGGGCTTGCGGGAACAGCGCCGCCGCCTCCTCCTGCAGGCGTTCGACGCCGGGGCCGACCGCGACCAGCGATTCCTCGGCCGAACAGTTCGGACAGAGATGCGGCCGCGGCATCGAGAAGCCGCAATGATGACAGACCAGGCGCTGGCGGAAGCGGTGATCGACCAACCAGGCATCGCAGATGGTGCAGGCGAAGCGGTGGCCGCAGCCGCGGCACAGCGTCAGCGGCGCATAGCCGCGGCGATTGAGGAATAGCAGCGCCTGCTCGCGCTTCTCGATCGCTTTTCTGATTTCACCAGCAAGCCGCGGCGAGATGAAGCGCCCGCGCGCCGGCGGCTCGCGGCGCATGTCGATCGCCTCGATATGCGGCATGTGCTGGCCGCCGAAGCGCGAGGGCAGCGCGATGCGCTGATAGCGGTTCTTGCGCGCATTGACCTCGGATTCGACCGACGGCGTCGCCGACGCCAGCACGACCGGGATTTTTGCGATATGCGCGCGCACCACCGCCATGTCGCGGGCGTGATAATGCACGCCCTCGTCCTGCTTGTAGGCCTGGTCGTGCTCCTCATCGACGACGATCAGGCCGAGATTGGCGTAGGGGAGAAACAGCGCGGAGCGCGCGCCGACCACGACCGGCGCGCTCCCTCCCGAGATCGCCGCCCAGTTCCGCGCGCGGGTGCGCGGCGTCAGCTCGGAATGCCATTCGATCGGCCGCACGCCAAAGCGTTGCGCGAAGCGATCGAGGAACTGGCCGGTGAGCGCGATCTCCGGCATCAGGATCAGCGATTGCCTGCCGCGGCGGATGGCTTCCGCGATCGCCTCGAAATAGACCTCGGTCTTGCCCGAGCCGGTGACACCATCGAGCAATGCGACGTGGAAGGTGCCGTTGGCGGCGAGCGCGCGCATCGTGTCGACGGCCGCGCGCTGCAGCGGGGTAAAATCCGGCCGGCCGAAATCCGGATCGGGCACCGGCGACGGCGGAGGCGGCGGCATCGGCTCGACCGTGAGCGTGCCTTCGTCGACGAGCCCGTCGATCACGCCTGAGGAGACGCCGGCTTCCTTGGCGGCTTCAGACTTGCCGTGCAGGAGCCGGTCCGACAGCACCTCGATCACGCGCTGCCGTGCCGGCGTCAGCCTTTTCGGCGGGTCGCCGACCAGGCGCACGCCCGGGCGCACCCGCTCGGGGCCGAGAGTCTCGCCCATCCGCAGGCACATGCGGAGCACCATGCCGCGCGGGCTCAGTGTGTAATTGGCGACCCAGTCGACCACGGACCGCAGCTCGGGCTTGAGCGGCGGGATGTCGAGCTTCTCGTTGACCTCCTTGAGACGGTTGTGCAGGCGCGGATCGGGATTGGCGTTCTCGCCCCAGACCACGGCCAGCACCTCGCGCGGCCCGAGCGGCACGGCGACGAGATCGCCCGCCTTCAGCTCCATTCCGCGCGGCACCTTGTAGGAATAGGTCTGGTCGAGCGCGACCGGCACCAGCACGTCGACCATGCCGGTCGCGTTGGTGGGGGCGGTGGTGCTGCGCGAGGTGTGATCCATGAACGAAGAATCGGAACCGGGGGCCTCAAGGCTAGCGCCCTGGGGCGGCCTTAGCGAACGATAAACGGGTGTGATGCGATATACTGAGTGGAATCACCACGTCCAGTGCGCATGAGCAAAGCCGTCGCCCCACCTCTCGAGCTCGCCAGCGCCGATCCCTCGATCGCGCAGGAGATGACGCGCTGGCTGTCGCATCTCGGCGCCGAGCGGCGATTGTCGCCGAAGACGCTGGAAGCCTATGGCCGCGACTTGCGGCAGTGCCTGGATTTCCTTTGCAGCCATTGGGGCGAGCGCGTGACGCTGAAGCGCTTCGCGGCGCTGGAGGCCACCGACGTCCGCGCCTTCATGGCGATGCGACGCGCCGACGACATCGCCGGCCGCAGCTTGATGCGTGCGCTGGCCGGCCTGCGCTCCTTCGGCCGCTTCCTCGAGCGCGAAGGCAAGGGCAAGGTCGGCGCACTCTCGGCGATCCGTGCGCCGAAGGTGGCCAAGACCTTGCCGAAGCCGCTGCCGATGGCATCAGCCAAGCGCCTTGCCGATGCCGACGAGCGTGCCGGCGAGGATCGCGACACCTGGATCCTGGCGCGCGATGCCGCGGTGATGGCGCTCTTGTACGGCTCGGGGCTCCGCATCTCGGAGGCGCTCGGCCTGAAGCGCCGCGAAGTGCCGCGTCCCGGCGAGGGCGACGTGCTGATCGTGACCGGCAAAGGCAACAAGACCCGCATGGTGCCGGTGCTGCAGAACGTGCTCGAGCTCGTTCAGGAATATGTCGCGATGTGCCCTTATCCGCTGCCCGCCGAGGGCCCGATCTTCGTCGGCGCGCGCGGCGGTCCCTTGAGCCCGCGCATCATCCAGCTCGCGATGGAGCGGCTGCGCGGCGCGCTCGGCCTGCCCGACAGCGCCACGCCGCACGCGCTCCGGCATTCCTTCGCCACGCATCTGCTGTCGCGCGGCGGGGACTTGCGCGCCATCCAGGAATTGCTCGGCCATTCCTCGCTCTCGACCACGCAGATCTACACCGGCATCGATTCCGAGCGCCTGCTGGAAGTCTATGCCAGCGCGCATCCAAGACGCTGACGAATTGGCGCTGACACACTGACGTCATAACTGCCTTGCCTCTTGCGCAGGCCGCGCGGTTCGGTCAATCGTTGCGGAACCGAGGCAGGAGAGACTGATGAGCGCACATGAAAGCATGGAGCACGCCGAGCACGCCGAACACGCGTCCGGCTCGAACAAGAAGATCGCGCTCCTGATTGCCGTGCTGGCGCTGTTCCTGGCGATCTCGGAGACGCTCGGCAAGGGCGCCCAGACCGAATCCATCAGCAAGAACGTCGAGGCCGCCAATCTCTGGGCGTTCTTCCAGGCCAAGAGCATCCGCCGCACCATGGTGATCACCGCCGCCGAGCAGGGCAAGCTCGCGCTCGCCGGCGCGGACGAGGCGCAGAAGCCCGCGGTGCAGAAGCAGGTCGACGACTGGACCAAGACCGCGCAGCGCTACCGCTCCGAGCCGGAGACCGGCGAAGGCACCGAGCAGCTCGCCGAGAAGGCCAAGCATGCCGAGCACCAGCGCGACGAGGCGACCGCGAAATACCACCACTTCGAGCTGGCGTCGGCCGCCTTCCAGATCGGCATCGTGCTGGCCTCGGCCACCATCATCACCGGCATGTTCGCGCTGGCCTATGTCGCCGGCATCCTGACGCTCGCCGGCCTGCTCATGACCGGCCTCGGCCTGTGGTGGCCGCATCTGGTGCATTTGCATTGATTGGTGCGCTGACGCGCTCGCCACAAGCCACACAGACAGTGTCATGCCCCGGCTTGACGGGCAATGACACCGAATATGTGGCGATGACAGTGTGTAAGCAGCAGGCAGCTACCGCGCCTGGTGCACGCTCTTCCTGAAGCGCTGGATCAGACGCAGCGTACGTGACGACCAGCCTTCGCCGTTGCCGGCGATCAGCTCGCGGATACGGCGCTTGATCGGGTCGACCAGCAGGTGCGCCTTGGCGCGGACCTTCATCACCAGATCATAGATCCGCTCGAACCAGTGCATCTCCAAAAGCTTGTCGCGCGTCACGTCGAACACGAAGGCAGTGACGCCGACGCCGAGCAGCTTCGCGAAAACGATCGTGAAGACCGCGCTGGTCCAGTATTCATGCGTGAGCAGCCACAGGCCGACCAGCTTGAGCGGAAACAGCGGGACGATCGGGACCGCGAACACGATCAACGTCATGGCCGGCGACAGCGCATCGACGCGCTCCGTCAGCCATTGCTTGAAGCGCGCCAGCGGGATCGCCGCGACGACCTTTGCAACGATCGGCTCGAGATGGTCCCACAGCCAGGCTTCGATCAGGAAGACGATCGCAAGCAGGACCCAGACCGGTTGAAGAAGGCGGCGCAGCATGTGTTTCCCGCCCGATTAGGCGCTGGGCGCGTGACTACATATGGATGGCCCGCTTGCCGACTGCAAGCGCGGCTTCCTTGATGGCCTCCGAGCGGGTCGGATGCGCGTGGCAGGTGCGCGCGAGATCTTCCGCACTGCCGCCAAACTCCATGAGAACGCACGCTTCATGGATCATTTCGCCGGCTTCGCGGCCGATAATGTGCACGCCGAGCACGCGATCGGTCTTCGCATCTGCGAGAATCTTCACAAAGCCGTCAGTGGTCTGGTTGACCTTGGAGCGGCCGTTGGCGGTAAAGGGAAACTTCCCGACGGTATAAGCCACGCCCGCCTGCTTCAGCTCCTCCTCGGTCTTGCCGACGCAGGACACTTCCGGGGTGGTATACACGACGCCTGGGATCACGTCGTAGTTCACGTGGCCGGACTGGCCGGCGATGATCTCGGCCACCGCCACGCCTTCGTCCTCGGCCTTGTGCGCGAGCATGGGCCCAGCGACGACGTCGCCGATGGCATAGACGCCCTTCAGGCTGGTGGCGAAGTGCGGATCGATCTGGACGCGGCCACGATTGTCCAGCGCGACGCCGGCCTCCTTCAGGCCGAGCGCGTCGGTGTAGGGGACGCGGCCGATGCAGACCAGAACGACGTCGGCTTCCAGCGTCTCGGCGGCGCCGCCGGCGGCGGGCTCGATGGTCGCCTTCAGCGTCTTGCCTGAGCTGTCGACGGCGGTGACCTTGGCGCCAAGCTTGAACGCAAAGCCCTGCTTTTCCAGGATGCGCTGGAATTGCTTGGCGATCTCGCCGTCCATGCCGGGCAGGATGCGATCGAGGAATTCGACGACGACGACCTCGGCACCGAGACGATGCCAGACCGAGCCGAGCTCGAGGCCGATCACGCCGGCGCCGACGATCAAGAGCTTGCCGGGCACCTTGTCGAGCGACAACGCGCCGGTCGAGGACACGATGCGCTTCTCGTCGATCTCGATACCCTTGAGGCGCGCGATGTCCGAACCGGTCGCGATCACGATGTTCTTCGTTTCGATCGTCTGCGACTTGCCATCGGCGGAGACCGCGACCTTGCCGGTGCCCAGGATCTTGCCGGTGCCCTTGAGCACGTCGATCTTGTTCTTCTTCATCAGGAACTCGACGCCCTTGACGTTGCCGTCGATGCCCTGCTGCTTGAAGTTCATCATCGCGGGAAGATCGAGCTTCGGCGAGGACACCGACACGCCCATCTTGGCGAAGGAGTGCCCGGCTTCCTCGAACATCTCGGACGCGTGCAGCAGCGCCTTCGACGGCATGCAGCCGACATTGAGGCAGGTGCCGCCGAGGGTTGCGTTCTTTTCGACCACGGCGACTTTCATGCCGAGCTGGGCTGCGCGCACCGCGCAGACATAACCGCCCGGTCCGGTGCCGATGACGACGAGATCGTAGGTAGCCATGAGAGAAAGTCCCGTAGGTTTAGCGTGATGGGGATGTGTCAGCGTCCGCGCGGCGCGTCAGCGTCCGCCGGACACATCGAGAGTTGCTGCGGTGATGTAGGAAGCCTCGTCCGACATCAGCCAGACGATGGCATTGGCGATTTCATCGGCGGTGCCGACGCGCTTCATCGGCACCATTTGGGCCAGACGATGGGCGCGGTCGGGCTCGCCGCCGGCGGCGTGAATTTCCGTATCGATCAGGCCCGGCCGGATGCCCGCGACACGAATGCCTTCGCCCGCGACCTCATAGCCGAGGCCGGTGGTGAAGGAATCGATCGCGCCCTTGGACGCGGCATAGTCGACATAGGTGTTGGGCGCGCCGAGACGCGCCGCGACCGAAGACAGGTTGACGATGACGCCACCCTTGCCGCCGTGCTTGGTGGACATCCGCTTCACGGCCTCGCGCGCGCAGAGAATGGAGCCGGTGACGTTGACCGCGAGCACGCGCTGGATGCGCTCGGCCGACATCTCGTCGACCCGCACGCCGCTGGTGCCGACGATACCGCCATTGTTGACGAGCGCGGCCAACGTGCCGAACTTGTCGGCCTGCTTGAACAGATCGAGGATGTCGCCTTCCTCGGCGACATCGCATTTCACCGCGATCGCCTTGCCATTGCCGGCCTCGATCTGGGCGACAACCTCATCGGCGGCCTTCTTGTTGCTGGCATAGCCGACCACGACGCGATAGCCGCGCGCAGCCGCCGCAATCGCGGTCGCGCGGCCAATGCCACGGCTGCCGCCGGTGATGACAACGACTTTATCGGTCACATCAATCCCCACGAGTTCGAGCGCACTACGACGTCTTGCCCTCAAGAGCGGCCAATCGATCCAGCACGGACTTGTCCGTGAGGCTCACCAGATGGAACAGAATGAAGGGCGTGAGAAACGGAATCAGGCACCAAGCGGCAAAGCCGACCCCCTTACCTTTTCTTCGACTGATCGGAATCGCGAAGAAGAAAAAGATAAGGGTGGTCAGCAGGAACGGCACCATGGAGATGAGCGCATGCGCAAGCGACGGCTCCCCCATCGTCGCCTCCCTCAGAGATCGAGCACCAGGCGCGCCGGATCTTCCAGACTCTCCTTGACGCGAACCAGGAAGGTGACGGCTTCCTTGCCGTCGATGACGCGGTGATCATAGGACAGCGCCAGATACATCATCGGGCGGACCTCGATCTTGCCGCCGACGACCATCGGCCGCTCCTGGATCTTGTGCATGCCGAGGATGCCGGATTGCGGCGCGTTCAGGATCGGGGTCGACATCAACGAGCCGTAGATGCCGCCATTGGTGATGGTGAAGGTGCCGCCCTGCATCTCGTCGATCTTGAGCTGGCCGTCACGGGCGCGGCGACCGAAATCGGCGATGCCCTTCTCGATGTCGGCGATCGACTTGTGGTCGCAGTCGCGCACCACGGGCACGACGAGGCCCTTGTCGGTGCCGACGGCGACGCCGATGTGGTAGTAGTTCTTGTAGATCAGGTCGGTGCCGTCGATCTCGGCGTTGACGGCCGGGATGTCCTTCAGCGCCTGCACGACGGCCTTGGTGAAGAAGCCCATGAAGCCGAGCTTGGAGCCGTGCTTCTTCTCGAACGCGTCCTTGTAGTGCGCTCGCAGCGCCATCACGTTGGTCATGTCGACCTCGTTGAAGGTCGTCAGCATGGCCGCGGTGTTCTGGACGTCCTTGAGGCGGCGCGCGATGGTCTGGCGCAGGCGGGTCATCTTGACGCGCTCTTCGCGGGCGGCGTCATCGGCCGGCGAGGGCGCGCGCACCTGCACGGCGGCGGCGGGCTGGTTGACCGGGGTCGGCGCAGAGGCCGCCCGCTCGATCGCGGCAAGCATGTCGCCCTTGGTGACGCGGCCGTCCTTGCCGGAGCCCGGAACAGTCGAGGCATCGACGCCGGTCTCAGCCGAGAGCTTGCGCACGGACGGGGCGAGCGGCGCGTCGGCCGGCGGCGCCTTCGCGGCCGGAGCCGGCGCGGAAGCAGCAGCGGCGGCAGGAGCGGCAGCGGCGGGCTTGGCGGGCGCGGCGGCGGGCTTGGCAGCGCCTGCGGCGCCTTCCGTGATCTGGCCGAGCAGCGCGCCGACCGCGACGGTCGCGCCATCGGCGGCGATGATCTCGCTCAGCGTGCCGGCGGAGGGCGCCGGGACCTCGATGGTGACCTTGTCGGTCTCGAGCTCCACCAAGGGCTCGTCGACGGCGACGGGGTCGCCGGCCTTCTTGAACCAGCGGCCGATGGTGGCCTCGGTGACGGATTCGCCGAGCGTCGGCACACGAATTTCAGTCATGGTCTTTTCCTTAAGGGATCGCCGGTGCGGTCATGAATTCCGGATGTCACGGCCAGCGAAAAGCAAGCCATCCAGCGAGCCGGGACGTTCGCAGTCGCGACCTACTGGATGCCCCGCTCTTCCGAGCGGGGCATGACGCAGTTAAAAAAGTTCAGCTCAGTGCTTCGTCCAGGAATGCCTTCAGCTGCGCCTGATGCTTGGACATCAGACCAGTCGCGGTCGCGGCGGAAGCGGCGCGGCCGACATAACGCGGACGCCGGCTCACGCCGTTCACCTGGTTCAGCACCCATTCCAGATAGGGCTCGATGAAGTGCCAGGCGCCCATGTTGCGGGGCTCTTCCTGGCACCACACCATCTCGGCCTTCTTGAAGCGCGACAGCTCGGCCACCAGCGCCTTCAGCGGCACCGGATAGAGCTGCTCGACGCGCATCAGATAGATGTCGTCGATGCCGCGCTTCTCGCGCTCCTCGTAGAGGTCGTAATAGACCTTGCCGGAGCACAGCACGATGCGGCGGACCTTCTCGTCCGGGACGAGCTTGATCGCCTCGTTCGGCAGCATTTGGGCGTCATCATAGAGGATGCGGTGGAAGGACGTGTCCTTCGCAAGTTCCTCGATGCGCGACACCGCACGCTTGTGACGCAGCAGCGACTTGGGCGTCATCACGATCAGCGGCTTGCGGATTTCGCGATGAAGCTGCCGACGCAGCACGTGGAAGTAGTTCGCCGGCGTGGTCGGGTAGACCACCTGCATGTTGTCTTCGGCGCACATCTGCAGGTAACGCTCGAGGCGCGCCGAGGAGTGCTCCGGTCCCTGCCCCTCATAGCCGTGCGGCAGCAGGCAGACGAGGCCGGACATGCGCAGCCATTTGCGCTCGCCCGAGGAGATAAACTGGTCGAACACGACCTGCGCACCGTTGGCGAAGTCGCCGAACTGGGCTTCCCAGAGGGTCAGCGTGTTCGGCTCGGCGAGCGAGTAGCCATATTCGAAGCCGAGCACGGCTTCTTCCGACAGCAGCGAGTTGATGACCTCGTAATGGCCCTGCTCGTGACCGAGATGGTTGAACGGCGTGTAGCGGCTCTCGTCTTCCTGGTCGATCAGGACCGAGTGGCGCTGCGAGAAGGTGCCGCGCTCCGAATCCTGTCCGGACAGGCGGACGTGATGGTTTTCGTTGAGCAGCGTGCAGAACGCCAACGCCTCGCCGGTCGCCCAGTCGACGCCCGCGTTGCCGTCGATCGCCTTGGCGCGGTTGTCGAGGAAGCGCTGGATGGTGCGGTGAACGCGGAAACCATCCGGCACCTTGGTGATCTTGCGGCCGATATCCTTGAGAACAGGAAGATCAACGCCGGTGACGCCGCGCCGCGCATCCTCTTCCTGATCGGCGATCTTGAAGCCGGACCACTTGCCGTCAAGCCAGTCGGCCTTGTTCGGCTTGTAGGAGGTGCCGGCCTCGAACTCGGCGTCGAGCCGCGCGCGCCAGTCGGCCTTCAGCTTGTCGACTTCACCCTCGGTGACCACGCCTTCGGCGATCAATCGCTTGGAGTAGAGGGTGAGGGTCGAGGCATGGGCCGCGATCCGCTTGTACATCACCGGCTGAGTGAATGCCGGCTCATCGCCCTCATTGTGGCCGTAGCGGCGATAGCACCACATGTCGATGACGACGGGCTTGTGGAATTTCTGCCGGAATTCGATCGCGACCTTGGCCGCGAACACCACGGCCTCCGGATCGTCGCCGTTCACATGGAAGATCGGCGCGTCGATCATCTTCGCCACGTCCGACGGATAGGGCGAGGAGCGCGAGTAGCGCGGATAGGTGGTGAAGCCGATCTGGTTGTTGACGATGAAATGCACGGAGCCGCCGGTGCGGTAGCCCTTCAGGTCGGACAGGCCGAAGCATTCCGCGACCACGCCCTGGCCGGCGAACGCCGCGTCGCCGTGCATCAGGAGCGGCAGCACCGAAATGCGCATGTCGGGCGGATCGCCATGCTGGTCCTGCTTGGCGCGGACCTTGCCGAGCACCACGGGATCGACGATCTCGAGATGCGAGGGGTTGGCGGTCAGCGACAGATGGATGCGGTTGCCGTCGAACTCGCGGTCCGAGGACGCGCCGAGGTGATATTTGACGTCGCCCGAGCCTTCGACCGCGTCGGGGTTGGCGGAGCCGCCCTTGAATTCGTGGAACAGGGCGCGGTGCGCCTTGCCCATCACCTGCGTCAGCACGTTGAGGCGGCCGCGGTGCGGCATGCCCAGCACGATCTCCTTCACGCCGAGATTGCCGCCGCGCTTGATGATCTGCTCGAGCGCCGGGATCAGCGATTCGGCGCCGTCGAGACCGAAGCGCTTGGTGCCGGTGAACTTGGTGTCGCAGAATTTCTCGAAGCCCTCGGCCTCGACCAGCTTCATCAGGATGGCGCGGCGACCTTCGCGGGTGAACGAGATCTCCTTGTCCGGACCCTCGATGCGCTCCTGGATCCAGGCCTTCTGCGCGGCATTGCTGATATGCATGAACTCGACGCCGAGCGTCTGGCAGTAGGTGCGCTCGCAGATCGCGGTGATCTCGCGCAGCGTGCCGTATTCGAGGCCGAGCACGTGATCGAGGAAGATCTTGCGGTCGAAATCGGCTTCGCTGAAGCCGTAGGTACGCGGATCGAGCTCTTCGCGGTTGCGCTGGGCTTCGATGCCGAGCGGATCGAGCTTGGCATGGAAGTGACCGCGCATGCGGTAGGAGCGGATCAGCATCAGGGCGCGGACGGAGTCGCGCGTCGCCTGGAGCAGATCGGCGGAGGAGAGACCGGCGCCCTTGTCACCCCCCTTGGCCTGCGCTTTGGCCGCGATCTTGGCACCGACCGCCTTCTCGACCTCGGCCCAGTTGCCGTCGAGGGCAGAGGTCAGGTCGTCCTGTGGGGTCAGCGGCCAGTTGGTGCGCTCCCAGGACGGCCCCTCGGCGTTCTTGCTGATGTCACCGGGGTGGTCGTTGAGGCTCTTGAAGAACTCCCGCCACTCGGCGTCGACCGAGGACGGGTCCTTCTCGTAGCGGGCGTAGATTTCGTCGATGTAGGTGGCGTTGGTGCCCTGCAAAAAGGATGACAGGGCAAAGGCTGCGTTCGCGTCCTGGCGAGACATACTGGAGTTCCTGGCGATTTCGGTTCGCGCATAACAAACGGCGCTGGCACCGAGCTCCCCGGCAGAGGCTCGGCGCGACAGGCACCCTTTACCCTATTTGCTGCGAAACTTCGCCCGGAAAAGTGCGAAGAAGTGAATCAGCCTTTCAACTTTTCGGCAAGCGTATGGCCGAGGCGGGCGGGTGACGGGGACACTGTAATCCCTGCCGATTTCATCGCCTCGGTCTTGGAACCGGCGTCGCCCTTCCCGCCCGAGATGATCGCGCCGGCATGGCCCATGCGGCGGCCGGGAGGGGCGGTGACGCCGGCGATGAAGCCGACCATCGGCTTCTTGCGGCCGCGCTTGGCCTCGTCCTTGAGGAACTGGGCAGCGTCCTCCTCGGCGGAACCGCCGATCTCGCCGATCATAATGATCGACTCGGTCTTGGGGTCGGCCAGGAGCATTTCGAGGACGTCGATGAACTCGGTTCCCTTGACCGGGTCGCCGCCGATGCCGACCGCGGTGGTCTGGCCGAGGCCTTCCTGGGAGGTCTGGAACACGGCTTCATAGGTCAGCGTGCCCGAGCGGGAGACGATGCCGACCGAGCCGGTCTTGAAGATGTTGGCGGGCATGATGCCGATCTTGCACTCGCCGGCGGTCATGACGCCCGGGCAGTTCGGCCCGATCAGGCGCGACTTGGAACCGGCCAGCGAGCGCTTCACGCGCACCATGTCGATGACGGGAATGCCCTCGGTGATGCAGACGATCAGGGGGATCTCGGCGTCGATCGCTTCGCAGATCGCGTCGGCCGCGCCCGGCGGCGGCACGTAGATCACCGATGCATCGGCGCCGGTCTTCTCACGCGCATCGCGCACGGTGTCGAACACCGGCAGGCCCAGATGCGTCGCGCCGCCTTTGCCCGGCGAGGTGCCGCCGACCATCTTGGTGCCGTAGGCGATCGCGGCCTCCGAATGGAAGGTGCCGTTCTTGCCGGTGAAGCCCTGGCAGATGACCTTGGTGTTCTTGTCGATCAGGATGGACATGAGGTCTGCTTTCGCGAAACTAACAGAGTGAGAGGATCAGTGGATGCGGCGGTAGACGCCGGTGAGCACGTCGGCCCAGCCTTCCGCGTCCGGCGAGAACTGGATCTTCAACGAGTAGGAATTGTCGTCGATGATTTCGTAGACGTGGCGCGCATTGCCGCGAAGCGAGCCGCGCACCAGCGTCAGGGTCTTGCCGACCCACCCGCCGGAGGCGGGCGAAGGCGGCGTGTAGCCGAGCGAGTCGTACCAGAACAATTTGTAGGTCCGGTCGTCGCTGTCGAAGGTGAAGATGCCGTGGGTGGCGAAGATCTGCTTGCCGTCGCGCAGCTGCACCGCGTCCTGGATCAGATAAAATCCATTCAGGTCCATGCGCGCGACGACGTGCGAACTTGCCGGCCCGCCCGCCGTCCAGCGCGACGGGAAGACCACCTCTTCGCCATCCCATTCGCCGGCGAACGCGGCAAGACGCGCGTGCTCGGGAAGCGGAGATGATGCGGCGAGATGGTCCTGGGCCATGGCCTTAGCCTCCCTTGACGGCCTTCACGATCTTCTGCGCGGCGTCGTCGAGATTGTCGGCCGGCACCACGTTCAGGCCGGATTCACGGATGATCTTCTTGCCGAGCTCGACATTGGTGCCCTCGAGGCGGACCACCAGCGGCACGCTGAGACCGACTTCACGAACCGCAGCGGTGACGCCCTCGGCGATCACGTCGCACTTCATGATGCCGCCGAAGATGTTGACGAGGATGCCCTTCACGTTGGGATCGGCGGTGATGATCTTGAACGCGGCCGCGACCTTCTCCTTGCTGGCGCTGCCGCCGACGTCGAGGAAGTTCGCCGGCGACATGCCGTAGAGCTTGATGATGTCCATCGTCGCCATGGCAAGTCCGGCGCCGTTGACCATGCAGCCGATGTTGCCGTCGAGCGTGACGTAGTTGAGGTCGTACTTGGACGCCTCGATTTCCTTGGCGTCTTCCTCGGTCTCGTCGCGCAGGGCGAGCACTTCGGGGTGACGGAACAGCGCGTTGTCGTCGAACGACACCTTGGCGTCGAGCACGCGGAGCTGGCCCTGCTTGGTCACGACCAGCGGGTTGATCTCCAGCATGGCCATATCCTTGCCGACGAAGGCCGCGTAGAGCTGTGCGGTGAGCTTCTCGGCCTGCTTGGCGAGATCGCCGGAGAGCTTCAGCGCATTCGCAACCGTGCGGCCGTGATGGCCCATGATGCCGGTGGCGGGATCGACCGAGAAGGTCACGATCTTCTCAGGATTGTTGTGCGCGACGTCCTCGATGTTGACGCCACCCTCGGTCGAGACGACGAACGAGACGCGCGAGGTCTCGCGGTCGACCAGGAGCGAGAGGTAGAATTCCTTGTCGATGTCGGAGCCGTCCTCGATGTAGAGGCGGTTGACCTGCTTGCCGGCGGGGCCGGTCTGGATCGTCACCAGCGTGGCGCCGAGCATCTGCTTGGCGAACTCGGTGACCTCTGCGGCCGACTTGGCGATGCGGACGCCGCCCTTGTCGCCGGCGGAAGCTTCCTTGAACTTGCCCTTGCCGCGGCCGCCGGCGTGGATCTGGCTCTTCACCACATAGACCGGACCCGGCAGCGCCTTGGCGGCGGCTTCCGCATCCGAGGGCTTCAGGACGGGCACGCCCTTGGAGATCGCTACGCCGAACTCGCTGAGCAGCGCTTTGGCCTGATATTCATGGATATTCATATGGTCGCTCCCTGAACCCGCGGGCGGTGACCTCAAGGGCCCACCTCAGTCTTGTGGCTGGCATACCATATACCACAGGAACTGCAACCCGGATTCTTTGACTTCGAGATCTCTGGACTGCTGAAACCGGACCCGTCCCGACAACCGGTCCCCGGAAGTGAAACCGCCGAAGACCGGTTTTCGGGCTTCGGCGGGACTTGCTTGGCGCTTAGCGGCCGAGAAGATCGGGGGCGATCTTCTTGCAGGCGTCGACCAGGCCCTGCACCGCGCCGACCGACTTGTCGAAGGCTTCGCGGTCCTTGCCGGCGAGCTCGATCTCGACGACGCGCTCGACGCCCTTGGAGCCGATCACGACGGGCACGCCGACATACATGTCCTTCACGCCGTATTCGCCGTTGAGGTACGCGGCCGAGGGCAGCACGCGCTTCTTGTCACGCAGATAGCTCTCGGCCATCGCGATTGCCGAGGCGGCCGGCGCGTAGAAGGCCGAGCCGGTCTTGAGCAGGTTGACGATCTCGGCGCCGCCGTTGCGGGTGCGGTCGACGATCTCGTCGAGGCGCGCCTGCGAGGTCCAGCCCATCTTGACGAGGTCGGGCAG
This sequence comes from Bradyrhizobium sp. 25ACV, assembly GCF_054863005.1. Lineage (NCBI taxonomy): Bacteria > Pseudomonadati > Pseudomonadota > Alphaproteobacteria > Hyphomicrobiales > Nitrobacteraceae > Bradyrhizobium > Bradyrhizobium sp. 25ACV. Next base: position 57,434 of record NZ_JAVAYO010000005.1, read on the forward strand.
CGGAATGCCGGCGACGGTGGAGTACTTCACCAGCGGCACCATGGTGTCGCCATGGCCGCCGAGCACGAAGGCGGTGACGTCTTCGACCGAGACGTTGAACTCGTCGGCCAGGAAGTAGCGGAAGCGGGCCGAATCCAGCACGCCGGCCATGCCGACGACCTTCTTGTGCGGCAGGCCCGAAGCCTTCTGCAGCGCCCAGACCATCGCGTCGAGCGGGTTGGTGATGCAGATGACGAAGGCGTCCGGGGCGTACTTCTTGATGCCGGCGCCGACCTGCTCCATGACCTTGAGGTTGATGGAGAGAAGATCGTCGCGGCTCATGCCGGGCTTGCGCGGCACGCCGGCGGTGACGATGCAGACCTTGGCGTTGTCGAGCGCCTCGTAGGAGTTCGCGCCGGTGTAGTGGGCGTCAAAACCGTCGACCGGCGAGGACTGCGCGATGTCGAGCGCCTTGCCCTGCGGCACGCCTTCGGCGATGTCGAACATCACCACGTCGCCCAGCTCTTTCAGGCCGATGAGATGAGCCAGCGTTCCGCCGATCTGACCGGAGCCAATCAAAGCAATCTTGTCGCGCGCCATGTGAGCCTGTCCTTTAGACACGTAAGGTGGGGAAAAACTGAGAGGGTGGTTATCCCTTTCGCCTCCCCCGTTCAAGTCGCCGGATGCCCAATTGTCGGGCTTGGCGCGATAGCAGCCATACAGGTCCGTGATTCCGGGGCGCGCGAAGCGCGAGCCCGGAATGACAGCGCTAGCGAATAGGACTTAAGTCTCTACCAACCCCTTGGTGGAGCCGCTTGCGGTGGAATCCTTGCGGCCGTGAGCCAGCGCCAGATAGGATTCCGAGCTCATCTCGATCAGGCGCGACGCCGTCCGCTTGAACTCCATGGCCTCGGTGCCCTCATGGGCCAGGTAGAGCGAGATCGGGTTGGCATCGGCCGAGGCCATCAGCTTCACGGCATTGTCATAGAGCGCGTCGATCAGCGTGATGAAGCGCTTGGCGGCGTTGCGCTGGGACTGGTCCATCACTGGAATATGGTCGACCAGGATGGTGTGATAGTCGTGCGCCAGCCGGAGGTAGTCCGATGCCCCGAGCGGCTTCTCGCAGAGATCGGCGAACGAGAACCGCGCCACGCCATGGGCCGAGCACGGCACGTGCAGGATGCGGCCCTTGATCGTGATGTCTCGCGACTTGCATTTGGCGTTGCCGGTCATCTTGGCCCAGGCGCGATCGAGGGCTGCATCCGCATCGCCGTCGGCCGGCGTCAGCCACATCGGCACGCCCTGAAGTTTTTCCAACCGGAAATCGGTGCGCGCATTGAGCCGCGCGACGTCCATGTGGTCGGTGATCTGCTTGATGAAGGGCAGGAACAGCGACCGGTTCAGGCCGCCCTTGTAGAGATCGTCAGGCGCGACGTTGGAGGTCGCGACCACGACGGTGCCGAGCTCGAACAATTTAGCGAACAGTCGCCCCAGGATCATCGCATCCGCGATGTCGGTGACGTGGAATTCGTCGAAGCAGAGCAGCCAGCTTTCCTCGAAGATCGCGTTGGCGGTCAGCGCGATGACATCGCTGTCGGCGATCTCGCCGCGCGCGATGCTCTGGCGATAGTCGTAGATGCGTTCATGCACGTCCGCCATGAATTCGTGGAAATGCGCCCGCCGCTTGTGCTCGACCGAGGCGTGCTGGAAGAACAGATCCATCAGCATGGTCTTGCCGCGGCCGACCTCGCCATGGATGTAGAGCCCGCGCGGCGCGTCATCCTTGTCGCTGCTGAACAGGCGGGCAAGCAGGCCCTGCTTGCGCTGCGGTTTGTAGTCCGCGAGCCGCAGATCGAGCGCCGCATAGGCTTCGGCGACTTCGGCTTGCGCAGCATCGGGCTCGATCGCGCCGGAGGCGATCTGGGCCTGATAGGCTGCGCTGAAGGGGGAACTGGGGGTCGAGAGCATGGCCTTTACCGCCAGAGACGGACGGAAATTGCAAGCCGTGAATCGAGGTCAGAGGTATGCGCTTTCGTGTCCCGGACGCGCTGCAGCGCCACCAGCGCGTTCACGCGCGTCTTTGACGCGCTATGCGCTGCTGCGCAGAGCCGGGACCCACTATTTCGTTCATCGCGGAGAACTGGGCCCCGGCTCTGCGGCCGGGGCACGAGCGCGAGCTACGCACACAGCTCGTAGGCGTCCTCGACGACATACGGCCCGCCGCCAGTGGAGGCGCGCGACGAGAACAGCACGAACCGCTCCGCCATGAACGCCTTGCTCGGGAAGTAGCCACGCAGCGAGAGATAGTCGGCGACGTCGCGGTCGGAGGCATCGTGCAGCCGGGCCAGCGTGACATGCGGGATGAACTTGCGGCCTTCAGGGTTGAGGCCGATCCGCTGCATCATGCGCTCGAGCTCGGCCTGCAATTCCATCAGCGGCTTGCTCGGCGCGATCGTCGCAACGACCGCTCTCGGTTTGCGACCGCCAAAACTCGTCAGCCCCTGCACCTTCACCTCGAACGGTTTGCGGTCGACGCGAAACAGCATCGATGCGATCTCGTTGGCGGACAGGCCGTCGATATCGCCGATGAAGCGCAAGGTGACGTGATAATTTTCGGGATCGATCCAGCGGGCGCCGGGAAGGCCACCCCGCAAATTGGAAAGCGTCTGGCTGACTTCGGCCGGGATTTCCAGACCAGTGAACAAACGCGGCATCGTTTCGCACTCCCGATGCTTGGGCATGATCCGTGGGACAGACCATATCCAAATTTTAGAGCCGGTGACGAATCACCGGTACCCTGATTCCTATCGCAGTTGTGTGACTCTGCGAAGCATCGCGCGCCTCACCCCGGTAAAACCCTGGGTATGAGGGTTGGCGCTGCCCGCTTTTCAACGTCGTTGCTCAGCGATGGTGCCAAGGAATGCCTCCGCGGTGGGCATGATGTTGCCGACGATGATGTCGACGCCGGCCGCAGTCGGATGAATGCCGTCGGCCTGGTTGAGCTTGGCGTCGGCCGCAACGCCCTCGAGAAAGAACGGATAGAGCGGCACGTCGAATTTCTTCGCCAGATCCGGATAAATCGAATTGAAGCGCGCGGCATAATCGGCGCCGTAATTCGGCGGCGCCAGCATGCCGCACAGCATCACCGCGATCTTGCGCGCCTTCAGCCGCTGGACGATGTCGGTCAATGCGGCGCGCGTCAAATCGGGATCGACGCCGCGCAGCGCATCGTTGGCGCCGAGCTCGACGATGACGCCGTCGGTTCCGTCGGGGACCGACCAGTCGAGCCGGTCGCGGCCGCCCGAGGAGGTGTCGCCGGACACCCCGGCGTTGGTCATGTCGACGGCTATACCTTTGTCTTGCAAGGATTTTTTGAGCTTGGCCGGGAATGCATCCTGGGCCGGGAGGCCAAGCCCCGCACTCAGGGAATCGCCGAGGACCACGAGCTTGATCGGCTTGGCCGCCGGCTGGGCCTGCAACGACGGCGTCGTCGCGATCGTCATCAAACCGAGCATCAACACGGCTATGTGCATGAACAATCCGTAACGCCTCTCGACCGCGCTATCGGAGTTGCCATATGACCGGACCATGGACACTCGCATCGAACCCTCGTCGCTCACCGCTGCCGCGGACACCATCGCCATCTCCAACGTCAATCTCTCATTGGGCACGGGCGCGGCACGCGTTCACATCCTCAAGGATATCAGCTTGCGGGTCGCCTCGGGCGAGACGGTCGGCCTGATCGGCCCGTCAGGCTCGGGCAAATCCACGCTGCTGATGGTGATGGCGGGGCTGGAGCGTCCTGATAGCGGAGAGGTGGTGGTGTCGGGCACGCCTTTCAATGCCCTCGACGAGGACGCGCTGGCCCGATTCCGTGGCCGCCAGGTCGGCATCGTCTTTCAGTCCTTTCATCTGATCCCGACCATGACGGCGCTGGAGAACGTCGCGGTGCCGCTGGAGCTTGCCGGCAATCCCGACGCCGCAACGCGCGCGGCGCAGGAGCTGCAATCGGTCGGGCTCGGCGACCGCCTGCATCACTATCCGACGCAATTGTCCGGCGGCGAGCAGCAGCGCGTCGCACTCGCCCGCGCGCTGGCGCCCGATCCCGCCATCCTGGTCGCGGACGAGCCGACCGGCAATCTGGATGAGGCCACCGGAAAGCAGATCGTCGACCTCCTGTTCAGCAAGCATGCCGAGCGCGGCATGACGCTGGTGCTGGTCACGCACGATTCCTCGCTCGCGCATCGCTGCGACCGCGTGATCCGCCTGCGTTCGGGCCGCATCGACACCCAGTCTGCGCCGGCATGAGCGCCTCGGCCGAACCGTTCGCGAAGCCAAACGGCATCGCGCTGTCGCTGCGTTACGCGCTGCGCGAATTGCGCGGCGGCCTGCGCGGTTTCTATGTCTTCATCGCCTGCATCGCGCTCGGCGTGATGGCGATCGCCGGCGTCGGCTCGGTGTCGGCGAGCCTCTCCGACGGCTTGGCCCGCGAGGGCCGCACGCTGCTCGGCGGCGACGTCTCCTTCGTGCTGTTCCAGCGCGAAGCGAAACCTGAAGAGGTCGCCTTCCTGCGCTCACGCGGCACGGTCTCGACCGCGGCGACCTTGCGCGGCATGGCGCGCGCGGCCGATGGCCAGCTCGCACTGGTCGAGATGAAGGCGGTCGACGACACCTATCCGATGCTGGGCCAGCTGACGCTGGCGCCACAGCTGCCGATGTCCGACCTGCTTGCAGAGCGCGATGGCTCGTTCGGCGCCGCCGCCGATCCGACGCTGCTGGCGCGACTCTCCCTCAAGACCGGCGACCGCGTCACCATTGGCGCTGCGACCTTCCAGATCCGCTCTACCGTCGAAGCCGAGCCCGACAAGCTCGCCGGCGGCATCGGCTTCGGCCCGCGCTTCCTGATCAGCGAGGTGGGCCTGCGCGCCACCGGCCTGATCCAGCCCGGCAGCCTGGTGCGCTGGGTCTACCGGGTGAAGCTGCCTGATACGGCGAACAACGAGCGTGCCACCGAAGCCTTCATCGCGGACGCGCGGAGCGCCGCGCCGCAGGCGGGCTGGGAGATCCGCAGCCGCTCCAACGCCTCGCCGCAGCTCGAACGCAACATTAACCGCTTCACCCAGTTCCTGACCCTGGTCGGCCTTGCCGCGCTGCTGGTCGGCGGTGTCGGCGTCGCCAATGCCGTGAAGAGCCATATCGACCGCCGCCTCGAAGTGATCGCGGCCCTCAAGGCCGTCGGCGCCACCGGCCGCGACGTGTTCGGCATCTATCTCGCGCAAGTTCTCCTGCTCGCGGGCATCGGCTCGATCATCGGCCTTGCGCTCGGCGCCGCGATGCCGTTCGCGATCGTCGGCCTGTTCGGCAAGCTGCTGCCGCTGCCGGTGGTGCCGGCCGTGCATGCCGACGAGCTGGCGCTGTCCTTCGTCTACGGCCTCCTGACCGCGCTCGCCTTCGGCCTGTGGCCGCTCGGGCGCGTCCATGACGTGCCGGTGGCCGCGCTGTTCCGCGATACCATCAGCTCGGAATGGCATCGGCCGCGCGCGAGCTATCTCGTGTTCATGGCCGTCGTGATCGCGGCGCTGATCGCAGTCGTGATCGGATTGTCGTTCGACAAGCGCATCGCCGCGGTGTTCGTGGCCTCCTCGGTCGTCGTGTTCGCCTTGCTGCGCGGCATCGCCGCCCTGCTGATGGCGATCGCGCGGCGGCTGCCGCGGACGCGGCTGCCGATGCTGCGGCTGGCGATCGCCAACATCCACCGGCCGGGCGCGCTGACGCCCTCGGTGGTGCTGTCGCTGGGGCTTGGGCTCGCCGTGCTCGTCACCATCACCCAGATCGACGGCAATCTGCGCCGGCAGTTCCTCGCAGCCCTGCCGGACCGCGCGCCGTCCTTCTTCTTCATCGACATCCCGAGCACGCAGGCCGAGCAGTTCGACGGTTATCTGCGCCGGATCGCGCCGGGCGCGACGGTCGAGGACGTGCCGATGCTGCGCGGGCGCATCGTCGCCGCGCGCGGCGTACGCGCCGAGGAGCTCAAGCCGACCACCGATTCGGAGTGGGTGCTGCAGAGCGACCGCGGCCTGACCTATACCGGCGAGCTGCCGAAAGGCTCCAAGGTGGTCGAGGGCGAATGGTGGAGCGCCGAATATTCCGGCCCGCCGCTCGTCTCGATGGAGAAGAAGATCGCCGACGGGCTCGGCCTCAAGCTCGGCGACGAGGTCGTGGTCAATGTGCTCGGCCGCGACATCCCGGCCAAAATCGGCAATCTGCGCACCATCGACTGGCAGGGGATGGGCATCAACTTCGTTCTGGTGTTCTCGCCGAACGCCTTCAAGGGCGCCCCTCACACCCACATCGCGACGCTGACGGAAACGGGCGGAACTGCGGCAGGCGACGGCAAGATCATCAAGCAGGTCGCCGACGCCTATCCGATGGTGACGAGCGTGCGCGTGCGCGAGGTGATGGAGACGGTCGGCTCTGTGGTGACCAATCTGGCGCTAGCGATCCGCGGTGCCAGCGCCGTGACCCTGATCTCGGCGATCCTGGTGCTCGGCGGCGCGCTCGCCGCCGGCCATCGCCACCGGGTCTACGATGCGGTGATCCTGAAGACGCTGGGCGCGACGCGGCTGCGGCTGCTCGGTGCCTATGCGCTCGAATACCTCCTGATCGGGCTCGCGACCGCGGTGTTCGGCATGATCTCCGGCAGCATCGCGGCCTGGATGATCGTGACGCGGCTGATGACGCTGAGCTTCGTCTGGCAGGCCGGCAGCGCGGCGGGCGTGGTCGCGGCCGCGCTTGTCGTCACGGTCGGGCTCGGGCTCGCGGGCACGCTGCTGGCGTTGAACAAAAAGCCCGCCACGGTGTTGCGGAATTTGTGACAAAATGTAGCGGAGGGCCGCACGAGAGCGAAATCGCACGATTTCTGCGATTAACCACGACTGCTCGTCAGGTTCGCGTCAGGATTGCCGCCAAGGGCGACATTCAGCCGCGCGTGGAAGGTTGCAGCGAATGTGTTAGTTTCCCACATATCGAATGGGTTCGGAGCCCCGATTGTTAGCCAAAATTTAGTCGGTTGGCGTCGGTATCCGAGATAGAGTTTGACGAACCGGCGGCATGGCGACCCTCGTGCCGGACCGGACCAACCAACGGGAATTCGACCATGTCGGACCTAGACCGTAACTACGCTTCTCCTTTCGGCAGGGCCGCCGGGCGTGTTGACGCCGCGACGGTCGATGCCGGCCTGCGCGCCTATATGCTGCGCATCTACAACTACATGAGCATTGGCCTCGCCATCACGGGCCTTGCTGCGCTCGGCGTCTACATGGCTGCCGTGACCGACGTTCCGACGGCGGAATCCGTCCGCGTCGGCAAGCTGTTCCTGACGCCGTTCGGCTACGCGATGTTCGTCAGCCCGCTGAAATGGCTGTTCATGCTCGCGCCGCTCGCCATGGTGTTCGTGATCTCGGCGGGCATCAACCGTCTCGCCCCCTCGACCGCCCAGATCCTGTTCTGGGTGTTCGCGGCGCTGATGGGTATCTCGCTGTCGTCGATCTTCCTGGTGTTCACGCACACCTCGATCGTGCGGGTGTTCTTCATCACCGCGGCCACCTTCGGTGCGCTGAGCCTCTACGGCTACACCACCAAGCGTGACCTGACCGGCATGGGCTCGTTCCTGTTCATGGGCCTGATCGGCATCATCATCGCGAGCCTGGTGAACCTGTTCCTGGCGAGCTCGATGCTGCAGTTCATCGTGTCGGTGGTCGGCGTGCTGGTGTTCGCGGGCCTCACCGCCTGGGATACCCAGCGGCTGAAGAACGACTACATCTACGGCTACGCCTCGGCCGGCGGTGACATCGCAGAGCGTGCGGCCATCACCGGCGCGCTGTCGCTGTACCTGAACTTCATCAACCTGTTCACGCTGCTGCTGCAGCTCCTCGGTCAGCGCGACTAAGCGCAACGACGAGAGAACGGATAGGAACCCCGGCCGAAAGGCCGGGGTTTTTGTTTGGGCGCGGGGGGCGCCCCGTAGCCCGGATGGAGCGCAGCGAAGCAATCCAGAGTCCCTCCGCGGATGCATTTCTGGATTGCTTCGCTGCGCTCGCAATGACGGGTGTGGCAACACCGTTGCCCCTTTCAGCAGAAGCGGGAAGGCTCTAATCTTGTCCCATGTCCGCACCTGAAATCAGGCCTACAACCGAGGCCGACCTTCCCGCCATCACCGCCATCTACCAGCAGGCCGTCCGCGAGGGCACCGCGACGTTCGAGCTGGAGCCGCCTGACCTCGTGGAGATGACGCGCCGTTATCGCGCGCTGGTCGACGGCGGCTATCCCTATTTCGTCGCCATCCTCGACGGCCGCGTGGCCGGTTATGCCTATGCCGGCGCCTACCGCCCGCGCCCGGCCTACCGCTTCACGGTCGAGAACTCGATCTATCTCGATCCCTCCTTCCACCGCCGCGGTGTCGGATCAAAGCTGCTGGAGCGACTGGTCGCCGAATGCGAGGCGCGCGGCTTCCGCCAGATGATCGCGGTGATCGGCGATTCCGCGAATGCCGGCTCGATCGGCGTGCACACCAGGGGCGGCTTCAAGATGATCGGCACGCATCCCAATGTCGGGCTGAAATTCGGCCGCTGGCTTGATACGGTGATGATGCAGCGCGACCTCGGCGAGGGCGCGAAGACGGTGCCGACAAAGTAGGTCTCGTAGGGTGGGCAAAGCGATAGCGTGCCCACCAATCCCGGCGATTGAGAAAGCTCGTGGGCACGGCGCTGCGCGCCTTTGCCCACCCAACGGCACGGTCTATGCGGCTACACCACCGCCAGCTTCCGATCGATCACCAGCAGCACGCGCTCCAGCTCGTGGCCGCGGCGCAGGATCAGTCCCGTCGCCGAGATCACGCTGTACATGCCCTGCTTCCGCGCCAGCCGCGGATCCTTCTCGATGCGGTAGATCGGCACTTCCGAGGCACGGCGATAGACCGAGAACACGGCGCGATCCCTCAGGAAGTCGATGGCATAGTCGCGCCATTCGCCGTCGGCGACCATGCGGCCGTAGAGATTGAGAATACGGTGCAGCTCGAGCCGGTTGAACGTCACCCGGCTCAGTTGCGTCGTCGCCGCGGCGGGGCGCGCCGCCGCGCGCTGCTCGCTCGGATCGGCATCCTCCGACAGACTCATGGAGCGCTTCCTCATCGCACGGCATGACCCGAATCCGCGAAGACCGTCCCCGGAACCTGGATCATGACAGCTGCATGATTGCGCCAACCGGCCACCGCCGCAAGGGGCTCCTGATTCAACCGGTCGAATCGGTTACGATTCGGGGCACACGCTATGGTGGAACTCCCTCGCGGCAAACCGTCACGGGATCGTTAGCAGGAATCATACTCTCGCCGCTTTTCCGCCTAGCGACTGCCGCCCTGCATTGCGAAAAGACTCGTGTGCGTTGACCCGGTCCTTTCGGTTCCGGATTCCTCAGCCCCCAGCCCCCCGGGGTCGAACAGGATCGGGTCTGTACGCGCAACAAGGAGGGCCAACGCAAGTTGGTCCTTTTTTGTTTGTGCCGGGATGTTTCTGCTTCGGCGAAATTCTTCTCTCATCAGCGCCAACAGTCTCTCATCCTGAGAAGCCGCGCGTCCTTCGCGCGGCGTCTCGAAGGATCGAGGCCGAGCTGCGTGAGCGGGGCCTGCATGGTTCTCACGGCGATGCGAAGCATCGCCCGGTAGACGCGCGCAAGGGCGCGCTCCTCACCATGATGGGTGCCAGTCAGTACGACGCTAGAGAATTGAAATCAGTGCAGCGACGTGTACGCCGCACCCAGCATCGTGCCGGGCTTGTCGCGGCTGCCGTCCTGGACATAGACCACCGCGCCGTCGACGCCGTCGCGTGTGAGGTTCTCGATCGGCACCGTCCAGCTTTCCGAACGCCCGGTCCAGTCACCGACCTTGAGCAGGTTGCGCACCACGTTGTGATAGGTGACCTGCTGTCCGCGATTCTCGCCGCGGGTGATCGCGATCGGGACCGACTTGGCGATCGAACAGATCCAGACCTCGCCATGCGAGGCGGCCGGCTCGTTGCTCGCCGCCACCGACACGTTGATCTGCTTGCCCGCGAGCGACATCGTCACCGGCACGCTCATCACACCCGTGCCCTTGTCGGTCTTGCCGATCGCGCTCTCGATGCCGACACGATCGCTGCCGATGACATGGGTGGAGCCGTTGACCACGACCTGCGGCGTGTAGACCTCGCGGTCGCCGCGCATGCGCGAATAAGCACGCTGCCGTGCAGAGAAGCGCGAATCCGCCAGCGTGTCCTTCCAACCCAGATAGTCCCAATAGTCGATCGGCATGCTCAGCGCGATGATCGACGGGTCTTTGGAGAGATCGCCGATGATCTGGTCGGCGGGCGGGCAGGAGGAGCAGCCCTGCGAGGTAAACAATTCGACAACGGCGCGGGGATCGGCCTCGGCAGGACGGATGACGGCGACGATCGCACAGATGCCGAGAGCTCCCGACCAGAGCGCACCGGACCAACGTGAAACCAGATGAGAAGCCGTCATTGTTGTCATGTCGAACGCCGCACACCATTGCTCGTGGAAAGGGAGATCTTATCGCCGGATGGTCACCGTAGTCTTACGGGGCGCGACACACCCGACGGTCCAGGCCAACCATCCGAAAGAAGGTTTTCCGCCGGACGGGCCCATCTGGAGCATGCCGCAAACGCACGAAGGCGGCCTTGTGATAGGCCGCCTTCGTTTAACCTTCTACTCACGTCGCGGTGAGCCACCGTTCACAAATTCGCGCTTAGGCCGCGAGCTTGCGCAGCACGTAGTGCAGGATACCGCCGTTCCGGTAGTAGTCGAGCTCGTCCAGCGTATCGATGCGGCAGAGCAGCGAAACGCGCTGCAACGAACCGTCGCCCGAGACGATCTCCGCGGTCAGCTTCTGGCGCGGCTTGAGATCGCCGACCAGGCCACGCAGCGTGACCTTCTCGTCGCCCTTGAGGCCGAGCGACGACCAGGAGGTGCCCTCCTCGAAGGTCAGCGGCAGCACGCCCATGCCGACCAGGTTGGAGCGATGGATGCGCTCGAAGCTCTGGCAGATCACGGCGCGCACGCCGAGCAGGCGGGTGCCCTTGGCGGCCCAGTCGCGCGATGAGCCGTTGCCGTATTCGGCACCGGCGAACACCACCAGCGGCACCTGCTCCTGCTGGTACTTCATCGCGGCGTCGTAGATCGACATCTGCTCGCCGTCGGGCCAGTGCTTTGTCAGGCCGCCTTCCGGAATATTTCCATCCGCGCCCTTCAGCATGAAGTTCTTGATGCGGATGTTGGCGAAGGTGCCGCGCATCATCACCTCATGGTTGCCGCGGCGCGTGCCGTACTGGTTGAAGTCGGCGGGGCGCACCTGGTGCTCGCTGAGATACTTGCCAGCGGGCGAGGTGAGCTTGATCGAACCGGCCGGCGAGATGTGGTCGGTGGTGATCTTGTCGCCGAACATGGCGAGGATGCGCGCCTCGATGATGTCGGTGACCGGCTCCGGCTCCTTCTTCATGCCGTCGAAATAAGGCGGGTTCTGCACGTAGGTCGACGACATGTTCCAGCGATAGGTCTCGCTCTCGACCGTCTTGATCTTGCGCCAATTTGTGTCGCCCTTGAACACGTCGGCGTACTTCTTCTTGAAGATCGACGCGGTCACGAACTTCTTCATGAAGGCGTTGATCTCCTTGGTCGTCGGCCAGATGTCCTTGAGGTACACCGGCTTGCCGTCCTTGCCCTCGCCGAGCGGCTCGACCGCGAGGTTCTTGGTGACGCTGCCCGCGAGCGCGTGCGCGACCACCAGCGGCGGCGAGGCCAGGTAGTTCGCCTGCACGTCAGGCGAGACGCGGCCTTCGAAGTTGCGGTTGCCCGAGAGCACGGCGGCGGCGACGATGCCGTTGTCGTTGATCGACTTCGAGATCTCCTCAGGCAGCGGACCTGAATTGCCGATGCAGGTGGTGCAGCCGAAGCCGACCAGGTTGAAGCCGACCTTGTCGAGATCCTTTTGCAGACCGGAATCGGCGAGATAGCCGGCGACGACCTGGCTGCCCGGGGCGAGCGAGGTCTTCACCCACGGTTTTGCTTTCAGGCCCTTCGCGGCGGCGTTACGGGCCAGCAGGCCGGCGCCGATCAGCACGCTCGGGTTCGAGGTGTTGGTGCAGGAGGTGATGGCGGCGATCACGACGTCGCCGTGGCCGATCTCGAAATCCTTGCCTTCGACGGCGAAGCGCTTGCTGGGCTCCTCGGCCTTCTTGTACTCGGTGCCGAGCGCAAGCGAGAAGCCTTCGGCGACCGACGGCAGCGCGATGCGGCCTTCGGGACGCTTCGGACCGGCCATCGACGGCACGACGTCGGCGAGATCGAGCGTCAGCGTTTCCGTGAACACCGGATCGGCCGACTTGGCGGTGCGGAACAGCCCTTGCGCCTTGGCATAGGCCTGCACCAGCGCGACGCGCGGCGCCGCACGGCCGGAGGTCTTGAGATAGTCGATCGCGGCGGCGTCGACCGGGAAGAAGCCGCAGGTCGCGCCGTATTCGGGCGCCATGTTGGCGATGGTCGCCTTGTCGGCGACCGAGAGATTGTCGAGGCCGGGGCCGAAGAACTCGACGAACTTGCCGACCACGCCGAGCTTGCGCAGCATCTGCGTCACGGTGAGCACGAGGTCGGTCGCGGTGACGCCTTCTTTCATCGCGCCCTTCAGCTTGAAGCCGACGACGTTGGGCAGCAGCATCGACAGCGGCTGGCCGAGCATGCAGGCTTCCGCCTCGATGCCGCCGACGCCCCAGCCGAGCACGGCCAGACCATTGACCATGGTGGTGTGGGAGTCGGTGCCGACCAGCGAGTCGGGATAGGCGACCTCGAAGGTGCCGGTCTTCTTGCCGACCGTCATCTTCTCCTTCTTGGTCCAGACCGTCTGGGAGAGATATTCGAGATTGACCTGGTGGCAGATGCCAGTGCCGGGCGGCACGACGGAGAAGTTCGAGAACGCCTTCTGGCCCCACTTCAGGAACTCGTAGCGCTCCTGGTTCTGCTTGTACTCTTCGGTGACGTTCTTGCCGAAGGCCTTGTTGTCGCCGAAGAAGTTCACGATCACGGAATGGTCGATGACGAGATCGACCGGCACCAGCGGATTGATCTTCTCGGCATCGCCGCCGAGCTTCTGCATCGCGTTGCGCATCGCGGCGAGGTCGACCACCGCGGGCACGCCGGTGAAGTCCTGCATCAGCACGCGCGCCGGGCGGAAGGCGATCTCATGCTCCAGCGACTTCTTGCGCAGCCATTTCGAGACCGCGACGATGTCCTCTTTCTTGACCGAGCGGCCGTCCTCGTTGCGCAGGAGGTTCTCGAGCAGGACCTTCATCGAATAGGGAAGTTTCGAGATTCCCTTCAGACCATTCTTCTCGGCCGTGGGCAGGCTGTAATAGACATAGGTCTTGGCGCCGACCTTGAGGGTCTTTTTGCATTTGAAGCTGTCGAGCGAGGTCATGTAGGAATCCCAATTGTTAGTTATACCCGGCAGGGTATTTTAACACCGTTAGCGTATCAGGCTGGGCCGCTTGCAGGGGCAGGTTGAGTTGCTGCATCAAGTAGTTCCGGGCTTATAGAAGCTTTCTAACCGCGCCGCCACAGCCACAATCGTACCGCAGCATTCGCGAGCCAAAAATTCCCATGCGCTACCCCAAGTTTTCCTGAGGCCCGGCTTTGAGCGGGGTGGCACGAGGCAAGATGCAGCTGTCCGGGCGCGGGGTGGTTTGCGTGCGCGGCGGCCGCGAGGTGTTTGCCGGGCTCGATTTCGAGGCCGTCGCCGGCGAAGCGGTGGCGGTCGTCGGCCGCAACGGGTCGGGCAAGACCTCGCTGCTGCGGCTGATCGCGGGCCTGCTCGTACCGGCGGGCGGGACGATCGTACTGGACGGGGGCGACGCTGAAATGACGCTGCCGGAGCAGTGCCACTATCTCGGCCACCGCGATGCCCTGAAGCCGGCGCTCAGCGTGGCGGAAAACCTGACTTTCTGGGCCGATTTCCTTGGAGGGGAGCGTTTTGACTTCGCCGAGAGCCTCGCCACGGTGGGGCTCGAGCATGCCACCCACCTGCCCGCCGGCTTCCTGTCCGCCGGCCAGCGCCGCCGGCTATCGCTGGCGCGGCTTTTGACCGTACGCCGCCCGGTCTGGCTGCTAGATGAGCCGACCAACGCGCTGGACGTGACCGGACAGGACATGTTCGGCGGCCTGATGCGCGAGCACCTGTCGCGCGGCGGCCTGATCATCGCGGCGACCCATGCGCCGCTGGGGATCGATTCGCGGGAGCTGCGGATCGGGGGTGTGGCGTGAGGCGACACGACCCTCAGCTTTCCGAGCGGCGGGGCCCCGCTCTCTCCGTTCCCTCCCCCCTTGTGGGGTCCGAGGCGAGCGATGCTCGCTCTCGAGGGCAGGGAGGGGGGTGCCACACGGCAAGACGTCTCGGTTCTAGCCTTCAAAAGGCGGGCGCTCTGTTGCTGGCGATCCCTTTCCAACGAGCATCTCTCCCGGGGCTACCCCTCTCCCCCGCCCTCCCCCACAAGGGGGGAGGGAGCGCACTGCGCCTGCGGCTCGATGCCATCAAACCAAGCGACTCCGCCGCGGGAGGCACCCCATGACCGCCCTCTCCGCCCTCGTCCGCCGGGACATCAGGATCGCGCTCCGTGTTGGCGGCGGGGCGCTGATTGGCGTGCTGTTCTTCCTGACCGTGGTGGTGCTGATGCCGTTCGCGGTGGGGCCGGACCTGGCGCTGCTGTCGCGGCTGGGGCCGGCCATCCTCTGGCTCGGCGCGCTGCTGGCGAGCCTGCTCACCCTCGACCGGCTGTTCATGGCCGACCACGAGGACGGCTCGCTCGACCTGATCACGATGAGCCGGACGCCGCTGGAACTCGCCTGCGCCGCCAAGGCGCTGGCGCATTGGCTGGCCGCCGGCCTGCCGCTGATTGTCGCAACCCCCGTGCTCGGTCTCTTGCTCAACCTCGACATGGTCGCGACCGGCGCGGTGGCGCTGACGCTGCTGGCGGGCACCCCGGCCCTGACCTTCACCGGCATGATCGGCGCGGCGCTGGCGGTGACGCTGCATCGCGGCGGGCTGCTGATGGCGGTGCTGGTGCTGCCGCTGTCGATTCCCGTGCTGATTTTCGGGGTAGCGGCCTCGCAGGCCGTGATCGTCGGCCCGATGACGTTCGGCGCGCCGTTCTCGATCCTGTGCGCGCTATCCCTGGTCAGCCTCGTGATCGGCCCCTTCGCAGCCGCAGCGAGCCTGCGGCACGGGCTCGATTGAGATGCGCGCGATTGACCTTGACCCCGATCAACTTTCATCCCTCGCTTTCGTGCTGATTGCCTGAGCGGCCACCGATGATTATCAGGGTACCATGACGCTGATCGACCTCGCCAACCCCACGCGGTTCCTTGCGCTGACAGCGCGGGTCCTGCCGTGGCTCGCGGCCGCGACCGTTCTGCTGCTTGCAATCGGTCTCTATCAAGCCGCGCTTGCGCCCGATGACTATCAGCAGGGCGCGACCGTGAAGATCATGTTCATCCACGTGCCCAACGCCTGGCTGTCGATGTTCGTCTGGGGCGTGATGAGCATCGCCTCGCTGGGCACGCTGGTGTGGCGGCATCCGCTCGCCGACGTCGCCGCCAAGGCCGCAGCTCCGATCGGCGCCGCCTTCACCTTCCTCGCGCTGCTGACGGGCTCGCTGTGGGGCCGTCCGATGTGGGGCACCTATTGGGAATGGGATGCGCGGCTGACCTCGGTGCTGATCCTGTTCCTGATGTATCTCGGCCTGATGGCGCTGTGGCGCGCGGTCGACGATCCCTCGCGTGCCGCACGCGCCGCCGCGGTGCTGACCCTTGTCGGCGCGCTCAACCTGCCCATCATCAAGTTCTCGGTCGACTGGTGGAACACGCTGCACCAGCCGGCCTCGGTGATGCGCATGGGCGGCTCGGCCCTCGACAAATCGTTCTTGATTCCGCTGCTGGTGATGGCGATCGCCTTCACGCTGCTGTTCGTCACGCTGCATCTGGCTGCGATGCGCAACGAGATCCTGCGCCGCCGGGTCCGCTCCCTGCAAATGATGCAGGCGAGCCGTGTCGCGTTCTCGAACGAAATGGGCACCGGTTCGCGCGGACAAAGCGCGTCGAAAGAAATTGGGGCCGCAGGATGATGTCGCTCGGTCCTTATGCATCCTTCATCGTGACGTCCTATGCCGCAGCGGCCCTCGTGGTCGTGATCCTGATCGGCTGGATCGTGCTCGACTATCGCAACCAGACGCAGCGCCTGCGCGAGCTGGAGGAGCGCGGCATCACCCGCCGCTCCGGCCGTAGCGCCATGGACGCGTCATGAGCGGTCAGTCGACCTCCGCAGGGCCGCAGCGCCGCACTTTCCTGATGGTGCTGCCGCTGATTGCGTTCATCGCACTGGCACTGCTGTTCTGGTTCCGGCTCGGCAGCGGCGATCCCTCGCGGATTCCCTCCGCGCTGATCGGTCGTCCCGCGCCGCAGACGACACTGCCGCCGCTCGAGGGATTGCAGATCGACAACGCGCAGGTGCCCGGCCTCGACCCCGCCGCGTTCAAGGGCAAGGTCAGCCTGGTCAATGTCTGGGCGTCCTGGTGCGTGCCGTGCCATGACGAGGCGCCGCTTTTGACCGAGTTCGCCAAGGACAAGCGCTTCCAGCTCGTCGGCATCAATTACAAGGACGCGTCCGACAACGCGCGGCGTTTCCTCGGGCGCTACGGCAACCCGTTCGGCCGTGTCGGCGTGGATGCCAACGGCCGCGCCTCGATCGAATGGGGCGTCTACGGCGTACCCGAAACCTTCGTCGTGGGACGCGAGGGCACCATCGTCTACAAGCTGGTCGGCCCGATCACGCCGGACAATCTGCGGACGGTGCTGTTGCCGCAGATGGAGAAGGCGCTGAAGGCAGCGGGATCTTAGCCTGGCGCTTCCGTGCCCCGGACGCAGCGCAGCGATCCTTCATCGATGCGCTGCAGAGCCGGGGCCCATGTCACCACGACGTCAGTTCTGAAGAGAGAGACTGGGTCCCGGCTCGCGCTTCGCGCGTCCGGGACACGAGACCGTCAGCCCTTCCTCACGTCCCCCGCGTCCGCCTCGCTGGTCTCCAGCGACGCCGGCTCAACACCGTAGCGCTTGGTCAGCGGCATCTGGGCGATGGCGAAGATCATCGTGATCGGGGTGACGCCGAACACCTTGAAGTTCACCCAGAAGTCCGTGCTCTGGGTGCGCCAGACGATCTCGTTCAGCACCGCCATGCCGGCAAAGAACAGCGCCCAGCGCAGGGTGAGGATGCGCCAGCCCTGCGGCGTCAGATTGAACATCTGGTCGAACATGACGGCGATGAAGGAGCGGCCGAACAGCAGCCCGCCGCCGAGGATCGCGGCGAACAGGCCGTAGATGATGGTCGGCTTGACCTTGATGAAGGTCTCGTCGTGCAGCACCAGCGTCAGCGTGCCGAACACCAGCACGATCACGCCCGTGACGATCGCCATGATCGGAATGTGGCGCGTCACCACGTAGGACGCGACCATCGCCGCGACGATCGCGACCATGAAAGCGCCGGTCGCCGCGAACAGATTGAACTTCGCATTCACGAAGAAGAACACCAGCAGCGGCCCGAGCTCGGTCGCCAGCTTGAACAGCGGATGCGGCTGGGTCTTGTCCATTCTTCAGCTTTCGATTCCGGCGATGGCGCGGGCGAAATCGCGCGCGGTGAACGGCGCGAGATCGTCGACGCCTTCGCCGACGCCGATGAAATGCACCGGCAGTTTGAACTTTTCCGCGAGCGCCACCAGAATGCCGCCGCGCGCGGTGCCGTCGAGCTTGGTCATCACGAGGCCGGTGACCCCGGCGGTGCGATGGAAGGCCTCGACCTGCGACAGCGCGTTCTGGCCGACGGTCGCGTCGAGCACAAGCAGCACGGCATGCGGCGCAGTGTCATCCACCTTGCGGATCACGCGCACGACCTTTTCGAGCTCGTTCATCAGCTCGGCCTTGTTTTGCAGCCGGCCGGCGGTGTCGATCAGGAGCACGTCGATATTCTGCTCCTTCGCCGCCGTCAGCGCGTTGAAGGCAAGGCTCGCCGAATCCGAGCCTTGCGCGCCCGCGATCACGGGCGTCTTCGTCCGCTCGCCCCAGACTTTGAGCTGCTCGATGGCTGCTGCGCGAAACGTGTCGCCGGCGGCCAGCATCACCTTGCGGCCTTCGGAGGCGAATTTCTGCGAGAGTTTTCCGATGGTAGTGGTCTTGCCGGAGCCGTTGACCCCGACCACGAGGATCACGAACGGCTTCTTCGCCGTATCGATCTCGAGCGGCTTTGCCACCGGCGCCAGCACCTTCTCGACCTCGGTGGCGACGACGTCCTTGACCTCGTCCGCCGAGATCGCCTTGTCGTAGCGCCCGGTGCCGACGGCGTCCGCGATCCGCACCGCGACTGACGTGCCGAGGTCGGCGCGCAGCAGCACGTCCTCGATGTCGTCGAGCATGGCGCGGTCGAGCTTGCGCTTGGTGACGAGGTCGGCGACCGCGGTCCCGAGCGAGGACGAGGTGCGCTTCAGCCCGTTGGACAGGCGGCGCCACCAGCTCAGCTTGGGGGGATCTGACGTGGTATCGTTCATGGCGGGGGTGTGTTAGCCGTTCCGGCTCCCAAACGAAAGTCTTGACCGAAAGTCTTGCAATTGCTCGATGTTCCCCAATTGACGGCCGATGAAATTCTGGCCCGCGTGCTCCATCGCGACGGGCTGATGCTGGTCATCGACAAGCCGGCCGGCCTTCCCGTGCATCGCGGTCCCAAGGGCGGCGCCAATCTGGAGGATTCCTTCCACGCGCTGTGCTTCGGCCTGCCGCGACCGCCGGTGCTGGCCCACCGGCTGGACAAGGACACCTCCGGCTGCCTCGTGCTCGGCCGCCACCGCAAGGCAACCGCCTCGCTCGGCCTCCTCTTCAAGCACGGCAAGATCAGCAAGACCTATTGGACCGTGGTCGAGGGCAGCCCCGCCGGGGACGCGGGTACCATCGACATGCCGCTCGGCCGGCTCAACGCCGAGCGGGGCTGGTGGCAGAAGCCTGATCCGGAAGGACAGAAGGCGATCACCAACTGGAAAGTGATGGGCCGGGGCGACGGCTTCACGTGGCTGTCCATGGAACCGGTGACCGGGCGGACCCATCAATTGCGGGTGCATTCGGCCGCGACCGGCTGGCCGATCTTCGGCGATAACATTTACGGCAACGGCCCGCGTTTCGGCGAGCCGAAGCTGCACCTGCATTCCCGCGAGATCGTGGTGCCGATCTCCCGGAACAAGGAGCCCGTCCGCGTCGTGGCGCCGGCCCCACCCCACATGCACGAAAAGCTCCGCGCCTGCGGCTGGAACGGGGAATAGCCTTTCAGATCCTCATAGTGAGGAGCTTAGCAGTGCCCGGCTACCGGCCCATGGTTTACGAAACGTTCAGCGCTCGCCGCTAATGATGACGGTTGCTTAGAACAAGCTTCTGTAACCGCTCAGGATGAGCAGGGCGTGATGTCCAAGGCCGAGCTATCGATCATCGAAGAGGTCGAATCCGCGATTCGCGCAGGCTCGGCGGAAAAGGGCCTGGAAACGGCCCGGCGCGTCACCGACCTGTTCCTCTCCTCTGCCGGCAGTTTCGACGACGAGCAGATCGCGCTGTTCGACGAGGTGCTCGAGCGCCTGATCGGCACCATCGAGCTTCGCGCGCTTGCGGACATGGGCGCACGCATCGCGCTCGCCGAGATCAGCGCGCAGCTGGCGCCGATCGCGCAGGCGCCGCCCTCCGTGATCCGCCGCCTCGCCAGCAATAACGAGATCCGCATCGCCGGTCCCGTGCTGCAGGAATCCGCCCGCCTCGACGACGGCGAGCTGGTGAAGATCGCATCATCCAAGGGCGAGCCGCATCTGCTCGCGATCGCCGGACGCTGGTGGCTGAAAGAGATCGTCACCGACACCTTGCTGGCGCGCCGCTATCCCAGCGTCAGCCGGCGGCTCGCCGCCAATCCCGGCGCGCGCGTCTCCGGAAATGGATTCGCCGTCATGATCGGGCAGGCCGAGGCCGATCCCGAACTTGCCGTCAGCGTCGGCGTCCGCCTCGACCTGCCGTCGGAGCTGCGTCGCCGATTGCTGCGCTCGGCGAGCGATGCCGTGCGCGCCCGCCTGCTGTCGCGCGCGCCGCCGCATCTGTTCGAGGAAATCCAGAGCGCGATCGCCGCCGTCACCGTCGGCGTCGATCGCGAGATGTCGGGCGTCCGTGATTTCGAAGGTGCCAAGCGGGCGATTGCAATGCTCAAGGCAACCGGCCAGCTCAGCGAAGCAACGCTGCTCGGTTTCGCCACGCAGCGGCGCTATGAAGAGACCGCCGCGGCGCTGGCGGCCCTGTCCGGATCGACCGTCGAGGTGATCCGCCCGCTGATGCAGAGCCTGCGCGACGACGGCTTGCTGGTGCCGTGCAAGGCGGCGCAGCTCAGCTGGGAGACCACCACCGCCGTGCTCGAAAGCCGTTTTGCCACAGGCGCAATGAAGCCGGCCGATCTTGCAAGAGCGCAAGGGCACTACGCGCGGATGACGCCGGAGAATGCAAAGCGGACGCTGCGGTTCTGGCAGGTCAGGGCGTCGTAGGGGGCGCGTTCTAGGGCAAGGCGTATCGGCACCCTCGGTGTCGTCCCTGCGAAAGCAGGGACCCATAACCACAGGGAGACGTTTGGCAACGGCTGTCAGTTGCTCTGCTTCGTTGGGACGAGCACCATCCGCAGTCGATATATCACGCGGTATGGGTCCCTGCGTGCGCAGGGACGACGCGGAGGATAGAGCGCCGCGCACTTATCCCAGCCTGTTACGTGGTGAGCCGCTCACCATCGCTGCCAACGATCCGCAGCGACATCACGCTTCCCACGCGCTCGCCCGCAATCGCCACCGGCAGATAATGCTCCGTACGCCCCTGGCCCTCACTCTCGATCAGCACGTCGCGCGTGGCACCGATCTCGGCCTGCAGCCTCCGCCGCAATGCCATCTCGCCCGCCGCACGCAGCCGCTTCGCGCGCTCCTTGATCACGCCGCCCGCCACCTGCGGCATCCGCGCGGCCGGCGTGCCGGGGCGGGGCGAATAGGGGAAGACGTGAAGGAATGTCAGGCCGCATTCCTCGACCAGATCGAGCGAGCGCGAGAACATCTCCTCCGTCTCGGTCGGGAAACCCGCGATGATGTCGGCACCGAACAGGACATCGGGGCGCAGGCGGCGCACCTGGTCGCAGAATGCGATCGCATTCTGCCGCGAATGGCGCCGCTTCATCCGCTTCAGGATCATGTCGTCGCCGGACTGCAACGACAGATGCAGATGCGGCATAAACCGCGCATCATCCGCGATGGCATCGAGCAGATCGTCATCCGCCTCGATCGAATCGATCGAGGAAATGCGCAGGCGCTTCAATTCCGGCACGTGCCGCAAGATCTGCTTCGTCAGCATGCCGAGCTTCGGCGTGCCCGGAAGGTCAGTGCCGTAGCTGGTGAGATCGACACCGGTCAGCACGATCTCGGCATGGCCGCGTTCGGCCAGCGTCCGCACCTGCTCGACCACCGCGCCCATCGGCACCGAGCGCGAATTGCCGCGGCCATAGGGGATGATGCAGAAGGTGCAGCGATGGTCGCAGCCGTTCTGCACCTGCACGAACACGCGCGGCAGGCCGCGCGTGTAGCCGTCGATGAGATGTGGCGCCATCTCCCTCACGGCCATGATGTCGCTGACGGCGATCTTCTCGCCGGTGCCGAGATCGAAGGCATCGCGCGCTTCGCGCCAGGCGGATGACCGCATCTTGTCGTCGTTGCCGACGACGCGATCGACCTCGGTCATGTCGGCGAACATCGCAGCTTGCGTCTGCGCTGCGCAACCGGTGACGACGATGCGCGCCTCGGGCCGTTCGCGCTTCAGTTTGCGGATTGATTGCCGCGCCTGCGCCACCGCCTCATTGGTGACCGCGCAACTGTTGATGACGATGGCGTCTGAAAGGCCAGCGCCCTCGGCCTCGCGGCGGATCACTTCGGCCTCGAAGGCATTGAGGCGGCAGCCGAAGGTGACGACGTCGACGGCCATCAGGCGGTCGGCGCAAACAGCGCCGGATCGAATTTGCCCTCATATTCGAAGGTCGCCGTGCCCGTCATCAGCACGTGATCGTCACGTTCGCGCCATTCGATGCCGAGCTTGCCGCCGGGCAGCGTGATCTCGACATTGCGCTCGACACGCTTCAGGCGGGCTGCGGCCACTGCCGTGGCGCAGGCCGCCGAGCCGCAGGCCCTGGTCAGGCCGGCACCGCGTTCCCAGGTGCGGATGGTGATGTGCTTGTCATCGACGATATGAGCAAGCGTGATGTTGGCGCGCTCCGGGAAGATCGGATGGTTTTCGAGCAGCGGACCGAAACGTTCGAGATCATAGGCGTTGACGTCGTCGACCCAGAAGATCGCGTGCGGATTGCCCATGCTCACGACGGAAGGCGAATGCAGGATGGGATTGTCGATCGGCCCGATCTGCAATTCGATGTAGCGGGTATCGCGGAACTCTTCCGCCAGCGGAATGTCCTGCCAGCCGAACCTCGGCGCGCCCATATCGACGGTGTAGAGATCGGACGCCGGGCCCTGCCAGGCATTGAGCAAGCCGGCCGCCGTCTCGAACGTCGCGGTGGTCTGCCCGTTCTTCTCGAAGATGCGCCGCACCACACAGCGCATGCCGTTGCCGCAGGCGCCGGCCTCCGAGCCGTCATTGTTGTAGATGCGGATGAAGGCTTCGGTGCCCTCGAGCTGCGGCTTCTGCAGCACCATGAGCTGGTCGTAGGCCACGCCACCGTTGGCGGACGCCACCGCGCGGGCGTCGTCCGGCGTCACCTTTGCTGCGGAATCGCGCATGTCGACAACGACGATCTCGTTGCCGATGCCGTTCATCTTGGCAAATGCGTGGTTGGCCAGCGCGCTCATGAAAATTCCCGAATTTCGCCTGTCTTATATGGCGATCCTTGGCGGCTTGGCCAGTGATTTGCCGCCGGGCGCCGGGAGGACTGCCAGGAGAACTGCCAGGAGAACTGCCATGACGCATCTGTCATGGGACGAATTTGATACCCGCGTGTTAGAACGGCGAAAGCTCGCCGCGAACCGGGATGCGTGGCCGGGCTCAAGCCGGATTAGGCCTTGGTGGGCAAGGTCTTGCTGATGAAGGGCCCTGGTTAAGGCCTTGGGGAGAATAAAAATGATCAGGTTTCGTCGTCTTGCTCTGGCCGCGCTGATCCCGGCAGCGGCCTTGTCGCTTGGCCTGCCTGAGGTTCTGGCGCAAACCCCCAGCCCGGCACCGGCGGCCTCGGCAAGTCCCTCGCCGGCCCCATCGGCTTCTCCCGCCCCGGCCGCGAGCGCCTCACCTGCCCCAGCGGCGACGGCCTCGCCCGCGCCGTCGCCTGCCGCCAGCGCGTCGCCGGCCTCGGCAAGTCCCTCGCCCGCAGCCAGTGCCTCACCCAGCCCAACGGCCCCACCACCGGCGGCCGCCGCGACACCCGCTCCGGTGCAGACCGCCGATCCGTTCGGCCTGGAAACCACGCTCGAGGCCAAGAAGGTCGTGATGGTCAAGGGCACTGCCAATTGGGACTCGGCCTTCGACACGCTGATCGACGCCTTCAAGGCGCTGAACACGCTCCTGGACAAGCAGGGCATCAAGCCATCAGGCAATGCGATGATCGTCTACACCTCGACCGACGACACCGGCTTCACCTTCCTTGCCGAGATCCCGGTCGAGCAGGATCCCAAGAATCTGGTTAAGGACATGAGCATCGGCAAGTCGCCGGAGGGCAAGGTGCTGAAATTCGTCCATCGCGGTTCCTACGACAACATGGACAACACCTACGAGGCGATCACCAATCACCTCGACGACAAGAGACTGGAAGCCAAGGACACCTTCATCGAGGAATACCTCACCGATCCCCTGAAGACGGCAGAGGACAAGCTCGTGATCAACGTTTTCGTGCCGCTGAAGTGAGACCAATGAAAAAGACTGCCGTACTTGCTACGTCCCTTGCCGCCGTTTTCGCCGCCACGCTGCTGACAACGCCCGCGCTTGCCGATGATTTTCCATCCGCCATCACGGTGAGCGGCGAAGCCAACATTTCCGCGGCGCCCGATCTCGCGCAGATCGACGCCGGCGTCGCCAACGACGCCAAGACGGCGAAGGAAGCGTCCGATGCCAACAACGCCGCGATGGGCAAGGTGCTGCTGGCGTTGAAGGGCGCCGGCATTGCCGAGAAGGATTACCAGACCTCGCGGCTGTCGCTGCAACCGCAATACGGCCAGAACAAATCCACCGGCGCATCCCCGGTGGTCGGCTTTCGCGCCAGCAACCGTGTCACCGTGAAAATTCGCGACGTGACCAAGGTCGCCGGCATTATCGACACGCTGGTCAGTGCCGGCGCCAACGACGTCGGCAACATCTCCTTCGAGGTGACGCAGGCGTCAAAACTGCTCGACGACGCGCGCGAGCAGGCGGTCGTGGACGCCCGCCGCAAGGCGGAGATCTACGCCAAGGCCACCGGCGTGACGTTGGGCGCTCCGCTCAGCGTCACCGAGGGCGGCGGCCCGGTGCCGCTATTCAAGGGGCGGATGGCAACAGCGCCGATGGCAGCGCCGCAAGCCGCGGTTGCGCCCGGCGAGGAAACGCTGTCGGTGACGGTGAATGTGAGCTGGGCGATCAAGGCGAAAGAGCAATAGGTCTTGTGTCCCGGACGCGCTGCAGCGTGAAACGCTGCTGCGCAGAGCCGGGACCCAGCAAGCTACTCGGCACATCGCGGCGGCATGGGCCCCGGCTCTGCAGCGCACCGCTGAAGTAGCGCTGCGCTGCGTCCGGGGCACGAGCTGTATGCGTGGAAAGGGCTAAATCTCCACCACCTGCCCCGGCTGCATCGCCACGAAGCGCTCCTGCGGAATCTTCGAAGCATCCAGCGCCTCGAGCAGCGCCTTGGCCGGCGCGTCGATCGCCTCATCCGTGAGCTGGAACGTGCCGTGGTGATGCCCGAGCGCGGCCTCGGCGCCGCAATCGCGTAGCGCCTTCACCGCGTCCTCCGGATTCATGTGCTGATCGCGCATGAACCAGCGCGGCTCGTAGGCGCCGATGGGGAGAATCGCCAGCCGCAGCTTCCCATGCTTCTCGGCGACGCGGCGAAAATGCCGGCCATCGCCATAGCCGGAATCGCAGACGACGTAGATTTTCCCAGCCGGCGTCTCCAATACAAAACTCGCCCACAGCGCCTTGTTGCGATCGAACATGCCGCGCGCCGTCCAATGCCGGGTCGGCACCAGGTGCACCGCGATGCCGCCGCCGAGTTCGACGCGATCGTGCCAGTCGAAGGCCTCCACCTTGATCGTGGAATCCCAGCTGCGCATCGTCACGTCGTTGCCGAGCGGGGTGACCACGCGCGGAGCAAAATTCTTGGTGAGCCGCGACAGCGTTGCGATGTCGAGATGATCGTAATGGCCGTGCGAGACCAGCACGACATCGATCTTCGGCAGCTTCTCGAAGGCGATGCCGGGATCGTTGTGCCGCTTCGGCCCGGCCCAGGCGACCGGCGAGACCCGCGTCGACCAGACGGGGTCGACCAGGATGTTGAGGCCCCCGGTCTGGATCAGCCAGCTGGCATGCCCGACGAAGGAGAGCCGCACCTTGTCGCCATCGACCCGCGCCGGCGGCGTGTCGGCATGGGGGCTGGGGGCCCAGTCGGGCCAGGTGGCGCGCTGCCGCTTGCCGCCGAGCTGCCAACGCAGCACCTCCCGCAGCGATTTCGGCGGCGCGCCGTCCGGATCGAAGAAGTTCAGACCGTCGAAATGGTCGGAGGCGGGACCGTCGTAGGTTTTCATGCGGGACATCCAAAGGGACGGGACACCGACCAGGGCGCCGGCCCCGGCAAGCAGTCCGAACAGGCGGCGGCGGGTGATCGGCACGGCGGGCTTCAGGACTGGTGGCGGAGGTAAGTCATCACCTTCTATATGGGCGGCGCCGAAAAAAAGGAACCGGCAGTCGAAAGCGACGTATTTTCAGGACGTTACCTTGGCAGAGACATTCCGGCGCCCTAACTTTCCTTGACTTTTGGGCGTGAGCGTCGTTTAACGCCGCCACTTTCTCGGAAAGGCTTTCTTTTCGACCCGCCGACTGGTCCTCGAGGCCAGAGGTCAACGCCCGACAGCGCTGTGCGCCCTCGGGCGCAAAGGTGTTTGGACTTTCTTCTCCCCCGCCCCGCGCTTGCGGGGAGTGGTAAAACAGGACAACGGCATTGTTCGACAATCTGTCGGAACGGCTTGGCGGAATTCTCGATCGTCTGACGGGGCGCGGTGCGCTGACCGAAAAGGACGTCGATGCCGCGATGCGCGAGGTGCGCCGCGCGCTGCTGGAGGCCGACGTCGCGCTTGAAGTGGTGCGCAGCTTCACCGAGCGCGTGCGCGAGCAGGCGATCGGCGCCACCGTTGTCAAGTCGGTCACGCCCGGCCAGATGGTCGTCAAGATCGTCCATGACGAGCTGATCAACACGCTCGGGGCCGAAAGCCAGACCATCGACGTTAATTCCGTGCCGCCGGTGCCGATCATGATGGTCGGTCTGCAGGGCTCGGGCAAGACGACCACCACCGCAAAGCTCGCCCGCCGCCTGGTCCAGCGCGACAAGCGCAAGGTGCTGATGGCCTCGCTCGACGTCTATCGCCCGGCGGCCATGGAGCAGCTGGCCGTGCTCGGCCGCGACCTCGACATTCCGACCCTGCCGATCGTGGCGGGACAGCAGCCGCCGCAGATTGCCAAGCGCGCGCTGGAAGCCGGCAAGCTCGGCGGCTACGACATCGTGCTGCTGGACACCGCCGGCCGCACCACGCTCGACGAAGACATGATGGCGGAAGCCGCCGCGATCAAAGCCGCGGCCAATCCGCACGAAGTGCTGCTGGTCGCCGACAGCCTCACCGGTCAGGACGCCGTGAATCTCGCGCGCGCGTTCGATCAGCGCGTCGGCCTCACCGGCATCGTGCTGACACGCGTTGACGGCGACGGCCGCGGCGGTGCGGCGCTGTCGATGCGCGCGGTCACCGGCAAGCCGATCAAGCTGATCGGCACCGGTGAAAAGACCGATGCGCTGGAAGACTTCCACCCCGATCGTATTGCCGGCCGCATCCTCGGCATGGGCGACGTGGTGTCGCTGGTCGAACGTGCCGCCGCCAATATCGACGCCGAAAAGGCCGCACGCACCGCCGAGCGCATGCGCAAGGGTCAGTTCGACCTCAACGACATGCGCGAGCAGCTGCTGCAGATGGCCAATATGGGCGGCATCAGCGGGCTGATGGGCATGATGCCCGGCATCGCCAAGATGAAGAACCAGATCGCGGCCGCGGGGATCGACGACAAGATTTTGAAGCGCCAGGTCGCGGTGATCGATTCCATGACGCGCGACGAGCGCCGTCATCCCGATTTGCTCAAGGCCAGTCGCAAGAAGCGTATCGCTGCAGGGTCCGGCCAGAGCGTCGAGCAGGTCAACAAGCTGCTCAAGATGCACCGGAACATGGCCGACGTGATGAAGGCGATGGGCTCGGGCAAGCGCGGCCCGCTCGCCGGCATCGCGCAGGCCATGGGCTTTGGCGGCGGCATGAAGCCGCCCTCGCCGGAAGAGATGAAGGCCCTGCAGGAGAAGATGCAGAGCGGCGGCGGGCAGGGTCTGCCCAATTTGCCGAAGGATTTGCCGGCCGGCTTGCGTCAGGGCCTGCCGAATGTGCCGGGGCTCACGGGCCTCAGCGGCAAGCCGATGCTGCCGGGCCTCGGCGGTTTTCCCGGCAAGAAGAAATGAGGAATTCGTCGCACGGGACCGATAAGCGTCCCGCGCAACGCGGAATACCAATCAACGAACAACCTGTACTTTGAAGGAGAACTAAATGTCCGTCGTTATCCGCCTCGCCCGCGCAGGCACCAAGAAGCGTCCCGTCTATCACGTCGTCGTCGCCGACTCGCGCTTTCCGCGCGATGGCCGCTTCATCGAGCGTCTCGGCTATTTCAACCCGCTGCTGCCGAAGGACAACGAGACTCGCCTGAAGCTCGACATGGACAAGGTGAAGGCCTGGCTCGCCAAGGGCGCGCAGCCGTCCGACCGCGTGGCGCGTTTCCTCGACGCTGCCGGCGTCAAGAAGCGCGAAGCGCGCAACAATCCCGAGAAGGCCGTGCCGCGCAAGGAGCGCAAGGCGCAGGCCGAAGCCGCCGCGAAGGGCTAAGGCTAGAACATGTCGGCGCTGGTCTGCGTCGCGCGGATCGGCGCCGCGCATGGTGTGCGCGGTGCGGTCAAACTGTGGACCTTCACCGAGGATCCCTTTGCCGTCAGGCGCTATGGTCCGCTGCTGTCCAAGGACGGCAAGCGCCAGTTCGAGGTCGCAACGGCGCGCGAGGCCAAAGATCATCTGGTCGCGACGTTCAAGGGCGTCACGACCCGCGATGAGGCCGAGCGCCTCAACGGCACCGAGCTCTACGTCGCGCGCGACAAGCTGCCTGCGACCGACGCGGACGAATATTACCACACCGATCTGATCGGGCTCGCCGCCGTCACCACGGACGGCGATGCGCTCGGCCGCGTGCTCGCGATCCACAATTTCGGCGCAGGCGACATCATCGAGATCGCTCCGCCGAAAGGCACGACGATGCTGCTGCCGTTCACGAACGCAGTGGTGCCGGAGGTCGATCTCGAAGGCGGCCGCGTCGTGATCGCGCTGCCGCAGGAGATCGAGGGCGACGACGCTCCCTCGGCGGGTCCCCGCGAACGCGGGGACCCATAACCACGGGCCGTGGTTTTTGGCTAAGCTGATTGCGATGGCAAACCCCTCACCCTGGCGCGCGACGGTGCTGACGCTGTTTCCGGAGATGTTTCCGGGACCGCTGGGCGTGAGCCTGGCCGGCCGGGCGCTGGCATCCGGGCTCTGGGAGATCGAGGCGCGGGACATAAGGGCGTCCGCCACCGACCGCCACCGCAGCGTTGACGACACCCCGGCCGGCGGAGGGCCGGGAATGGTGCTTCGGGCGGATGTTCTGGCGGCGGCCATCGATGCCGCCGAGATCGCCCCCGAGCGGCCGCGGCTGCTGATGAGCCCGCGGGGGCGGCCATTGACCCAGGCTCGCGTCACAGAACTCGCCCAGGGCCCCGGCCCCCTGATCGTCTGCGGGCGCTTCGAGGGGATCGACCAGCGGGTGATCGATGGACGGGGCCTGGAAGAGGTCTCGATCGGCGATTACGTGCTGTCCGGGGGCGAAATCGCCGCTTTGGCCCTGATCGACGCCTGCGTGCGGCTGCTGCCGGGCGTGATGGGCAAGGAGGCCTCGGGAACCGAGGAGAGCTTCTCCGACGGCCTGCTGGAGTACCCCCAATACACCCGCCCGCAGCTGTTCGAGGGGGCTCCAATCCCGGATATCCTGACCTCCGGGGATCACGCCAAGGTCGCGGCCTGGCGGCGGGCACAATCCGAGGCCCTGACGGCGGCGCGGCGACCCGATTTATGGGCCCAAATCCCACCCAAGCCCCCGAATCGGGCCCGTCGCCAAAAAACGCCAAAAAACAAGACAGACGGGTGACAAACCCTCCGGCTTGCCTTATAGGAGCGGCCACATCCGCAATAGCTGGATCGACGAATTTCGCGCAGCCCCCGTTTCTCACGGCTGGGCGCGCCGATGGAGATTACCCCATGAACCTGATCCAACAGCTCGAAAAAGAGCAGTTCGACAAGCTCTCCGCCACCAAGGAGATTCCGGAATTCGGTCCCGGCGACACCGTGATCGTCAACGTGAAGGTCGTCGAAGGCGACCGCACCCGCGTGCAGGCCTATGAAGGCGTCTGCATCGGTCGTTCCGGCGGTGGCCTCAACGAGAGCTTCACCGTTCGCAAGATCTCCTACGGCGAGGGCGTGGAGCGCGTGTTCCCGGTGATGTCGCCGATGATCGATTCGATCAAGGTGGTGCGCCGCGGCAAGGTGCGTCGCGCCAAGCTCTATTACCTCCGCAGCCTTCGCGGCAAGTCGGCCCGCATCGTCGAGAAGACTGAGCACGCCAAGGCCGTCAACGAGTAGGCTTCGCCATCAGGCACGTTTTCGAAAGCGCGGGGCTCGGCTCCGCGCTTTTTTGTTTTGCCCACCGTCATTGCGAGGAGCTCTGGCGACGAAGCAATCCAGACTGTCTGCGCGGGCGCATTCCTGGATTGCCTCGCGGAGCCTGTCATCGGGCCGCGCTACGCGCGGACCCGGTGGCTCTCAATGACGAACTTGAAGCCCTCGCGCTTTTACCGCTGCATGCTATATAGCTTCTAGAATGTTTCCAGATCCGACCAGCCTTGCCCCCGTCAAGCGCATCGTCATCGACGATCGCTCGCGGCTGCCTGGCCGGTTCTTCGGACGCTTCGCGACCTCGGCAACGTCAGAGCTTAGCCGCGCAGCCCAAAAGCTGCGCTGACGATTTTGTTGCCCGTGCGCCCCGCGCGCCTATCCGCTGACACAACATTCTTTCGGAGCTCAAGCTCATGTCCAAGCCGACCACATTGTACGACAAGATCTGGAACGACCATCTGGTGCACGAAGCCGAGGACGGCACCTGCCTGCTCTACATCGACCGCCATCTGGTGCACGAGGTGACCTCGCCGCAGGCGTTCGAAGGCCTGCGCGCGACGGGGCGCAAGGTGCACGCGCCGGAAAAGACGCTCGCCGTCGTCGACCACAACGTGCCGACGACCGATCGCACCAAGCCGAATCCCGATCCTGAAAGCATCGAGCAGATCAAGGCGCTGGCCGAGAACGCCAAGGAATTCGGCATCGAATATTACAACGAGTTCGACAAGCGCCAGGGCGTCGTCCACGTCATCGGTCCCGAGCAAGGCTTCACCCTGCCCGGCACCACCATCGTCTGCGGTGACAGCCACACCTCGACGCATGGCGCGTTCGGCGCGCTCGCGCACGGCATCGGCACGTCGGAAGTCGAGCATGTTCTGGCGACGCAGACGCTGATCCAGAAGAAGGCCAAGAACATGCGCGTCACCGTCGATGGCAAACTGCCCGATGGCGTGACGGGCAAGGACATCATCCTGGCCATCATCGGCGAGATCGGCACCGCGGGCGGCACCGGCTACGTGCTGGAATACGCCGGCGACGCCATCAGCGCGCTCAGCATGGAAGGCCGCATGACGGTCTGCAACATGTCGATC
Source organism: Bradyrhizobium sp. 25ACV (assembly GCF_054863005.1). Classification (NCBI taxonomy): domain Bacteria; kingdom Pseudomonadati; phylum Pseudomonadota; class Alphaproteobacteria; order Hyphomicrobiales; family Nitrobacteraceae; genus Bradyrhizobium; species Bradyrhizobium sp. 25ACV. The sequence goes on from NZ_JAVAYO010000005.1 coordinate 88,701, forward strand.
GAAGGCGGCGCGCGCGCCGGCCTCGTTGCGCCCGACCAGAAAGCGTTCGACTTCCTGCGCGGCCGCCCCAAGGCGCCGAAGGGCGCGGACTGGGATGCGGCGATGCGCTACTGGGAAAAACTGCGCTCCGACGAGGGCGCGCATTTCGACAACGAGCTGCGCCTCGATGCCGCTAAGCTGCCGCCGATCGTGACCTGGGGCACCAGCCCTGAGGACGTCATCTCGGTGACCGGCATCGTGCCCGACCCGGATAAGATCGCGGACGAGGCCAAGCGTCTCTCCAAGCATCGCGCGCTGAAGTATATGGGCCTCACCGCGGGTACGAAGATCACCGACATCAAGGTCGATCGCATCTTCATCGGCTCCTGCACCAACGGCCGCATCGAAGATCTGCGCGCTGCTGCGAAGATCGCCGAAGGAAAGACCGTTTCGGCGCATGTCAACGCCATGGTCGTGCCGGGCTCCGGCATCGTGAAGGAGCAGGCGGAAGCCGAGGGTCTGGACAAGATCTTCATCAAGGCCGGCTTCGAATGGCGCGAGCCGGGCTGCTCGATGTGCCTTGCGATGAACCCGGACAAGCTGGCGCCGGAAGAGCGCTGCGCCTCGACCTCGAACCGCAACTTCGAAGGACGCCAGGGCTTCAAGGGCCGCACCCATCTGGTGTCGCCGGCGATGGCGGCAGCGGCGGCGATCGCGGGTCACTTCGTCGACGTCAGGGACTGGCGCTAAGCCACTGCCTGCAATTGTAGCGATCGCGGCAAACCGCCGTTAAACGATCGCCTGACACTCTCGTCCTCGCGAGGTTTTCGCGAGGACGCGCGCCATGGCCAACAAGCCGGAATATGTCGACCTGATCAGCGAAGCCACGCGCCAGCACCGCCGGCGCGCGCCACGCTTGCACATCGTCGCCAAGCCCGAGGTCGAGGAGACCTCGAAGCTCAGCCGCTGGCCGCCGGCGATGTTCAAGCAGTGGAAGGTCGAGACCCTGATGCGATGGAAGTCCGCGTCGTGGAAGCTGAAGGATTGGCTTTAGCCGCCGGACGAGCAAAGGGCGCCGCTGAGGCGCCCTTTTCACTTTGGTCGTGCTTACCAATACCGATACGGATGGTGCCAGCGATGCCAGCGGCAGATGCGGCGCGGGCCGTAATAGGTCCAGATGACCCGGCAGCGGCGCGGATGATGGTAGTAGGGATAATAGCCGCCGACATAATAGCGCCGGTGGAAGTGGCGATGGCCGAAATGGGGACGATAGCCCCAGTGGCGGTGATAGCCGCCATAATGACGGAATCCGCCGTAGCGAATGCCGCCGCCGTGGAAGGCCGGCCCGGCGCGGAAGCCGCCGCCATGAAAGCCGCCGCCGCGGAAGCCGCCGAAATGTCCGCCGCCACCGCGGAAGCCACCGCCGCCGTGAAAATGTCCGCCACCACCATGCCCACCGCCGCCGTGCCGGACCTGCGTGACGAGGTCGTCGGCCGCAGCTTTCGTCGCAGGTGACGTCGCCGGATTGATCAAGCTCAGCGCTTCAGCGCGATGCGCGCTCCCGGCCGACAGCATCAGCGTCGCCGCAGCCGCAATCCCTAGCAGGCGCACCGGGCCTGCCCGGAGACCCAAACTCCTCAGCATGGACTTCTCCCTGATTTTGAACAGCGGAGTGGCGATGCTCGTTCCCGGCCCGCGTCATCCCTGTTCAATTGCAGTCGCTCCCGGGGTTAAATTGCGGACAGCGATGTGAACGCGCCATGAATGAACGAGGCGGGCGCCGCGGCGCTGTGCCGCTACGGGAAGGAAGTCTTGAGATGACCGTCTACGCGATTGCACAATTGAAGATGACCGACCGCGCGGCCTACGATCGCTTTCAGGCGCGGTTCTTCGATGTGTTCAGGAAGTACCATGGGCGGCTGCTCGCTGCCGATGAGCGACCGCGCGTGCTCGAAGGGGCGTGGCCGCACGACAAGCTGGTCATGATGTCGTTTCCGGACGAGGCCGCCTTCCTCGCCTTCTCGAACTCACCCGACTACGAGGAGATTTCGCGCGACCGCAAGGCGGGCGCGCAGGCGACCGTGCTACTGGTCAAGGGATTTGCGCCCGCCGGCTAGGACGTCACCAGAACGGCCCGTAGCCGAACACGAAGGGCGCGGGCACGCCGTAGGGATAGGGACGATAGTGGACCGGCCGCGCATAGTAGCGGGGATCATGGCGCACGACAGGCCGCGCAATATGTTGGGTCCGCGCGGGTCGCCGCACATCGAAAACCGCGATCCCGGCCGAGGCCTCCGGAATCGTCACCCTCGGCGCCGCGGACGCGCAGGGCAGGCCGGCGGCAAGCGCGACGGCAACGGCCCATGCAATCCATCTCGCCATGACGATCCCTTGGGGCATTAGCCGGGGCGCCAGTAGCAGCTCATCCGCGGCACGATCACCGTGCCGCTGGGCCGGAATTCCTGCACATAGGTCGCGTTGCATTCGCGGACCGCATTGGGACCCGGATTGTAGCGCGGATAGACGCCGTCAGGGCTGTAATAGGGCGTGACGCGCAAGCGCGGCGGTCGCTTGCGCGGTGGCGGGGCATCCGGCGGGCCGGCCTGGGCGAGGCGAATCTCGGGGCCGGCGGTCTGGGCCTCGGCGTCAACGCAAAATGGCGAAAACAACCCCATGCACAGTAGCGTCAGCGCTGTTTTCGCTCGCATTTTTCCGCCCACCTGAAACGTCCTGTTCGAGGCCCACGCTCCCCGTTTTGGCGGCGCCCGTCAACCTCGCTGCGCTTTATAAAGCGGGATGCATCAGCGGGAAACCCGCGCTGGAGCCCGTTACAATGGAATTGAAACCGGCTCCAGATTCTTGCTTTGACGCGTTTTCTTCACGCGAACCGGTATCCACTTCGCTCGAAAACGCTTTAGAACAACCCCATGTGGACGGAATTGAAAGCCCCTTCGCTGGCCGAGATGGAAGCGACGGCACACGACATCTTCGAGCGCCTGCCGGCGGAATTTCGTAGGCTGTGCGAGGGCGTGATCCTCCGCGTCGACGACTTCCCGACCGAGGAGGTCCTGGACGAGATGGAATGCGAGAGCGAGTTCGACCTGCTCGGCCTGTTCCAGGGCGTCGGCCTGCCGCAGCAGAGCCTTGGCGACGTGGCGCGGCTGCCCAACATGGTCTGGCTCTACCGCCGGCCGATCCTGGATTACTGGGCCGAGCACGACGAGAGCCTCGGCCATATCGTCCGCCACGTCCTGATCCACGAGATCGGCCACCATTTTGGCCTGTCGGACGACGATATGGCGGCGATTGAGGCTAAGGCGGAGTAGACCTGCCGAATTCGGCCTAGGATTCGGCTCCCGATCGCGATAAATACCGGTTTCCCTGAACCAGAAAGCGCAACAATGGACAAGTTCACCACGCTGGAAGGCGTCGCGGCGCCGCTGAAGATCATCAATGTCGACACCGACATGATCATTCCGAAGCAGTACCTCAAGACCATCAAGCGTACCGGCCTTGGCAAGGGGCTCTTCTCCGAGCAGCGCTACAAGGACGACGGCAGCGAGAATCCGGACTTCGTGCTCAATCAGTCCGCCTATCGCAATGCCAAGGTGCTGGTCGCCGGCGACAATTTCGGCTGCGGCTCGAGCCGCGAGCACGCGCCCTGGGCGCTGCTCGATTTCGGCATCCGCTGCGTGATCTCGACCTCGTTCGGCGACATCTTCTACAACAACTGCTTCAAGAACGGCATTCTGCCGATCCGCGTCTCGCAGGAAGACCTCGACAAGCTGTTCGACGACGCCGAGCGCGGCGCCAACGCGACGCTGACGATCGACCTGCCGAACCAGGAGATCCGCGGCCCCGACGGCGGCAAGGTCAAGTTCGAGATCGACCCGTTCCGCAAGCACTGCCTGATCAACGGCCTCGACGACATCGGCCTGACGATGGAGAAGAAGTCCTCGATCGACACCTATGAGGACAAGCTCAAGCGCGAACGCGCCTGGGCCTGATACCTGTTTTTCGTTCGAGCCCCGGTGCCGCAAGCGCCGGGGCTTTTTCTTTGCCCTGCTTGTCCCTATAGCTCGCTGATGTTGCCTGAGATCGTCACCTTCTGGCATGGCCCGATGGACGCCCTGCGCCAGACCTGTCTGCGCTCGCAGCTGGCGGCCGGCCATAAGGTCACGGTCTACAGCTTCGACGCCATTCCCGGCCTGCCCTCAGGCGTCGCAAACGCAGATGCCGAAGCGATCCTGCCGCACGCGTTCTCGGAACGCTTGCGGCCACCGCAACCGGATGGAAGCTGGCGCGACTGGACCACGCTGCAGTTCAGCGATTTCTTCCGCATGAAGCTGATGGCGAAGAATCTCGGCCTCTGGCTCGATGCCGATGTGCTGCTGTTGAAGCCGGTCGAGATCAATCCGGCAAAGCCTTACTTCGCCTGGGAGCGGCCGCGCCAGCTCGGCAATTCCGTGATCTATCTGCCGCCCGGGCACGGCATCGTCGCCGCCTTCGAGGAACTGATGGAGCAGGAGGAGCTGTCGCCAAACTGGCTGTCGGTCCGCCATCGCATCACCTTCATGATGCGCCGCCTGCGCGGCGGCTCGAGCCGTCTTTCGGATATCCGCGTCGCGATCTTCGGGCCCGCTGCACTCACCGCGCTCGCGCGCCGCACCGGCGAGTTGCAGAACGCGTTGCCCAAGCAGTCGTTCTATGCGGTGCATGCCGAGCCAAAATTGTTCTTCGATCCCTCGAGCTATCTCGGCCTCGTCACCAACCCCGAGATCATCGGCCTGCACATCTCCCCCAAGGGCCGCGGTGGCGAAAAGCCGATTCCGGGCAGCCTGTACGCCTGGGCGGCGGAGCGGTTTCCGTAAGCGCCTCTCCGTGTCCCGGACGCGGTGCAGCGTGCAACGCTGCTCCGCAGAGCCGGGACCCAGCTACCTGTGGGCCCCGGCTCAGCGGCGCACCACTGTGTGCTGCGCCGCGTCCGGGGCACGAGAGCAATTTTCCTCGCCCCTCCAGTTTGATCCAGCGCAACGCGCCTCTGCATCATTGTGCTTAATTCGCTCCAATTCCGCTGTCCGAAGGGAGCTTTCCATGAGCACCGCAAGCAGGCCTTATCCCATCGTCCAGGACCTCATCGACTCCTTTGCGAGCTGGCTGAAGCACCGCCGCGAGCTGAACGAGATGCGGCAGCTCGATCGCGCCGATTTCGACCGGATCGCGAGCGACTTGAGGATCGCGCCTGACGATCTCGAGGAACTGGTCCGCCACGGCAAGCATTCTGCCGACGAGCTGCCAATGATGCTGCAGCAGCTTGGCATCAGCGCCGAAGGGCTAGGCCGCGCGCAGCCGCTGCTGCTCCGCGACATGGAGCGGGTCTGCTCGCTCTGCAACAACAAGGGACAATGCGACCGCGATCTGGCCGACGGCACTGCCGCGGAGAACTATCACGGCTACTGCGGCAACGCCGCGACGCTGGAATCGCTCGATCGCGCCGATGTCGCGCCGCGGTGAGCGGCGCAACGCCGGCTCATTCCGCGTCAGAAGTCAACCGACATCGATAGCCACAGCGTCCGCGGCATGCCGCTGATCACATAGCCGGTCGGATTTCCGATCCAGTAGCGATTGTCGAACAGATTGGTGAGCGACGCGCGGAACGTGGTCGGCCGTCCAGCGAGACTAGTGGCATAGCGTGCCCCGAGGTCGAAGGTCATCCACGCGGGGACGCTCTGGATGTTGTCGGTGCTGACATAGGCCCGGCTGGTGTAGATCGTGCGAGCCGTCGCCGTCAGCCCAGGCAGGAAGGGCGCATCCCACTCGATACCAAGATTGCTCTGCCAGCCCGGAGCACCGACCGCATGATTTCCGTCATAGAGGTGCCCTTCGGTCTTGGTGAGCCGTGCATCGAGATAAGTCACACCGCCCAGAACCCGGACCCCGGGCGCCACTTTGCCGAAGGTGTTGAGCTCGACGCCGCGGTTTCTCTGTTCGCCGTCGAGGCTGTAGATCTTGGTGACGGGATCGACGACGCCGCTCGGCAGGCTGATCTGGAACACCGCCAGGCTCGCGCCGAAGCGACCGAGATCGAGCTTGGTGCCGACCTCGTATTGCTTTGTCTTGAAGGGAGCGAACACCGCGTTGGTGTTGGCTGCGCTGGCCGGCGGCGTGGGTCCGGGCGAAAGACCTTCGATGTAGCTGGCGTAAAAGGACACTTCTTTGATCGGTCGCACCAGCAGGGCCACGGAGGGCGACGTCGCGCTCTGGTCATAGTGCGCGATCTCCAGACCGCTCGCGGGATCAAAGCCGTTCGCAATGACCTGCTGCTGTCTGGCGCCGACGGTCACCTGAAGCATCCCGTTCATCATCGAAAGCGTATCGGCAACGCCGACGCTTCGCAGGCCGAGAAAGTCGGACTTGCCCTCGGCGAAGGACGACATCGGGGTGCCGGGGCCCGCCAGCAGCGTGGGTGTGTAGATGTTGGTGAGATAATTCCCGTAATTGGTCTGACCGAGCCAGTCGGTTCGGTTCAGGACACTGCCGCTGACCACGACTTCATGGCCGACCGGCCCCGTATCGAATCGCGCCCGAACACCGGCTTCGCCAGACACGGCCTCGGACTTGCCGGTCTGGAAGCGCGACGTTGAAAGTGCGTCGCCCGAAGTCGTGAGGATCGTCGCTCCCGGCGCCTCGCGCTTGTCATAACCGAATTGATTGGCGCCGATGGCGCCAAACATGGTGACGTTGTTGGACAGGTCGTATTCAGCGCGCGTCAGGCCCGTGAGGCTCTTTGCGCGGGCATAGTCGAAGGGCTGGGCGAGATTGATACGAGGATCCGGCGCATTGGGCACGGCAATGCCCTTGACCGGTGTATAGCCGCGCGCCGCAGCTTTCATCCAGTCGTCCTGATAGATGACATCGGCCGACCACCGGAAGCGCTCGCCGCGGTAGTCGACACCGAGCGAACCGACACCGTCACGCACCGATTGGCGGTCGATCGTGGTGTCTCCACCATTGAACCCGCCATTGAACCGGACGCCCCATTCCTTCTGATCCCCGTAGCGGCGCGCCACGTCGACCTCCGTGCCAAAGCGGGCGTTCGACATGTAGCCGACGGTCAGGCGCGTCAGATCTTCGTAAGCACGTTTGGTCACGACATTGACGCTACCGCCGATGCTCCCCTGAGGGGCCATGCCGTTGAGGAACGCGCCCGGGCCCTTGAGCAATTCGATACGCTCGATCGGCGCCGGGTTGATACGATAGGCCGGCACCAGCCCGTACAGCCCGTTCAGCGCGATCTCGCTGTTCTCGACACGGAAGCCGCGAATGGTCAGTGCGTCATAGCGGTTGCTGCTGCCGATTGCCGCGCGGACCGACGGATCGGAATTGGTCAGAACTTCGGCGACGCTGGTGGCCTGCTGGTCACGGATGGTCTTCTCCGTATAGCTGGCGAGGCTGTATGGCGTATCCATGTAGTCTTTGTTGCCGAGCAGGCCGAGCTGGCCGCCTCGCGCGACTTGTCCGCCGACATACGGTACCGGCAATGCGGCGCGCTGCGCGCCGATCGTCGCAGGTGCGCTTGCTGCCGGCGCGTTCGCGGGCCGATCGGCCTGACGCCTCGCGCGCACTGCATTCGATGAAGGCAGCCTCCGGGCGGGCGCAGCGCGGCGCTCCGGCGCAGATACCGCAACCGGAGGAAGCGACTGTCCGGATCCCGCCGACGGTTGAACGTTGGATTGCTGTGCGAATGACGATGTCGTGGTCAGCAGCATCGATACCGACACGAGCCAAAATACGCGCGCGCCATTCCAATCGTGAATCATAGTACCCCGGAGTCTTTTCTTATTGATGCCCCGTCTCATCGCGCCGACGAGACCCAGAGTGCAATAAACAGCCAAACGAGCATCGCCAAATAGAAGGCATCTAATGTATTGAGCGAGATCTCGGCGCGAGACGCAGACGAGACGTTGTCGGCTGATGTTTTGATTTCACGGCGTCCAACGCTGGGAGCCGCGAAACATCAAAATCACGCGCGCATTCGCACGAGGCGCTTCCGCGCAACATCAACTCAAAGCTTGCATCCAGAGGTCACGGCGCGACGGATGCGGGTGATTGTCACAGTCCGTCGGACGAAGGAGTCGAGACGCGAGATGACGTTGTTGAACGCAAGAAGGACTCGTCGCACGACGAGGTGTCAGCGCGCACAGCCGCAATTGCTCCCGACATGGAGCGCTGTGCAATCACAAGGGACAATGCGACCGCGATCTTACTGAGGGCGCCGCGGAGAATTATCACGGCTATTGCGCAACGCCTCGACACTAGAATCGCTCGATCGCACCGCATTGAGACGGCGTAAGCCGCAGGAAGTCATCCAGCTCTAGATTCTTGTTTTTGACGCGTTATCTTCACGCGAACCGGTACCCGCTTCGGCCGAAAGCGTTCTAGATCGCGCCATTTCGCGCGCAAGCATCGCGCTGGGCAAACCCCTGCACGAGCTTTCTGCACGCGCGATAGCGCTCTTCCATGCTCGTCCCAGTGACATTGCTCGGCGGACTCGGTTCGGCCGCGCTTTCCTTTTTGGCGGCACGAGGCTGCGAGACTTTCTCGCGTTTGGTTGAAGGCTCGACCTGCTCTGGCGCCGGTACAAGCTGCCAGACCGGGCGAAGCTCGATAGTCGCGGTCTCTGACGGATTCTCTTTTTTGAAGGAAGACAGCGCCAAGACGTTCTTGTCCAGCTTGACCGTGACCGGCGTTCCATTGATGGCGAATTTATCGTTCTCGATAAACTCGGCGAACGATTTGTATCCCGCCACATCCTTCGCCCAGGATTGTTTCGTGGGCGGGCCCCAGAGGTAGTATCCCTTGGCCAAGCCCGTCGCGGAGACCCCCGTGATGATCAGCATGGCATAGCGTCCCTTGCCATTGGTCCACCCACGCTTGTTGGACCACACACCGACAAACCTGGAGTTGGCGTTCAGCGGATCGTTCTGATCTGGCGAGATGGTGAAGCTCGGCAATTCGAGTTTCTGAGCTGCCGCGATGGCAGCGACTTTCTGGCTATCCTCCGGCGCAAATAGATTTCGGACGACGGTCTTTACGTCAGACCCTTTTCCATCAGACCCTTGTTTTCCATCAGACCCTTGGCGCCCGGTGGCGTCCGGTTTTGGAGGGACGGCCGGAGATGCGAGCGCCGCAACTTCGTTGGCCTTGAAATTCTTGATCCGGCGGCGCGCTTCGTTGACATGGCTGCTGCGGGGATATCTGGCCAGAAAATCCTCATAGAGACCAGCCACTGTCGACGTCTCGATCGCCAGCCAAAACTTCTCGTCTTCTGCGGGACTTGCGGGCGCCGGAGCCGACGCGGCCGGCGCCGGGGCGGACACGACTGGCGCCGGAGCGCTTGCGGCAGGAGCCCTCAGGTAAATCTCTTCCTTCGACAAGGAGCCATACACGAAAGGCTGCTGTTCGCGCTTGGTCGCCGCCATCACGTCATCGCGAACGCGGCGAAACAGAAACGATATCTCCAGGCCCGGCGTTTCGATGTGGCGAAGAAGCGACGCCGTAAAGGGGCTGTTGCGGCCCTCGCCATCGCTCGCCGTGGTGCCATCGCGGGCGGCATACGCGATCAGGACATTGTCGGAAGGTTCGGTCGGCGCGAGCCCGCGCGGCACGGCCCGAGTGCTGATCGAGCGTTTCATCTTCGCTGCAAAGGGATTGTTGCGGCATGCGTCCAGGATCACGAGCCCCAGCTTCCGTGCCCTCGAAACCTGAAGGCTCACCGAGCGCAGGCTCACAGCCTCGCTCTCGATATCGGCGTCGCTCCGCAGTTCCGCGCTGATGGGAATCAGCCAATTCTCGCCGCCAACCTCCATGCCGTGCCCGGCGTAGAATACGACGGCGATATCGGATGCTTCGGCAGAGCGGCCGAAGTCGATGACGGCCTTCCTCATCTCTTGCGCGGTCGCGTTCTTGACCAGCGTGACTTTGAAATCCAGTCGCTCCAACGCGCGGCCGATGTCGGCCGCATCGCGAGTCGGGTTCGGCAACTCCGGCACCTTCTCATAGACCCCATTGCCGATGACAAGAGCAACCCGAGACTGCGCAAGGGCCGGCTGAGTGAACAAAAGCGACGTGACGAGAAGGACGGCTGCCCCAAAAAACCGCATCAATGGATTGCCCAGACCTAATGATCTAATAACAGCTTTGAGGGTAGCACCCCTGTTCACCACCGCAACGGGAAAAGCCTCGACTATCTGCCGGACCGTTGATGGTGACGATCAGCAGAGCTCCCACCTCGTGGGCGACTCGCCGAGTGGCAATGGGGCGTTAATAGTATGATGTATGCAACATCTTGTTTGCACGGCGAGGATGCCGGAAAGGCCACCGCAATTATCCGTGCTTGATCTCGCCTATCGGCTCTGTTTGGATCATTGCCATTGACCAGTTCGGATTTCGGACAATCATGGCAAATGAAATAGACGGACCTCGTCGTCCATTGGGGGCTCGTCCACACAAGGACACGTCGACCGTCCACCGCGCGGGCATCGGGAATCGGCTACTGGCGGCGTTGCCGCCGGCGGATCTCGGCTTGCTCACGCCCTACTTCCAGAAGGTCTCGTTCGAACCCGATGCCGTCCTTGTGCGGTCGGGCGATGAGCTCGACCCGGTTTATTTTCCCCATAGCGGCGCAATCGCCTTCATGCTCGATATGCCGGACGGGCAAACGGTCGCAACCACCTTGATGGGGCGCGAAGGCGCTTTGGCTTCGTTCTCCGTGCTCGGCCCGTCGCTTTCATCCGTGACCGCGGTTACTCGCATAGCCGGCACAGCATCGCTGATTTCCGCCGCCAAATTTCGCGCCGCCTTTGCGCAAAGCGCAGCCATCAGGAACGTCGTGCAGGTCCACGCCCGCGCGGTGTTATTGCAGCTCCAGCACGTAGCCGCTTGCAACGCGTTGCACCGGGTGGATGGCCGCATGGCGCGGTGGCTCCTGCAGCTTCACGACCGCGTGCCCGATGACCGGCTTCCGGTGACGCAGGAGGCGCTTGCGCAACTGCTTGGGGTGCGACGGACAACAGTAACTCTGACGATGAGCAAGCTACGCGAGGCCGGCGCGGTCCCGTCCGACGGACGCGGGTTTGTAGAGATCGATCGGGCGCGGCTCGAGAAGGTCGCATGCGACTGTTATGCGCTCATGCAGCGCAACATCGATCGGATGTATTGCGAGGAATTGGCCGCACCGTCCTCTGCTCTTGGCGAACAGAAGATGGCCGTTTGTCGCGGATAAGCGGATATCGCTTTTTCGAGTTGACGCTTCAGCCCTTGCTCATCGCGGCAATAGCATCCGCGATTGCGATCGTGCGCCGGGCCATGTCGGCGTGCAGCCGCTCAACCATTGCGCCGTCGAGGCGGATCGCGCCGCGCGAGACGTTCTCCGGCAGCTCGAACGCCGCGATGATTTTTCGCGCGCGCGCGACCTCCTCCTCGGGCGGCGTGAAGATCGCGTTGCAGGCGTCGATCTGCGAGGGGTGGATCAGCGTCTTGCCGTCGAAGCCGAGATCGCGGCCCTGCGCGCATTCGGTGGCAAAGCCGTCGGAATTGGCGATGTCGCTGTAGGGGCCGTCGAGGATCTCGAGGCCGTGGGCGCGCGTCGCCAGGATGCAGTGTGTGATCATCGGGATCATCGCGGCGCGGCCAGGCAGCATCTTGATGCGCGTTTCGCGTGAGATGTCGTTCGGGCCGAACACGAAACCGGAGAGACGCCGCGATTGATCGCGCCCGGCCTCGGCCAGCTCCTCCGCGTGCAGCACGGCGCGCGCGGTCTCGATCATGGCCCAGACCTTCACCGTCGGCGCCGCGCCAAGCTCGGTAAGTCGGAGGCCGATCGTATCGAGATCTTCGACACTTGAAACTTTTGGAACCAGGATGCCGTCGGGCGAGGCCTTGGCGGCCATGGCGAGATCATCGGCCCACCAGGGCGTGTCGAGACCGTTGGTCCGGATCAGGATCTCGCGCTTGCCGAACCCCTTTGCCGCGATGGCCGCCGCGATTCCATCGCGCGCCACCGCCTTGGCGTCGGGAGCGACGGAATCTTCCAGATCGAGGATCAGGCCGTCGGCGGCGAGATTGCGCGCCTTTTCCAGCGCGCGAGGGTTGGAGCCGGGCATGAACAGATGGCTGCGGCGCGGGCGGGTCATGCAAGCGTTCCCTTCGGTTTCCTCAGGCGGTGGTAGAGCATGATCCGGAAAACTGTGCGGCGGCCTCCGGCCAGCATCATGCTCGAGCAAACAGCCACAGGCGATAACATCTGGCCTGCCTAATCGAAAGGCTTGTTCGCCCCGGCGGTATATGTTTAGGCATAGGCCATGACCGCATTCCCAGAGCATTTGCTGGAAGGCTACAGGGCCTTCGCCACCCAGCGGCTGCCGACCGAGCAGACCCGCTACCGCGACCTGTCGGTGAAGGGGCAGTCGCCGGAAGTGATGGTGATCGGCTGCTGCGACAGCCGCGTCTCGCCCGAGGTGATCTTCGACGTCGGCCCGGGCGAATTGTTCGTGGTCCGCAACATCGCCAATCTGGTGCCAGTGTATCAGCCCGACGGCAACGCACATGGCGTCTCGGCGGCGCTGGAATATGCGGTGACGGTGCTGAAGGTGAAGCACATCGTGGTGCTCGGCCACGCCCAATGCGGCGGCATCCGCGCCTTCGTCGACAAGATCGAGCCGCTCACGCCCGGCGACTTCATCGGCAAATGGATGCAGATGTTCATCAAGCCGGGGGAAGTGGTCGAGCAACGCGACCATGAGAGCATGGCGCAATTCGTCGAGCGCATCGAGAAGGCCGCGGTGTTCCGCAGCCTGGAAAACCTGATGACGTTCCCGTTCGTGCAGAAGGCGGTCGACAGCGGCCAGATGCAGACCCACGGTGCCTATTTCGGCGTCGCGGAGGGATCGCTGTTCGTGCTCGACAAGGTTGCGAAGGAATTCAAGAGGGCGAATGGTGAGTAGCGAATGGCGAGTTGCGCATAGAAATCTCTATTCGCCATTCGCTACTCACCACTCGCCTGCTTTCAGGCCGCCTTCTTCTTCGCGCTGATCAGCTTGCGGTTGATCAGCACTTCCGCGATCTGGATCGCGTTGAGCGCGGCGCCCTTGCGCAGATTGTCGGACACGCACCACAGCACGAGGCCGTTCTCCACCGTCGCGTCCTCGCGGATGCGGCTGATGTAAGTCGCGTCCTCGCCGGCCGCTTCGTAGGGCGTCGCGTATCCGCCGGGCTCCTGCTTGTCGATGACGAGGCAGCCGGGCGCCTTGCGCAGGATGTCGCGCGCTTCATCCGCACTGATCGGATTCTCGAACTCGATGTTGACGGCCTCGGAGTGGCCGACGAACACGGGCACGCGCACGCAGGTGGCGGAGAGCTTGATCTTGGGATCAAGAATCTTCTTGGTCTCCGCCATCATCTTCCACTCTTCCTTGGTGTAGCCGTCCTCCATGAAGACGTCGATGTGGGGGATGACGTTGAAGGCGATGCGCTTGGGGAATTTCTTCGCGACCAGCTCGTCATTGGTGTAGACGGCCTTGGTCTGCGAGAACAGCTCGTCCATCCCGTCCTTGCCGGCGCCCGACACCGATTGATAGGTCGAGACCACGACGCGCTTGATGGTCGCCTTCTCGTGCAAGGGCTTGAGCGCGACCACGAGCTGCGCCGTCGAGCAGTTCGGGTTGGCGATGATGTTCTTCTTCTTGAAGCCTTCCGTCGCGCCTGCGTTCACCTCCGGCACGATCAGCGGCACGTCCGGGTCCATGCGCCAGGCCGACGAGTTGTCGATCACGACCGCGCCGGCGGCGCCGATCTTCGGCGACCATTCCTTCGACACCTCACCGCCGGCCGACATCAGGCAGATGTCGACGTCGGAGAAGTCGTAATGCTCGAGCGCCTTGCACTTCAGGGTGCGGTCGCCATAGGAGACCTCGACGCCGACGCTGCGGCGTGACGCCAGCGCCACGACCTCGTCCGCGGGAAATTTGCGCTCGTCGAGAATGTTGAGCATTTCCCGTCCGACATTGCCGGTCGCGCCGACGACTGCGACTTTGTAACCCATCGTTCACTCTCCGATGAAAAAGCCCGTTCCCGAAGCTGACGCTTAAACAGGAAGAGCAGCGCTTCTATGCGAGAACCGGCCTCAAGACAACGTTGGACCATGCCTGAAGGCCGTGGATGCAGTCGCCTGAGGCCAGCACGGCCGTTAGCCCTACCCAGATCCAGCTGACGCTCTTGGCTATCGCCGACGAGGTCGTCGGCACGCTGGCGCATCTGGTCGCCTATGTGGGGGCGCTCGCGCTGTTTGCCATCCTCGCCCTCGCTGCGCTGGGCCAGCTGCCCGAGCTGCGCGGCGATGATCCCGCAGACAAGCCGGGCTGGAGCACGGCTGACCGATCGCACCCGGCCTTCGCCCTGAGCCGGATCGATTCATCAGAAAAAACAGCCTCTTACACCATCCTTCGGCATCCCGAAGGGGGCCGCAAAGACGTGATGCGGTGGGCAGGCGCGGCGGACCAGCCGCTGGCAGAGCTCGAAATCTATCGGGAAGGCGGCGAATTCGACGTGGCCCGTCCTGTAGCGATGGACCTCGCCATCCAGATGGGTCTCGGGGCGGCCACCCCGCTCGAGCAAGCCGGCCTGATCGAGACGAAATTCGGCCCCGTCGCGCTGTTCCGGCCGATCGGCACGGACAGGGGAGCGACGGCTTGTCTGGGCTACCTCAAGCGCAATGAGGAGCCGGCCTTGCAGATCTCCGGCTTCTCCTGCCAGGGTGATACCCTGCCCGCCCGGCGTGCGGCGATCGCCTGCACGCTGAACCGGCTGACGCTGCTGACTTCCGGCAACGAGCCGAAGCTGGCGGAATTGTTCGCCCGTGCCGAGCTGAAGCGCCGTGCTTGCGACCTCGTGGGCTCGCCGGACTGGCTGCTGGGCGCCGCCAACGCGCAATTGCGCGGGGCGCTTTGACCGGCATCAAGCCCAAGTGGCTGGTATTGATGCAACTTTTGCCAGCGGGCACGATTATTCCGAGCCGGTGTGACCCAATAGACCTAGTTGCACTCCCCCCGGCCGGGCTAGTATGGGGTGAAATCGACTGGCGGCCTGCCGCCTGAAGGGGACGTGATGAGCTCGAAATTCTCTGCCAAATTGGCGACCTTGCTTGCAGCGGGCGCCGTGATTGCCATGTCCTCTGCCATTGTGGCGACGCCGGCCTCGGCCGACACCAAGACCAAGCGCTATGACGAGCGTGGCCGGCACTATTACGGCCCGAGCGGCCCCAACGCCGTCTACCAGCAGGGCCGCACCCGCATCTACGTGAGCAAGCGCTCCTGGCTCGACGGCGGCACCGAGGTCAATCCGGGCGACCGCAAGTTCTCCGACTACGCCTTCCCGCCGGCGGTTGGCTATCCGTCCTTCGCCCGCGAGAATCTCAACCGCCCGATCGACCGCCAGCCGCTGTCGCCGCCGCAGGACGTCGGCGGCTACCCGCAGAATTTCCCGCTGTACTGAGCGGAGTTATCGACCGAATCAAAATGGCCGGGCTCGCGCCCGGCCATTTTTGTTTTTGCGAGGTGCCGTAGGGTGGGCAAAGGCCCTGAAAGCGCCGTGCCCACGCTGTCTCTCAATAGCAAAAGATGCGTGGGCACGCTTCGCTTTGCCCACCCTACGATTCCGCAAACACCGGATCATAGCGCCTGCAAAACTCCTCGATCGCTTCGGAGCGGAAATCGGCGAGGCGCTCGAAGATGAGCTCGTCCGGCCAATCCCACCAGGCGATGCGGCGCAGGCTGTCCGCGACGGAATCAGGAAAGCGCTTGCGGATCGGGCGCGCTGGAACGCCTCCGACGATCGTGTAGGGCTCGACATCGCGGCTGACCACCGCGCCTGCCGCAATCACCGCGCCGTCGCCGACGTTCACGCCGGGCAGCAGGATGGCGGCGTGCCCGATCCAGACATCATTGCCGACAATGACCCGGTCGCCGCGGCGGTCCGCGAAAAAGTCGCGGTCGCGCGTCACGCCCGCCTCGTAATATTCCGGGCAATAGGTGAAGCGATGCTGCGACGGCCGGCCCATCGGATGATTGGGCGCACCGATCCGCACCGAGTTGGCGATGGCCGTGAACTTTCCGATGGCGGCGTCGGCGACCTCGCAATTCTCGCCGAGATAGGAGTAGTCGCCGAGCGAGGCATATTCGATGCGGGTGTTGGAAAGGACCTCGCAGCGCCGCCCGATCTGCGCCTCGCGCTGGCGCACCGTGTCATGGATGATGGTTTCCGCGATCTTGGGGCGGGGCGAGGTGTCCATGAGGTGCTCCGAGAGCGGGCCGTAGGGTGGGTTAGCCCTGCGACTGCGCGAAGCGCAGTTAGCACGGCGTAACCCACCACTTTGGTTTCCGCGGAGACAGAAGAGGTGGGTTACGCCAAGCGGTCTGCGCTTCCGCGCAGTCCACATGGCTACCCTACGATTCCATTACGATGGCGGTGCTTGCCGCTTACGCGTGCAGCTTCTGCAATTCCTTCAGGATCGCTTCGCCCATCTGCGTGGTCGAGGCGGCCGTGGTGCCCTCCGACTTGATGTCGGCGGTGCGCAGGCCGCTGGCGAGCACGGCGGCGATCGCGGCGTCGACCTTGTCGGCGAGCGCGCCCATGTCGAAGGAGTAGCGCAGCGCCATGCCGAACGACGAGATCATCGCGATCGGATTGGCGAGGCCCTGGCCTGCGATATCAGGCGCCGAGCCGTGCACCGGCTCGTACAGCGCCTTGCGCTTCTTGCTCTTGACGTCGACCTCGCCGAGCGAGGCCGAGGGCAGCATGCCGAGCGAGCCCGTCAGCATCGCCGCTATGTCGGACAGCATGTCGCCGAACAGATTGTCGGTGACGATGACGTCGAACTGCTTCGGCGCCTTCACCAGCATCATGCCACCGGAATCGGCGAGCTGATGCTCGAGCGTGACATCAGGATATTCGCGCTTGTGGACCGCCGTCATGACCTCGTTCCAGAGCACGCCCGACTTCATGACGTTGCGCTTCTCCATCGACGTCACCTTGTTCTTGCGCTTCCTGGCAAGCTCGAAGGCGACGCGGCCGATGCGCTCGATCTCATAGGTGTCGTAGACCTGGGTATCGACGGCGCGCTTCTGGCCGTTGCCGAGGTCGGTGATGGTCTTGGGCTCGCCGAAATAGACGCCGCCGGTGAGCTCGCGCACGATCATGATGTCGAGGCCTTCGACGGCCTCGCGCTTCAGGCTGGAGGCATCGGCCAGCGCCGGGTAGCACACGGCGGGACGCAGGTTGGCGAACAGAGCCAGATCCTTGCGCAGGCGCAGCAAGCCGGCTTCAGGGCGCACCTCGTAAGGAACGGCATCCCATTTGGGACCGCCGACCGCGCCGAAGATGATGGCGTCGGCCGCAAGCGCCTTGGCCATGTCGCCTTCGGAGATCGACACCTTGTGCGCGTCATAGGCGGAGCCGCCGACGAGGCCGGTGTCCGTCTCGAACTTGGCGATCCCGGCCGAATTGAGCCAGTCGATCAGCCGCTTCACCTCGCCCATCACCTCGGGGCCGATACCGTCGCCGGGAAGCAGCAGCAGTTTGTGGGTCGCCATGGTCGTTTCCTCTGAGATCGAATTCGGCCGGAGTGCTAGAGCGGCGTTGCGCGCTTGGCAAGACACCATTGCCGCGGCGCGGCTGTGCAAGGCGGGCGGGGCCTGCCACAGTGCGGCGGCCGGAGTACCCCTTGCACGCCCAAGACTGCTTTACTAAAGACCGCCGCCCCCCGCCCGACGCGCACCCCGCGCGGCTGATCCTGACCCTGTCGCTGGCGGCCACCGTCGGGCTCGGCATCGGCCGCTTTGCCTATGCGCTGGTGCTGCCCGACATGCGGGAGGACCTCGGCTGGTCCTATTCGGCCGCCGGATTCATGAACACCATCAATGCCGTCGGCTATCTCGTGGGCGCGCTGGTGGCGTCGCGCCTGATCCAGCGCGTCGGCTGGGCGGCCGCGATCCGCGGCGGAACCCTGGCCTGCGTCGCTGCGCTCGCCACTTGCGCGCTGACGGGGAATTTCGTCGCGCTGAGCCTGGCGCGCCTCGTACTCGGTCTCGGGGCCGCGGCCGGCTTCGTCGCCGGCGGCGCGCTGGCTGCGACCATCGCCCAGTCGCGCCCGGAGCGGGCCAATTTCCTGCTCAGCCTGTTCTATGCCGGGCCCGGCATCGGCATTCTGTCCTCGGGGCTGATCGCTCCGTTCACGCTGCAATATTTCGGGCCGGGCTCGTGGTGGATGGTGTGGTGGGCGCTGACACTGCTCTCGGCCGCGATGACCGTGCCGCTGTTCCTGATCCGCATCGAAAGCGGCGCGCGTTTCTCGGAAGGCAGCCACGCCGCCTTCGCGATTCGTCCTGTGCTGATCTACCTCGCCGGCTACTTCCTGTTCGGCGCGGGCTACATCGCCTACATGACCTTCATGATCGCCTATGTGCGCGACGGCGGCGGCGGGGCCGCAGCGCAGGCCGCGTTCTGGGGCCTGATCGGCCTGTCCGCCTTCGTCACACCCTGGGCCTGGCGCGGCGTGTTGGCGCTCGATCGCGGCGGATTGGCCACCGCCATCATCCTCGGCACCAACGCGCTCGGCGCGGCCCTGCCGATGCTCGGGCATTCGCCGGCGTGGCTCGCGGTCTCGGCCGTGGTGTTCGGCGTCGCCTTCTTCGCCGTGGTCGGCTCGACCACCGCCTTCGTGCGCTTCAATTATCCGCCGGCGATGTGGCCGACCGCGATCGCCGCGATGACGATCTCGTTCGGCGTCGGCCAGACGCTGGGGCCGATCGTGGTCGGCGCGATCACGGACGCGCTGGGGAGCTTGAGCTACGCGCTGAATGTGTCGGCAGCGCTGCTGGCGCTGGGGGCGGTGGCGGCGCTGTGCCAGCGGAAGGTGGCCAGAAGGGCGAATGGTGAATAGCGAATAGCGAATTGAGACCGGATAGGCTTCATCGCTTCCCATTCGCTATTCCCCATTCGCTATTCGCCCTCTCAGCTCCCGCTAAACGAATTATACCCCTGGTCTTCCCAATAGCCGCCCTTGTAGTCGTTGGTGACTTCCATCGAGACCACGTATTTCGGGTTCTTGAAGCCGAGCTTTGTCGGCACGCGGATCTTCATGGGAAAACCATAGGCGCGCGGCAAGATTTCATTCGCGTATTTGAACGTCATCTGGGTCTGTGGATGCAGCGCGCTGCGCATGTCGAGCGGCGAATTGTAGCCGTCCTTGTCGGCGCACTGGAACCAGACGTATTTCGCGCGCGTGTCGGCGCCGATCAGCTTGAGGAAATCGCGCAAGGGCGTGCCGGTCCAGCTGCCGATCGCGCTCCAACCCTCGACGCAGATATGGCGGGTGATTTGCGTCACCTGCGGCAGTTTGTAGAGCTCGTCCAGCGTCCACGACTTCTTGTTGTCGACGAGGCCGCGGACCTCGAGCTTCCAGTCGGCGCCAGCGACGTCGGGCGCGTCGTCGAGATCGTAATAGGCATTGAACGGGAACGGCTTTGTGATCGCGCTTTCGGGGAAGGTCGGCGCCAGCGCGTCGGGATTGAAGATGAAGGCCTGCACCGCGTCGTTGAATTTCGACACCTGCTTCAGCATCTCCTCGGCCGAGGACGAGTCGATCACATCGCAGCCGGTGAGCAGCGTCAGCGCGCCCAGGCTCGCGCCGCCCGCGATGAAGCGGCGGCGGGTGACGTCGGGCATGGTCTTGATGGAGTCCTTGATCAAGAGCCGCTTGTCGACGCCGGGGATCAAGAATGAACGTTTCGCCATGCTCTCCTCCTCAGCGGCCGATGATCATGGCGCGCAGGCTCTTCGGCACGAGCAGCGCGAGCAGGACGTGAACGACGAGGAACGCGCAGATCGCGGCCATGCAGAAGAAATGGATGTAGCGCGCGGTCGGGTAGTCGCCGAACAGCGCGACGAGATAATAGAGTTGCACGGGCTTCCACATCCCTAAGCCCGTGAGCACGATCAGCACGCCGACCACGATGATGCCGGCATAGAGCAGGCGCTGCACGTAATTGTAGACGGTGAGGTCGTCATGCCCGAGCTTGAAGGTCAGCGCTGCCCTGACGTCGTGGAGCACGCCTGACGGGGTGATTGGAAACAGTTTCTTGCGGAAACGGCCAGTGGCGAAGCCCGTGACGAGATAGGCGAGGCCGTTGATCATCAACAGCCACATCGCAGCAAAGTGCCAGAGCAGGCCGCCGCCGAGCCATCCGCCGAGCGTGTACTCGCGCGGAAAACTGAAGCCGAACAGCGGCGAGGCGTTGTAGATCTGCCAGCCGGACAGGATCATCAGGATCATGGCCAGCGCATTGACCCAGTGCATGACGCGGACCCAGGCGGGCTGGATCACTTTGGCCGGGGCGGCGCTGACCTGCTCGTCGGTGACTGTGAGGCTCGACATGGTGGTTCCGTCCTGAATGTCGTGTGACACCGATTATACGCCGATGTGCCCGCTTTCGTTACGCCCTGTCCGCCATCGAATCGATAGCGTCGCGCTATGGCGGTCACAATAAAGCGAGCCGGGTGCCCTCGGCTCGCCGTTTCGTCGCATCCTGTTCGGGGATGAAACAGGATCGCGCGGTGTTACGTCGCCGGCATCAGCACGGTGTCGACCACATGGATCACGCCGTTGGACTGGTTGACGTTGGAGATCGTGACCATCGAGGTGCCGCCCTTGGCATCGACGATCCAGGTCTTGCCGTCCATCTTCTTGACCGTCAGTTCCTCGCCTTCGGCGGTCTTCAGCTTCTTGCCCTCGGTGAGGTCGGAGGCCTCGAGCTTGCCGGGCACGACATGGTAGGTGAGAATCTTGGTCAGCGTCGCCTTGTTCTCGGGCTTGACCAGATTGTCGACGGTGCCGGCCGGCAGCTTGCCGAAGGCGGCGTTGGTCGGCGCGAACACCGTGAATGGGCCCTTGCCTTCCAGCGTCGGCACCAGGCCGGCCGCCTTCACCGCCGCGACCAGCGTGGTGTGGTCCTTCGAGTTGACGGCATTCTGGACGATGTTCTTGGACGGGAACATCGCGGCGCCGCCGACCATGACAGTCTTCTCCTCGGCGCGGACAGGCGCGACCACAGTCGCGGTGATGGCCAGGGCGCTGAAGGCGGCGGCGGCGAGATAGGCAATGCGCTTCGACATGGAAAGTCTCCCGATTGAATTGTAACCGGCGATGGCCGGTCTTGAGTTGGGGCAACAACGGCGGCTGCGACCTGTTGGCGTGAAGCAGCAGCGCCGTCGTTGGACCGAACTACGGGAGGATTCGGGTTGCGGTTTCGGAGAAAAATTCTTTGTGATGCGTGAAACTATGCGGCGGGATGTTCGTGTGGTGGGCGCGCACACGGCACACCCCGCCGTCGTCCCGGACAAGCGAAGCGCAGATCCGGGACCCATAGCCACAGGGAGTGGTTTGACGAAGACTCGGAGTGACCTGTCGCGCCCCACAATTTCTGTCTGTGGTTATGGATCCCCGCGTTCGCGGGGACGACACCGAGTGTGCGGCGCGCGCTATCCACCTCAATCCCTGTTGTTCGGCGTCTGGATGAATCCGCGATTATGCGTCGGGCTGATCAGCACCTCGTTGATGCAGACCCTGGCCGGCATGCTCGCGATGAAGGCGATGGTGCGGCCGAGATCTTCCGATTGCAGCATCCTGGCCTGCTCGTCCTCGCTCGGCACCACCGGGCGCAATTTCAAGATCGGCGTCGCCACCTCGCCCGGCATCAGGCAGCAGGCGCGCAGGCCGTTGACGCATTCGTCCATATTGAAGGAATGGGTCAGCGCCAGCACCGCATGCTTGGTCGTGGTGTAGGCCGGGCCCGGCATCTTCGAGACGTGGCGGCCAGCCCAGGACGAGACGTTGATGATCGCGCCGTCCTGCTGCTTGCGCATCGTCGGCAGCACCGCGCGCATGCAATAGAGCACGCCGTTGAGATTGACCTGGACCAGTGTGTCCCAGCCCTCCAGTTCCATGTCCTTCCAGCTGCGCTTGGGAACATTGATGCCGGCATTGTTGACCAGGAGGTCGATGCGGCCGTGCCTGGCGACGATCTGATCGGCGGCTTTCTGGGCTTCCGCAGCGCTGGAGACGTCCAGCGCGATGGCCTCGGCCGCCCCGCCCGCCTTGGTGATCTTGGCAACCACGGTATCCAGGGCGTCCTTGCGTCGGCCCGAGACCACCACCGTCCAGCCGTCGGCCGCCAGCGCCTCGGCGCCGGCCTCTCCGATCCCGCTGCCGCCGCCCGTGACCCAGGCCACGCGTTTCCCAGCTTTTGTCATGCAAACTGTCTCCGTTGCTTCATCGGGGCGGTTTTTGCTAATCCAGCCCTCGGTTTGACCGGCCTTCACCGGCGAGGAATGTTGCATGAACCCAGCTGCCAACGCCAACCTGTTCTCCCGCCTGTTCGACGGCCTGGACGATCCGAAGCGCCTCGCGATCGAGACGCATGACGGTGGCCATATCAGCTATGGCGAGCTGATCGCGCGGGCCGGACAGATGGCGAATGTGCTGGTCGCGCGAGGCGTGAAGCCGGGCGACCGCGTCGCGGTGCAGGTCGAGAAATCCGTCGCCAATATCGTGCTGTATCTCGGCACTGTCAGGGCCGGCGCGGTCTATCTGCCGCTCAACACCGCCTATACGCTCAACGAACTCGACTACTTCATCGGCGATGCCGAGCCGTCGCTGGTGGTCTGCGATCCCTCCAAGGCCGAAGGCCTCGCCCCGATCGGCGCCAAGGTGAAAGCCAAGGTCGAGACGCTCGGAGCTGACGGCAAGGGCTCGCTGACGGAAGCCGCCGACAAGGCCAGCCCAGAATTCACGACTGTCGCGCGGGCGAACGACGATCTCGCGGCCATCCTCTACACCTCGGGCACCACAGGCCGCTCCAAGGGCGCGATGCTGACGCATGATAATCTGGCATCGAACTCGCTCTCGCTCGTCGGCTACTGGCGCTTCACCGACAAGGACGTGCTGATCCACGCGCTGCCGATCTATCACACCCACGGCTTGTTCGTGGCGACCAACGTGACGCTGTTCGCACGTGCCTCGATGATCTTCCTGCCGAAGCTCGATCCGGATTTGATGATCAAGCTGATGGCGCGCGCCACGGTGCTGATGGGCGTGCCGACCTTCTACACGCGCTTGCTCCAGAACCCTGCGCTGTCGAAGGAGACGACCAAGCATATGCGGCTGTTCATCTCGGGCTCGGCGCCGCTGCTGGCGGAGACCCATCGCGAATGGTCGGCGCGCACGGGGCACGCGGTGCTCGAGCGCTACGGCATGACCGAGACCAACATGAACACGTCGAACCCCTATGACGGCGAGCGCGTGCCCGGCGCAGTCGGCTTTCCCTTGCCCGGCGTCTCCGTGCGCGTGACCGAGCCCGAGACGGGCAAAGAGCTGCCGCGCGAAGAAATCGGCATGATCGAGGTCAAGGGACCGAACGTGTTCAAGGGCTATTGGCGCATGCCGGAAAAGACCAAGTCGGAATTCCGGCCCGACGGCTTCTTCATCACCGGCGACCTCGGCAAGATCGACGGCAAGGGCTACGTTCACATCCTCGGCCGCGGCAAGGATCTCGTGATCTCCGGCGGCTTCAACGTCTATCCCAAAGAGATCGAGAGCGAGATCGACGCCATGCCCGGCGTGATCGAATCCGCCGTGATCGGCGTGCCGCATGCCGATTTCGGCGAGGGCGTCACGGCGGTTCTGGTCTGCAACAAGGGTGCCGATGTCACCGAAGCCACCGTGCTGAACGCGCTCGACGGACGGATCGCAAAGTTCAAGATGCCCAAGCGCGTCTTCGTCGTCGACGAGCTGCCGCGCAACACCATGGGCAAGGTGCAGAAGAACATCTTGCGGGATGCGTACAAGGATATCTACGCGAAGAAATAGGGCTGGCGTTCGCCGTCCTTGCGGATGAAGCCGTAGGGTGGGTTAGCCGAAGGCGTAACCCACCTCTTTGCGTTCCACGGCGGCAGAAGCGGTGGGTTACGCTTCGCTAACCCGCCCTACGACGCTGCGCTCGAATGACGGTGGACGCAGCGGCTACAGCCCGCCGACCAGACTCATCACAAACCGGCTGCCGACAATGAACAGATAACACCCGAACGCGACCTCCAGCGTCCGCTTCGACATCGCATGCGCGGCTCTCACGCCTAGCGGCGCGGTGACGAGGCTCATCGGCATCACCAGCACGGCGCCGATCAGCGAGACGTAGCCGAGCGCGAACGGGATTTGCAGGGCTGCGACGGCCGGATATGTGGCCGCCGCCGGCCAGCCCGCATAGATGTAGCCGAACGCGCCGGGGATCGAGATCAGCACCGCGAGTGCCGATGACGTCGCGACCGCCTGATGGATCGGACGGCCGTAGAACGTCATCAGCAGGTTCGAGAACAGCCCGCCGCCGATGCCCATCAGCGTCGAGAGGATGCCGACACAGAAGCCGTAAGCGCGCATCAGCGGGCCCTTCGGCAGGTCGTCGCCGAACTTCCAGCCTTCGCGCGCGAAGATGAGGCGCGCCGCCGCGGAATAGGCGACGCAGACGAACACGATCTTGAACAGCCGCTCCGGCGCATAGCGCGCGATGACGCTGCCGGCGACCACGCCGATCACGATCGGCAACCACCAGACCCTGAGGATGGCCATGTCGACGGCGCCGCGCTTGTAATGCGCCTGGAACGAACGGATCGAGGTCGGGATGATCACCGCGAGCGAGGTGCCGATGCAGAGCGGCATCCGTACCTCCAGCGGCACGCCGGCGATGCGAAAGCATTCGTAGAACACCGGCACGAGAATCGCGCCGCCGCCGATGCCGAACACCCCGGCCAAAAATCCCGAAAGCGCGCCGGTTGCGATCAGCAGCAGCGCGAGCTCGACGATGTCCTTGATATCAAGTCCTGCAATCACCCCTGACCTGCCCCGGCGACTGGTCGCAACTTCTCCGAGACGACGATTCGAAGGCGGCTGCGGTTCCAGCTTTAGGCCATCTGGGTTGTACGGTCGACGCACCGGACGTCCCGGCTGGGGTGGAATGCGGGCTGCGCATATCCGCGGTCCCGGCGAAGCTGAGCCTAGCGTGCGGCGCGCCGAGTCGCCTTGGCCCTGGCGGGCGGCTAGGGCCGACACGGACCGATTGGTGCGAGCGGCAAGCGGCGGGCAATGGGTTAGAGGCGTTCCAATAGTGATTTCAATGCGCCCTGCGCACGCCACGAAGTAATGAACTAACATTCTTAATTTCGCTGGCGGACCGACGCTCTGGTATACCAAGCCCCTGATTGGCCTTGCTTCATCAAGGCTCTAGAGCTGAACCACGATTCGATTTATGGCAATTTGGAGATTGCACAGGCCAAATCGACTCCGTAAATAGAGCCGACCTTTCCGATCCCCGCGCGCCCCCTGCTGGGCCGCTATAAAACATCAAAGCCCATGACCGCACGGATCGAACGACCCCTCTCGCCGCACATGCAAGTGTACCGCTGGACGCTGACGATGGCTCTGTCCATCATCCACCGCGCCACCGGGATTGCCCTCTATTTCGGAACCCTGCTGCTGGTCTGGTGGCTGGTTGCCGCGGCTTCCGGCCCTGCCGCTTACGCGCACGTCCAGGCCTTCGCCGGCAGCATCATCGGGCGGCTGATCGTGTTCGGCTACACCTGGGCGCTGATGCACCATATGCTCAGCGGCATCCGGCATTTCGTGTGGGACCTCGGCTACGGCTTCAAGGCCAATGAGCGGGAAGCGCTGACCTGGGGCGCCCTGATCGGCGGCATCGCGCTGACGGTGCTGATCTGGATCATCGCCTATGCGAACGGAGGTGGACGATGAGCGCATCCGAAACGCCGAAGCGCAGCCTGCGAACCCCGCTCGGCCGCGTCCGCAATCTCGGCGCCGCGCATTCCGGCACGTCCGATTTCTGGCGTCAGCGCATCACCGGCGTCGCCATGACGCTGCTGATGATCCCGGCGCTGGTGATCATCGTGATGCTGCTCGGCCGCAACCAGGTCTACGCTGCGCAGACCCTGAGCTCCATTCCCGTCGCGGTGATCCTGCTCCTCTTCATCTTCGCCAGCGCCTGGCACATGAAGATCGGCATGCAGGTGGTGATCGAGGACTACGTCCATAACGAGAAGCTGAAGCTCGTCTCGGTCATGCTCAACAATTTCTTCTCGGTCGCCGTGGCGCTCGCCTCGACCTACGCGATCCTGAAACTGTCCTCCGGAGTGTAACCCATGGCCACGACAACGAATGGCACGGGCAACGGCGCTCCCGCCACCAACGGCAAAGCCTATCCGATCGAAGACCACACCTATGACGTCGTCGTGGTCGGCGCCGGCGGCGCGGGTCTGCGCGCCGTGGTCGGCTGCGGCGAAGCGGGCCTGCGCACTGCCTGCATCACCAAGGTGTTTCCGACCCGCTCGCACACGGTGGCGGCGCAGGGCGGCATCTCCGCCTCGCTCGGCAACATGCACAAGGACGACTGGCGCTGGCACATGTACGACACCGTGAAGGGGTCGGACTGGCTCGGCGACCAGGACGCGATCGAATACATGGTGCGCAACGCGCCCGAGGCGGTCTACGAGCTCGAGCATTGGGGCGTGCCGTTCTCGCGCACCGAGGACGGCAAGATCTATCAGCGTCCGTTCGGCGGCATGACCATGGACTACGGCAAGGGCCAGGCGCAGCGCACCTGCGCCGCCGCCGACCGCACCGGTCACGCCATGCTGCACACGATGTACGGCCAGTCGCTGCGCCACGCGGCCGAGTTCTTCATCGAGTTCTTCGCCATCGACCTGATCATGGACGACCAGGGCACCTGCCGCGGCGTCATCGCGCTCAAGCTCGACGACGGCACGCTGCACCGCTTCCGCGCCCAGACCGTGATTTTGGCGACGGGCGGCTACGGCCGCGCCTATGCCTCCTGCACCTCGGCCCACACCTGCACCGGTGACGGCGGCGGCATGGTGCTGCGCGCCGGCCTGCCGATGCAGGACATGGAGTTCGTGCAGTTCCACCCGACCGGCATCTACGGCTCGGGCTGTCTCGTCACCGAGGGCGCGCGCGGCGAAGGCGGCTATCTCGTCAACTCCGAAGGCGAGCGCTTCATGGAGCGCTACGCGCCGTCGGCCAAGGACCTCGCCTCGCGCGACGTCGTCTCGCGCGCGATGACCATCGAGATCCGCGAGGGACGCGGCGTCGGCAAGAAGAAGGACCACATCTTCCTGCATCTGGACCATCTCGATCCCGCGGTGCTGGCCGAGCGGCTGCCGGGCATCTCCGAATCCGCAAAGATCTTCGCCAATGTCGATGTGACGCGCGAGCCGATCCCGATCGTGCCGACCGTGCACTACAACATGGGCGGCATCCCCACCAACTATCACGGCGAAGTCCTGACCAAGAAGGACGGCGACGACAACGCCATCATCCCCGGCCTGATGGCGATCGGCGAAGCCGCCTGCGTCTCCGTGCACGGCGCCAACCGCCTCGGCTCCAACTCGCTGATCGACCTCGTCGTGTTCGGCCGCGCCGCAGCGCTCCGCCTCGCCGAGAAGCTGACGCCCAATGCCAAGCAGCCGGAGCTGCCGGCGAACTCGTCCGAGCTCGCGCTCGGCCGCCTCGACCATTACCGCTACGCCTCCGGCGGCACGCCGACCGCAAAACTGCGCGAAGGCATGCAGCACGTGATGCAGAGCAATTGCGCGGTGTTCCGCACCGGCGAAGTCCTGAGCGAAGGTCAGAATTTGATCGAGAAGGTCCACAGCGGCATCACCGACATCGCCGTGTCCGATCGCTCGCTGGTGTGGAATTCGGACCTCGTCGAGACGCTCGAGTTCGACAATCTGATCTCGCAAGCGGTGGTGACGATGAACTCGGCCGCCAACCGCACCGAGAGCCGCGGCGCGCATGCGCGCGAGGACTTCTCCGAGCGCGACGACAAGAACTGGATGAAGCACACGCTGGCCTGGCTGGACGATGCCGGCAAGGTCAAGATCGAGTACCGCCCGGTTCACGACTACACCATGACCAACGACGTGCAGTACATCCCGCCGAAAGCGCGTGTGTACTGATCATTGCTGTCATTGCCGGGCTCGACCCGGCAATCCATCCTTTAAAGATGGATGCGCGGGTCAAGCCCGCGCATGACGGAAGAAACCAGAGGCAGGACTTATGGTTGAATTCGCACTTCCGAAGAACTCCAAGATTACCGGCGGCAAGACCTGGCCGAAGCCCGCGGGCGCGACCGAGACCCGCGAGTTTCGCGTCTACCGCTGGAACCCGGACGACGGCAAGAATCCGAGCGTCGACACCTATTACGTCGACACCAACGATTGCGGCCCGATGGTGCTGGACGGCCTGATCTGGATCAAGAACCACATCGACCCGTCGCTGACCTTCCGCCGCTCCTGCCGCGAAGGCGTCTGCGGCTCCTGCGCCATGAACATCGACGGCCAGAACACGCTCGCTTGCACCCGCTCGATGCACGACGTGAAGGACGGCGCGGTGAAGATCAATCCGCTGCCGCACCAGCCGGTCGTGAAGGACCTCGTCCCCGACCTCACCAATTTCTACGCACAGTACGCCTCGGTCGAGCCGTGGCTGAAGACCACCTCGCCGACGCCGCAGAAGGAATGGCGCCAGACCCACGAGGATCGCGAGAAGCTCGACGGCCTCTACGAGTGCATCCTGTGCGCCTGCTGCTCGACCTCGTGCCCGAGCTATTGGTGGAACAGCGAACGTTATCTCGGCCCCGCCGCGCTGCTCCAGGCCAACCGCTGGGTGTCCGATTCGCGCGACGAGGCGACCGGCGAGCGGCTCGACAATCTCGAGGATCCGTTCCGCCTCTACCGCTGCCACACCATCATGAATTGCGCCAAGGCCTGCCCGAAGGGACTGAACCCGGCGGAAGCCATCGCCGAGCTCAAGCTCAAGATGGTCGAGCGCCAGATCTAAAGGCGCGGTTCATGCTTCCTGTCCCGGCCAGTCCGGCCGGGACATTCCGAGATCGCGATCAATTCGAGTAGAATTTTCTCCGACCCGCTGTGCGCGCAAGTTCCCCGCGCACAACCAGCGGTTCCGGCACAAGTTGCTTCCTTCCCCGCGCGAGATTCAGTTAAGCTCCCGTCAGGGACGGAGCGACTGTGCAGAGGGCGCAACGCAATTCGCTGAGGCTGTTGCAGTGGATGATGGCGGCATCCCTGGCGCTGCCGGTTGCGCTGTTCATCATCACCTCCGCGATCTCCTACACCTCGACCAGGGACATCGCCGACCGGGAGATCGAGCGCACGCTCGACGTCGTGCATGAGCACGCGCTCAAGGTGTTCGAGACCATCGATCGCAGCCTGGCCGAGCTCAACGAGGTGGTGCGCGGCCTTCCCGACGACGTCATCCGCGCGCGCGAGCCGGCGCTACACCGCCGCCTGAGGCGGCTGACCGATTCGCTGCCGCAGCTCAAATCGGCCTGGATCTTCGACGCGGACGGAAAAGCGCTGGTCAACAGCCTCGCCTCGCCGCCGCCGGAGCTCCGCTTTGCAGACCGCGACTATTTCTACGCTCATGTCGACCAGACCATCGGCAGCTTCATCGGCACGGCCCTGACGCCCCGTCCGCCCTATCAGGGCGCGCGCTTCTTCGGAGTGAGCCGCCGCCGCGACTCCGACGACGGCAGCTTCATCGGGGTGATCCAGGCCTCCGTCCTGCCCGAATATTTCGAGAGTTTTTATGCGCGGATCGGTTCCGATGCCGGCAGCTTCTTCACGATGGGACGCACGGACGGCGTGCTGCTGGCGCATTTCCCGCGGCTCGACCGCGACCTTCGGCTCGATCCGACCGGACCGGTCGGCCGGGAAATCGCGGCCCACCCCGAGCACGGCCTCATCACGGTCGCCTGGCCTTCGGACGGGATCGAGCGCCGCATCGGCTACCGGCGCGTCGCCGAATATCCGATCTATGTCAGCGCCGGGCTCGAGACCTCGGCGATCCGCGCGCGCTGGCTCGCCACCATGGGCCAGCATCTGGTGTTCGGCATTCCCGCCACCGCACTTCTTTTTCTGCTGTTGGCGCTGGCGTTGCGGCGCACCCAGCACCTTCAGGCCGAAGCCGCCAAGCGGCGTGAGGCCGAGGAGGCGCTCAAGCACAGCCAGCGCCTGGAGGCGCTCGGACAGCTCACCGGCGGCGTCGCGCATGATTTCAACAATCTGCTGACGGTGATCCGCGCCTCGGTCGACCTGTTGAACCGACCGCAGCTGACGGAGGAGCGGCGGCAGCGCTACATCACGGCCATTGCGGACGCGGTGGCGCGCGCGGCCAAGCTGACCTCGCAGCTGCTCGCCTTTGCGCGGCGTCAGACCCTGAAGCCGGAGGTGTTCGACGTCGGCGAACGGATGCAGGCGCTGCACGACATGCTGGCGCCGCTGCTGGGGCCGGCCATCGAGATCACCATGCGCCTGCCCACCGAGCCCTGCCTCGTCCATGCCGATGCCGGCCAGTTCGAGACGGCGCTGATCAACATGGCGACCAACGCGCGCGATGCCATGCAGGGCAAGGGCAGGATCGTTTTCACGGTCGAGGCCGCGGCGACCGTTCCCGACACGCTGGCCCACGCCTCGGGCAGCCAGAGCTTGGAAAGCCAGAACTTGGGAATCCAGAACTTGGGAAGCCAGAGCTTGGGAAGCCAGAGCCTGGGAAACCGTGGCTTCATCAGCGTGACCGTCAGCGACACCGGCATCGGCATTCCGGCCGCCCGACTGGAGCGCATCTTCGAGCCGTTCTTCACCACCAAGCAGGTCGGCCATGGCACCGGCCTCGGCCTGTCCCAGGTGTTCGGCTTCGCCCGGCAATCCGGCGGCGAGGTGACGGTGACGAGCGAGGTCGGGCACGGCAGCACCTTCTCGCTCTATCTGCCGCGCGTGCCGACGGACCTGCTGCCGCAGCGGCAGGCGCCGAACACGGCGCCGGCGGTGGCCGGCAGCGGCATGTCGGTGCTGCTGGTCGAGGACAATATCGAGCTGGCCAATTTTGCCGCCGACGGCCTCACCGAGCTCGGCTACAGCATCACGCTGGTCGACAACGCCACCGATGCGCTCGCCGAGCTCGTCATGGACGCGGATCGCTTCGACGTCGTGTTCACGGACGTGGTGATGCCTGGGATGACCGGGCTCGATCTGGCGCAGGCGATCCGCGACCGCGGCATCGACGTGCCGGTCGTGCTGACCACGGGCTACAGCCAGGCCCTGTCGCAAGAGGGCGTGACCGGTTTCGAGCTGGTGCAGAAGCCCTATTCGATCGAGGAATTGTCGCGCGTTCTCCACCGGGCGGCCCGGATCCGGCGCGTCCGCGACGGCGCCGCCGAATGAGGTGCCATGCGGAACCCGAGGGAACCGGTTGATTTCTTTCGCGTTGTCCGCTCATGCAAAAGCCGGCCGCCAAGCGCGAACAGGGCCCCAAACCGCCCATCGTCGGGATCAAGGGCGAGAATGGCGAGGAGGTCGCCGCGCCACCGCCGGAATTGCTCGAGCCTGACCCGGAGCTAACGCCCGAGGAAGCGGAGCAGGCCCGCAAGGATTATCTGCTGACGCGGTTCTGGATCAGCGCGCGCGGCTTCTGGGGACGCAACGGCGATCGCCTCGCCTGGCCGTTCTCGCTCGGCCTCGGCGCGCTGATCGTCCTGACCGTCGGCTTCCAGTACGGCATCAATGTCTGGAACCGGGCGATCTTCGACGCGATCGAGAAACGCGATGCGACCACCGTCTTCCATCTCACCGCATTGTTCTTCCCGCTTGCGATCGGCAGCATCGTGCTCGGCGTCATCCAGGTGTTCGCGCGCATGGGCATCCAGCGGCGCTGGCGGGCCTGGTTGACTGCGAGCGTGCTGACGCGGTGGCTCAAGAACGGGCGCTATTACCAGCTCAACCTCGTCCGCGGCGACCACGAGAATCCGGAATACCGGATTGCTGAGGATCTGCGCATCGCGACCGATTCGCCGGTCGATTTCCTCGCGGGCGTCACCTCGGCGCTGCTGTCGGCCGCGACCTTCATCGTCGTGCTCTGGACCATCGGCGGCGCGCTCACTGTCACCCTCGGCGGGTCGACCATCACCATTCCCGGCTTTCTCGTGATCGCCGCGATGCTCTACGCCGCGATCGCGTCCGGCTCGATCCTGGTGATCGGCCGTCAGTTCGTCCAGGTCTCCGAGAACAAGAACCAGGCCGAGGCCGATTTCCGCTATACACTCACGCGCGTGCGCGAGAACGGCGAGAGCATCGCGCTGCTCGGCGGCGAGGAGGAAGAGCGCGACGGCATCGACCGCAATTTCACGAGCGTGCTCAGGCAATGGGCGCGGCTCGCCGGCCAACACATGCGCACCACGCTGGTGTCTCAGGGATCGAGCCTGGTTGCGCCCGTCGTGCCCCTTTTGCTTTGCGCGCCAAAATTCCTCGACGGCAGCATGACGCTGGGACAGGTGATGCAGGCGGCCTCCGCCTTCACCATCGTGCAGAGCGCGTTCGGCTGGCTGGTCGACAATTATCCGCGGCTCGCCGACTGGAATGCCTGCGCGCGCCGCATCGCCTCGTTGATGATGTCGCTCGACGGCCTCGAACGCGCCGAGCAAGGCGATGGCCTCGGCCGCATCAAGCGCGGCGAGACCCGCAACGACGCCATGCTGGAGATGAAGGATCTCTCGGTCACGCTCGACGACGGCACGGCCGTGGTCGGCGAGACCGAGGTGGTGATCGAACCCGGCGAACGGCTGCTGGTCGCCGGCGAATCCGGCACCGGCAAGAGCACGCTGGTGCGCGCGATCGCAGGCCTCTGGCCCTGGGGCGGCGGCAGCGTGAATTTCCATGCCGACCGGCGCCTGTTCATGCTGCCGCAGCGACCTTACGTGCCCTCGGGGTCGCTGCGCCGCGCGGTCGCCTATCCCGGTGCCGCCGACCACTGGACCGTCGAGGAGATCGGCGAAGCCCTGCACAAGGTCGGGCTCGATCATCTCAAGGAGAAGATCGAGGAAGAGGGCCCGTGGGACCAGACGCTGTCAGGCGGCGAGAAGCAGCGCCTCGCGTTCGCGCGGCTGTTGCTGCACAACCCCGACATCGTCGTGCTGGATGAGGCGACCTCGGCGCTCGACGAGAAGAGCCAGGACAAGATGATGAAGACGGTCACCGACGAGCTGCCGAAAGCGACCATCGTCAGCGTCGCGCATCGTGCCGAACTGGAAGCCTTCCACAGCCGCAAGATCGTGCTGGAGCGCCGCAAGGGCGGCGCCAAGCTCGTCAGCGACATCGAGCTGATCCCGCGCAAGGGCAAGCGCAGGCTGCTCGGGCGATTTCTGCGGCAGCGCAAGGCGCCGAAGAAGGCGGCATGAGGAAAGCTACATAACGCACGCTCTTTCCGTCGTCCGGACAAGCGCAGCTCTAGGTAACGCGAAGCGTTGCCTAGAGCTGCGTGCAGATCCGGGACCCATACCCACAGGGAGGGAGTTTGGCGACGACTCGGAGTGGGCATCTCGCATCAGACTCCCCCCTGGGGTTATGGGTCCCCGCCTTCGCGGGGACGACACCGAGATTGTGGCTCGCATCGAGCGTTGGAGTCCCGCGCAAAACCGGCTATGCATGCGCCGCTTGCAACGAGGATCGCCTGCTTGACGACCGACAACGCCCCTTCGTCCGCGCCGTTCGGCGCGTTTGCGCCCAATGCGGCGCAGGCTGCGATCATTCGCCTCGCACAGCAATCGGGGTTGAAGCGCGGCGCGTTCCGGCCCTGGATGTCGCGGCTGATCAATCTGCTGCGCGGCGGCCCGGTCGACGTGCAATATCAGGGCGCATCGTTCCGCTTCTATCACCAGGGCAGCGCGACCGAGCGCGGCGCACTGTTCAATCCCGATTATAATCTCGACGAGCTCGACTTCCTGCGCCAGCATACCCCGGCGGGCGGCACCTTCGTTGACGTCGGCGCCAATGTCGGCACGTTTGCGCTCGTGATGGCGCAGCAGGTCGGCACCACAGGCAAGGTGGTCGCGATCGAGCCACATCCGCTGACGTTCGCGCGGCTCTCGTTCAACCATGGCGCGTCGAAGACGGCGCAAGTGCGCCTGGTGCAGGCTGCCGCCGGCGACAGCGACGGCGAGCTGATGATCGAGAGCGGCGGCGGCAATCTTGGCGCCACGCACGTCGTCACCGGCACGGCGAGCGCCGAGGCGATCAAGGTGCCGTCGCTGCGGCTGACACGCATTCTCGACGAGGCCGGCGTCCGCCAAGTCGATTCGCTGAAGATCGACGTCGAGGGTTTTGAGGACCGCGTGCTGATCGGCTTCTTCCGCGATGCGCCGCCCTCGCTATGGCCGCGCGCGGTCGTCATCGAGCATCTGTCACAAAACGAATGGCAGCAGGATTGTATTGCCGACATGGTCGCGCGTGGGTTCGCGATCATGCGCAAGACACGAAGCAATACGTTCCTCTCACGCTGACAAGGACGAAGGAGGTTGCGATGATCGACCATCTGGGTTTCTCCGTTTCCGACTATGAGCGCGCCAAAGCGTTCTACGCCAGGGCGCTGGCTCCGCTCGGCTACGGCCTGATCATGGAGGTCACGGCGGAGCAGACCGGCCACGCTGCCGCCGCCGGCTTCGGCGCCAACGGCAAGCCGGATTTCTGGATCGGCGGCGAAGGCGCCATGAACAAGCCGGTGCATGTCGCGATCGCGGCCAAGGACCGCGCCACCGTCGACGCGTTCTACAAGGCGGCCATCGCGGCCGGCGGCCGCGACAACGGCCCGCCCGGCATCCGCCCGCATTACCATGCGAACTACTACGGCGCCTTCGTGCTCGACCCTGATGGCCACAACATCGAGGCCGTGTGCCACGCGCCGGAATAAGGCAGATCCAGCGCGACGCGATGAGGGAACATCGGCGCAACATCATCGTTGTCCTTCTCCGGACAACTGCTCCCGATGATGCCGATGCCGATCGAACCGCCCGAGATTCCACCGGCAACACCGGGGACTCCAGCCGAACCGCCGCCCGGCATTCCGCCGGGCAATCCGCAGCCTGAAATCACGCCGCCGGTGCGCGAACCCGGCTCGCCACCGCGGCCCGACGAATTGCCGGGCCGCATGCCTGAAGAGATTCCATCGCGCGGGCCGAACGGGCCGCTGACGCCGAATCCTGCGACGGATGCAATTCCTCCGCGGGATCGCGCATGAAGCGGCCGATCACATGTGGGGCAATTGCAACCAGCGTCTGAATGCGCAATGAACGTTGCAGGAGTGACGTGATTTCCGTGCAGAAATAAATCGGGCCGCGACCGCATCGCCCGCCACAATCCGGCCTAACGCGTAGCTGTTCATCCCAACACTTCGTCAAAGAACCTTCCGGGGAAGTTCACCACCATGACCAATCTTCGTTTCGTGCTGCTCGCGACGACGGCTCTGACCGCGATGCAATTCGCAAGCTCCGCATCGCAAGCGCAAAGTGCGCCGCCGCTCGTGGTCGCACAGGCGCAACCTCAAGACACGGGCCCTGACGGAAAACCGAAGCAGCCGCCGAAGGGACCCGCGGCTGCGCCGCCTGCTGGGCCCGCGCGCCCGGCCGCTCCGCCGCCCGCCGCTGCACCGCCCCACCCGCCCGCAGCGCCACCGCCGGCCGCCGCACCGCCGCGTCCCGCCGCGCCGCCTCCGCCGCCCCCTGCGGCGCGTCCGGCCCCGCCGCCGCCACCCCCGCCGCCTGCCGCACCGAAGCAGCCGTCGCCGCCTCCGGCCGCGGCGCCGCAGCAGCACGCCCCGACACCTCCGCCGCCTGCGGCACGCCCGGCTCCCACGCCGCCGGCACCGCCGCCTGCTGCAGCTCCGCAGCACGCACCGACGCCGCCGCCCCCCGCAGCACGTCCGGCTCCGACGCCGCCAGCGCCCCCGCCAGCCGCAACGCCTCCGGGCCGCCCTGCCCCGGCGCCCACGGCGACGCCTTCTCCCGCGCCCGCAGCGCCGACGGCGCGACCGGGAGCGCCTGCTCCGACCGCCACACCTGCCCCGACTGCGACACCCGCGCCGACCGCAACGCCGGCTCCGGGCAGCACGCCTGGCGCACCGCCGGCGGGCCGCCCCGGCGCACCGCCGCCCGGCGCACGTCCCGGCACGCCTCCGGCTGCAGGATCGCCGGGTCCCGGTGCCGCGCCCGCTCCGACGGCCACGCCGGCTCCCGGCAGCACGCCGACGCCACCGCCCGGACGTCCGGGTGCGGCGACGCCGGCCCCCGGCGCGGCTCCGGCCCCGACCGCGACGCCAACCCCTGGTCAGCAGGGTGCAACGCCGCCCGCGGCCGGGACCCCGCCTGCCGGCCCGAAGGCTGGTGCCCCGCCACGGCCGCCAGCGCCGCCCGCCGGCGCTGCTGCGCCGACCGTCGTCCCTGGCACACCGGCCGCCGCGCCGCCGCCCGACAGGGCACAATACAGGCCGCCGACGGTCGCGCCCGCCTTCCGGGCCGCGCCGACGATCGCCGCGCCCTTGCCGCCTCCGCCGCGCCCGCAGCAGCGCGACCTGACCCCGCTCGCGATCGGTGCAGGCGTGGTGGCCGGCGCCGTGATCGGCGCCACCATTGCCGACATGCACAGCCAACGACGCGAGGTCGTCGAAGGCGGCCGCACCGTCTACACCGAGCCGGACCGCATCATCATCCGCGATCCGGGCGGGCAGGCTTACGTCCGCGGCAACGACCTCTATCGCTTCCGCTATGGCGCCCGTGACATCCGCACCGACACCGTCGGTGGTGAAACCCGCACCGTCGTGGTCCGTCCCGACGGCAGCGAGATCATCACCGTGGTCGGTGCGGACGGTTCGCTGCGGCGGCGAATCCGCAGGGACCCCCGCGGGGGTGAGCTCGTCATCATCGACAACACCTACCGCGATCCGCGGGCAGTCGGCGGCTTCTATGTCGACGTGCCGCCGCCGGTCGTGAACATTCCCTATGATCGCTACATCGTCGACGCCCAGGAAGCGTCGCCGGACGTGATCTACCAGACCATGGTGGCACCGCCGGTGCAGCGGATCGATCGGCGTTACTCGCTCGACGAGATCCGCTACAGCCCCAATGTTCGCATGCAGATGCCGAGCATCGACGTCAACACGATCAACTTCGAGACGGGATCGTGGACCATCCCGCCGGACCAGGCGGCCCGGCTGCAGGTGATCGCCGACGGCCTCAACCAGGCGATTCAGCAGAACCCGCGCGCGGTGTTCCTGATCGAGGGACACACCGACGCGGTCGGCAACGAGGTCGACAATCTGTCATTGTCGGACCGTCGTGCGCAGTCCGCGGCCGAATTGCTGACGCAGCAATTCAACGTGCCCGCGGAGAACCTGACGTCGCAGGGCTATGGCGAGCAGTATCTGAAGGAGCAGTCGCAGGGTCCGAGCCTGATCAACCGGCGCGTGACCATCCGCAACATCACGCCGCTGCTCAACGGCGGTCAGGCTTCGCTGCCGCCACCCCCGCCCGGCACCGCGCCGCCGCGCTGAGGCGAAACCCAAATGCAAATGGCCGGGAGCAATCCCGGCCATTTTTGTTTGGACAGCATCGCCGCTACTGCCGAGCGGCCAGCCCCAACGCGTCGACCATGACGCGAAAGACTTCGGTATTGTCCATCGAGCCGCGCACATGATCGCTGCCCGGCCCCGTCGCCGTGAGGATGACATCCTCACCCGAATGCACACTGGCGCCGATCATCGCCGGCAGATTGCCCGGGCGCAGCACGACGCCCGGAACATCCTTGTATCTGTCGTTGGCCTTGAACGTCCCGTTCTCCGCACCCTTCACGGTCGGCTCGTTGGGATTGTCGAGCTTCGGGCGGAACGTCTCGTAATGGTCCGGCAGGCTGGCCGAGAAGATGGCAAGCCGCCGGCTCACGTCGATGCGGGCCGGATAACCCTCCGCATCCGGCGCCGGATAATTCGGAAACCCGGCCTGGTCGTAGACGCCGACGCGCTCGCGCAGCGACACGTTGGGCGCGGTGCCCATGTCGTCATTCACCGTGCCGACGAGACTGTTAGGATGATTGTGGTCCGCCAACACCAGGATGAGGGTGTCCTCGCCACGCGCACGCGCCCATTCACGGGTCTGGCGCACCGCGTTGTCGAGCATGATCGTGTCGAAGACGGCGCGCTCCATGTCGAGCAAATGCGCGTATTTGTCGATCATTCCGGACTCGACCATCAGGAAGAAACCGGCCTCGTTCTTCGCCAGGATGTTCAGCGCTGCCTGCACCTGCTCGGTCAGGTCAGGCTGCTCGGGAAACTTCTTCACGCCGCCACCTTTGAGGAATTTGCGGTCAAGCGCGCCGTCCATGTTGCCGGTGGCGAACAGGCCGAGCAACTTGCTGGTCTCCGGCTTTGCGGCAGAAGCACTGAGCTGGCTCGCGGTCGTCGCCACCTGATAGCCTGCGTCACGAAACTTCGCGATGTAGTCGGTCTCGTCCTTGCGCTTGGAGCCTGCGGCAGATTTCGGCAGGAAATTCGCGCTGCCGCCGCCCATCAGCACATCCGGCTTGGCCGCGAACAACTGCTCGACGATCTCGTCATAGGCCGCGCGCCGGCGCGTGTGCGCGACCATCGCCGCCGGCGTCGCGTCTTCGATCTCGGTATTGGTGACGATGCCGATCGCCATGCCGAGCCGCCTCCTGGCGAGGCTCGTGATGGTCTCGACCCGGGGATCGTCGAACGGGCTCGCGGTGCGGTCCGCATAGACGCCGAGAGCGTTGACGGCACTCTTGTGCCCGGTCGCATAGGCGCTGGCCGAGTTCGCGGAGTCCGTGATGATCGAGTCCGAGCCCGCGGTCGCCACCAGTGCCATATGAGGCATGTCGTCGATGGCGAGCTTGCCGCGGCTCTTGGCCTCCGTAATCCCCTTGGACAGGATTCGG
The DNA here is from genome assembly GCF_054863005.1 of Bradyrhizobium sp. 25ACV. NCBI lineage: Bacteria > Pseudomonadati > Pseudomonadota > Alphaproteobacteria > Hyphomicrobiales > Nitrobacteraceae > Bradyrhizobium > Bradyrhizobium sp. 25ACV. Next base: position 127,665 of record NZ_JAVAYO010000005.1, read on the forward strand.
GCCGCGACCCGATGCGCCGGCGACATGCCGTCGCCGATGAACAGGATGACGTTCTTCGCCTTGCGCGGACCCGTGTCGTAGACCGTCCATGTGACGCTGCGCTGGTGCGTGCCGTCGCTCACATCCACGGCAACGCTGCCCGGCGTGGTCAGCGTGACGTCGCGCAGGATCAGCGCCGACTGCTCCTTGCCGTCCTCGCGCTCAATGAAGGTCGCCGAACGGCCGAACGCGGTCGCATAATCCGCGCCGTTCACCGTGACCTTCAAGCTGGCGGGATCGACCGGCCCGGGGAATTCCACCTTGAAGTCGAATTGGGCCCCGGCCAGGATCTCGGCACGATCGATCGGATAGATCGTCTGTGCCGACAGTGACGTTGTCCAAAACAAGACGATGAGAGAGGCGAGGGCCGATCCCTTGACCATGTTCGATGCTCCGCGATGCCCATTCAGGGGGAAGCGGGGAGCCTAACGGCCGAGGATGACACCGTCATTATGTCGCGCATCGCCCGATCGGGCGGCAAAAGGCCTCAACCCTTGTCGCTCTCGAGCCGGAAGATCTGCGAGCCTTCGCTGCCCGACAAAAGGCCGGTGTCGCTGTAGAGCTTCAGCTTGGTCCGGGTGTCGGCGATGTCGAGGTTGCGCATGGTCAGCTGGCCGATGCGGTCGGCCGGCGAGAACGCGGCATCCTCGACCTTCTCCATGCTGAGCCTTTCAGGCGCATAGGTGAGGTTCGGGCTCTCGGTGTTGAGGATCGAATAATCGTTGCCGCGGCGCAGCTCCAGCGTCACCTCGCCGGTGACGGCGCGCGCGACCCATCGCTGCGCGGTCTCGCGCAGCATCAGGGCCTGCGAGTCGAACCAGCGGCCCTGATAGAGCAGACGACCCAGGCGCATGCCGCTGATGCGGTACTGCTCGATGGTGTCCTCGTTGTGGATGCCGGTGACGAGGCGCTCATAGGCGATGTGCAGCAGCGCCATGCCCGGCGCTTCATAGATGCCGCGGCTCTTGGCCTCGATGATGCGGTTCTCGATCTGGTCGCTCATGCCGAGGCCGTGGCGGCCGCCGATGACGTTGGCTTCCAGGAACAGCGCGACGGGATCGGCGAAGGTCTGGCCGTTGAGCGCGACTGGCTGGCCTTCCTCGAAACGAACCACGACTTTCTCGGCCTTGACGGCGCAGTCGTCGCGCCAGAACGGCACGCCCATGATCGGGTTGACGATCTTGATGCCGCTGTCGAGGCTCTCGAGGTCCTTGGCTTCGTGCGTGGCGCCGAGCAGATTGCTGTCGGTCGAATACGCCTTCTCGGCGCTCATCTTGTAGGCAAAGCCCTGCGCGGTCATGAACGCCGACATCTCGGCGCGGCCGCCGAGTTCGTCGATGAACTGCTGGTCGAGCCAGGGCTTGTAGATCTTCAGGCCGGGATTGGTGAGCAGGCCGTAACGATAGAAGCGCTCGATGTCGTTGCCCTTGAAGGTCGAGCCGTCGCCCCAGATGTTGACGCCGTCTTCCTTCATCGCCGCGACCAGCATCGTGCCGGTGACGGCGCGGCCGAGCGGGGTGGTATTGAAATAGGTGATGCCGCCGGTCGAGATATGGAAGGCGCCCGACTGGATCGCGGCGATACCTTCATGGACCAGCTGCGTGCGGCAATCGACGAGCCGGGCCTTCTCGGCACCGAACTCCATCGCCTTGCGCGGGATCTCGTTGTAGTCGGCCTCGTCGGGCTGGCCGAGATTGGCGGTGTAGGCGTAGCAGCGCGCGCCCTTCTGCTTCATCCAGAGCAGCGCCGCAGAGGTGTCGAGGCCGCCCGAAAAAGCGATGCCGACTTTCTCACCCTTGGGCAGGCTCTTCAGGATCGTGGTCATGGCGCTTCCAATCGGGTCTCAAGGGGCTGATGTCATGGACGGGTTGACCGCGCGAATATCAAATTTCGCGGGGCTCGGCACCCATTTAATGGCTCAAACCGAGGGTTCGGGACCGGTCTTGCCGCCGAACAGGCGCCGGCGGAGCCGGTAGGCGGGCATGTTCAGCCGGGTCAGGGCGGCATCGACCGCCTCGTCCGAGAACCGGGTCCGTGGCCAGCGGTAGATCAGCGCGTAGGCAAACCAGATCACGACAAAACTGACGAGGCCGGCGATCGCCACATCGGTGAAGAAATGTCCGCCAAAGGCCATGCGCAGCCCGCTGGTGACGGCGCCGAACACCACCGCGCCGGCATAAGCGAGCGGGCGCCATGCCGGCGGCGCCAGCGCGGCCGGCGCCAGCGTCCAGAACGCGGTCGCGCCCTCGCCCGAGAAGAACGAGCAGTTGCGCACGCAATCGCCGCGCGGATCCCACCACGCCACGAACTGCTGGTCGCCGGCGAACTGCGTCACCACCACCGGGCGCGGGCGGCCCCAATAGGTCTTGAAGGTGAGGTTGGTGAGGATGCCGGCCGACATGATGATCGTGACCAGCAGAAATACGATCGCGCGTCCCGACACCATCAAGGGACGGTCGGGCCGGATCATCTTGACCACGAGCGCCACGAGCGAGGGCAGCACGAAGGCCCAGGCGACCCACATCGCGGCGTCACGCGCAAAGCCCGCCCAGTCGTTCAGCTTGAGCGGAAAGGTTTTGGTTTGGGGGTCGAAGAACAGCGACGCGAGCTTGAGATCGAGCTCGGGATAGAGGCCGAAAACAACGCCGATCACGAGCCACAGCGCCAGGGCGATGAAGAGTCCAGTCCGGTTCATGGCGCGCGGTTTAGCGGAGTGGAGAGGGGATGGAAACCCTTGCCAGAGTCATTCCGGGGCGGCTCGCAGAGCCAGACCCGGAATGACGATGCAACCTACCGCGCGTCCGGCCTCGAATTCGATGGCAACGGCGGCGGCGGTTTCCGCGCCGGTGGCGGGATGCGCCAGGCGCCGGCATTGCGGCCGGCGATCAGCCAATAGACGATGCCGGCGACGATGCCGGCGCCGGTCATGATCTCCAGATGGCGCCGTACGATGCCTTCGAACTGAAACGTGTCGGAGTGAAAGGGAACGAGGCCGAGATAGCAGGCAAGCCCGACGAGGCCGCCGCCAACGGCATAAGCGAGCGCGCTGCGGATGTAGAGGGCTTCGGTGATCGCAACGATCACTGCCGCCGGCACCAGCGCAAAGCCGGAGATGAAGATGAAGCCGAAGCCGAGCAGGATGTCGATCGCGCCTTGATCGACGGGGCCGGCGCCGAGATCGGCGAACTCCGGAAACAGCAGCGCGACGACCACGATCATGCCGCCGACGAAGCAGGCGGCGAGGAAGCCGATGAAGATGACGATGAGGCGGCCGATCAGGGACATGGGATCAGCAGGTTGCCGATCAACGGCATCGCGACGCTCACGACCGTCATGGCCGGGCTTGACCCGGGCATCCACGACTTTCGTGCTCGCCGCTCGACGTGGATGGCCGGGTCAAGCCCGGCCATGACGAGCATTGGGGACGTTGCCATCCTCAATCCGTCATCGCCATGGCGCGCAGCGCCTGGCGTTCCCTGGCGCTGAGCTTCTCGGTCTCCGACTTGAGCTGGCCGCAGGCGGCGAGGATGTCGCGGCCGCGCGGCGTGCGCACCGGCGAGGAATAGCCGGCGTTAAAGATGTACTCGGAGAATTTTTCGATCTGGTCCCAGTCCGAACATTCATAGGCCGTGCCGGGCCAGGGATTGAACGGGATCAGATTGATCTTGGCGTGAATGCCCTTGAGCAGCTTCACCAGCAATTTTGCATCGTCGAGCGAATCGTTGACGCCCTTGAGCATCACATATTCGAAGGTGATGCGGCGCGCGTTCGAGGCGCCGGGATAGTCGCGACAGGCCTGCAGCAGCTCCTTGATCGGATATTTGCGGTTGAGCGGCACCAGCTCGTTGCGCAGCTCGTCGCGCACCGCGTGCAGGGAGATCGCGAGCATGACGCCGATCTCCTCGCCGGCGCGCACGATGTTCGGCACCACGCCCGAGGTCGACAGCGTGATGCGGCGGCGGGAGATGCCGATGCCTTCATTGTCGCCGACGATCAAGAGAGCGTCGCGCACCGCGTCGAAATTGTAGAGCGGCTCGCCCATCCCCATCATCACGATGTTGGTGACGCGGCGCGTGCCGTCCTCGCGATCGGCCCAATCGTTCAATCGATCCCGCGCCACCATGATCTGTCCGACGATCTCGCCGGCGGTGAGATTGCGCACCAGGCGCTGCGTGCCGGTGTGGCAGAAGGAGCAATTCAGCGTGCAGCCGACCTGCGAGGAGACGCAGAGAGTGCCGCGATCGGTCTCGGGAATGTAGACGCACTCGACTTCATGGGCGCGCTCGACATTGTCGCCGCTCGGCAGACGCAGCAGCCATTTGCGGGTGCCGTCGTTGGAGATCTGCTCGGCCACGACTTCGGGCCGGTCGACCGTAAAATGCTGTGCGAGCTCGGCGCGAATGCCCTTCGAGATCGAAGTCATATCGTCGAAACTCTGGGCGCCGCGGAAATAGAGCCAGTGCCAGAGCTGCTGCACGCGCATCTTGCGCTGCGCCGGCGCGACGCCGATCTCGCCGAGGCGATCGGCAAGCTCGGTACGCGACAGACCGATCAGCGAGGGCCTCGCCGGCGGCACATAGGTCTCGAGTGGCGTCTTCTCCACCAGTATTGCGTTATGCGGCTCGGTCGTCGTCGGTTGCATTGAATGGACCTGACTAGGTGGTCGTTCCGGGGCGGCGCGAAGCGTCGAACCCGGAACCTCGAGATTCCGGGTCTGGTCGTTCGGACCATCCCGGAAAGACGGAAAAACTTGGAACCGGCCCTATATAGCAACCGGAACAGCCGATTGCGACCGTGGCTGTCGCTTAGCCTTAAAGGACTAAGCCGAGAGGCTTACCGCCGGCAATCCTGGGCGATCTTGTCCAGCGCCTGGGCGAGGCCTTTCAGCGAGAACGTGTCGGTCGTCTCGGTGCCCTTGGCCGAGACACCCTTGACGACCAGCTCGGCGGATTTGCGCATGGCTTCGACCATCCGCTCCTCCTCGGCCGCGTTCTTGATCCAGAGGCCGTCGCCCTGCGTATACATGGCGAAGGCGGCGCCGCCGACCTCGACCGACGATTCCGAGCCCGGCTTCAGCGCGTAGCCGATCATGACCGAGACTTCGTTGTTCACCTTCTCGGCCGGACGGGTCGAGACGAAGGCATAAGCGGGATCGCGCGGCCGATTCGGCGGATTGGTCTTCGACGACGAGGGTTTTGCCAGCGCGAAGCAGACCTTCTTGCCGTTGGGCGTGGCCGAATAAGCGCCCCAGGTGCCGAACTGGCCGATCAGGGTCGGCTCCGCGCCCCCCGCAACCGCCGCGGGCGGGGCCGCAGGCTTGCTCTCGGGCTTTGCCGCACTCTTCGCAGCCGCATTGGCCGGCGGAGCCGCCGACTTCGGTGCGGCCTTCGGCGCCGGTTGCGCCGTCTGCGCCCGCGCAAGATCAGCGATCCCGCACGTCATCATGCCGATCATCAAAGCTAAAGATAGCACCCGCCACATGCTGGAGTGGTTCCCTCAATATTGTGACTGGAAGATGGCCCGGCCGCGCTTTGTCCCCCGGCAGGGATAGCCGGGAAAGTCCAATTTGGGAAGGCAGTTAGCGGTATCAGCGGCGCCCTAAGCTTTGGATCGCGCGGCGCGCTGGTCGGCCCATTGCGTCTCGGTCCAACGCAATAAATCCTCGGCGCCGGAACTGCGCAGATGCGCGCCACCGTCGATCACCACCATCTCGCAGTTGATGTAGCCGGCGCGGTCCGAGACCAGGAAGCTGGCGAGATCGGCAAGCTCGCTGTGCTCTCCGGTCCGGCCAAGCGGATTGCGCGCGGTCCAGCCTTCGTCACGGCCTTCGGGGCGGAGCTGCCCCGACGCGCCCGCGGTCGGGAACGGACCCGGGGCGATGGCGACGGTGCGGATGCCCTTCGGCCCCCATTCCACCGCGAGACTTCTGGTCATCGCCAGCAGCGCCGATTTCGCCATCGCCGCGGGCACGGTGAAGGCGCGGCCAGTGATGGTCGAGGTCGAGAGGATCGAGAGCACGACGCCGCCATGCTTGTCCTCGATCCAGCGCCTGCCGGAGGCGAGCGTGCAATACATCGCGCCATGCAGCGTCGGAGCCAGGATCGCATCGGCTGCTCGGAACGATAGATGCTCGCTCTGTGCAATGAACGTCGCAGCGGCGTTGTTGACGAGAATGTCGAGCGGCGCCTCGCGCCAGATCTGCTCCATCATGCCGTCGACGGCGGCGCCTTCGCGGATGTCGCAGGCGATGGTGGTGACCTTGCCACCTGTCTCTTCGCGCATCTCGTTCGCGGTTGCGTCCAGCCGGTCGGGCTTGCGGCCGCAGATCACGAGCTCGGCACCGAGCGCGAGGAAACGGCGCCCCATCGCCGCGCCAAGGCCGGAGCCACCGCCGGTGACGAGGATGCGCTTGCCCCTGAGCAGGCCTGTTTCAAACATCGTTTGAATCCTCCCTTTTCTTCTTGCTCCGTCATTGCGAGCGCAGCGAAGCAATCCGGAATCCGTCCGGCGGAAATAGTCTGGATTGCTCGCTGCGCTCGCATGACGAGGATAGGCCGAACGTAGCGTCCAGCAAAGAATCCGGATTGTCGGGTCGAGGTAAATCCGGCAGAAACGGCCAAACTATAATTCCACTCGAAACGCCCAAGGTGCCGCCATGAAAGCCATCCTCTGCTCGCAATATTGCCAGCCTGACGATCTCGTGCTGGCTGAGGTGCCGGATCCGGTGGCCGGTCCCGGCGAAGCGGTGATCGCGATCAAGGCCGCGGCGCTGAACTTCTTCGACATCCTGATGATTCAGGGCAAGTACCAGATCAAGCCGCCATTCCCGTTCTCGCCGGCCGCGGAAGTCGCGGGCGTGATCGAGAGCGTCGGCGCCGGCGTGACCGATCTGAAAGTCGGCGATCGCGTCGTCGCTTCCTGCGGCCACAACGGCGCGCGCGAGAAGATCGCGCTGCCCGCGGCGTCGATCGTCAAGATCCCCGACAATCTCGACTACGACCGCGCGGCCGGCATCATCATCATCTACGGGACGGCGCTGCACGCGCTGGAAGATCGCGCCAGCCCGAAGCCAGGCGAGACGCTTGCGGTGTTAGGCGCGGCCGGCGGCACCGGCCTTGCCGCCTGCGAGCTCGGCAAGCTGATGGGATTGAAGGTGATCGCCTGCGCCTCGTCGGACGAGAAGCTCGAATTCGCGAAAGCGCATGGCGCCGAGCTGACGCTGAACTACGCCAAGGAAGATCTGAAGGAAGGCTTGCGAAAACTCACGGGCGGCAAGGGCGTCGATATCATCTTCGATCCGGTTGGTGGTGCCTATGCCGAGCAGGCGCTGCGCTCGATCGCGTGGGAAGGCCGCTTCCTCGTGATCGGTTTCGCCGCCGGCGACATTCCGAAGATGCCGCTGAACCTCGCGCTCTTGAAGGGCTGCGACATCCGCGGCGTGTTCTGGGGCGCCTGGACCCGGCAGAATCCGGAGAAGAACCGCGCCAATCTCGAGAAGCTCGTGAAGTGGACCGCGGAAGGAAAGATCTCATCGCATGTCGACCGCACCTTCCCGCTGGCGCAGACAGCGGATGCACTGAAGGTGCTCGCGGGACGTCAGGCCATGGGCAAGGTGATCCTGCATCCGTGAGGATGTAGGCATCGCCACATACACAATCGTCACCGCTCGAATCGCCGGCGTTGCTGAAGCAGCGCCGGCTTTTTCGTGCGCCGCCGCCAGGTAAAGTGTAGCCAACCATTCCCGCCAAAATTGCGGTGCATTCCCCTGCTTTGCCGCAATCAAACCCAAATCTCTCCCGATTCGCACAAATCGTCGTCGTTTTTTGGGCTGATTCAGACGGCGATTTACCGGCTCCAGTTTGCGGGGTACTTCTGGACAATAATAATAATAAAAAGACTGAAGCCGGGAATGCCCCTGCGTTGCGTAGTAATGGGGAGCATCACCATGGAGACGACGGCGTACCGCCCGTCGAAGGAGTCGAGTGCGCTCGACTTCAATCGAGCCGCATCACATCCGCCGACCGCGTCCTTTGTCCGTGCGCGCGCCGCACGGGCCGATCTTTCGCAGGACGATCCGATTCCGCTGTTCCTGTCCGATCCGCTCGGCGCGCCGGACCCAAGCGAATATACACCGGTAGAGGTGCGTTCCAGAATTGTGCCGCGTGTTCTCGCGGCCGTTCTGGCAGCGTCCACCCTGGCAATTCTGGCCGTCCTGTATCAATCCGACTTTCGCGGCTTCATGACCGCCAATGCCGGTAGCTGGGTGGGGCTCGCGCCGGACATGGCCATGGCGTCGGCCAATGCGCCGGCGACACCGCAGACCCCGCTCAAGGATCCGGCCCACGTGTCCGACACGACGCTGGCGAGCGCCGACTTACGGGACCTCCCTGCACCGCTGGCGCCAAGCCGCGAGGCGATAGCGACCGCCTATCAGGTTGCGCTGCAAGCGCAAGGACCGGTGCAAGCACCGGAGCCCGTCGCGGCACAGCCTGCACCGCCTGAGCCGGTCAGGACGCTCGACGCCGACACGCTGGCGGGGTTGATGACGCGCGCGAAGAGCCTGTTGAGGATCGGTGACATCGCCGCAGCGCGGCTGCTGCTCGAACGCGCGGCCAATGCGCAAGATGCAACGGCCGCGCTTCTGCTGGCGCAGACCTATGATCCCACGGTGCTCGGCACCAGCGATGCGCGAAGTGTCATTGCCGACGCATCCGCCGCTCGTGACTGGTACCAGCGGGCTGCATCACTCGGATCGGCGGAAGCGCGCCAGCACCTCGTCCGGTTTCAGAACTAGAACTCTTCAGAGGACATCATGCGTAACGCTTTTGGAATGGCACTTGCAGCCATCATGACGATCTATGCCTCCACCGCCAGCGGCGCCGAGCAGACCGAATATGATCCGGCCAAGGTCTCGGACGGCCTGAAGGCCATCTTCCAGTTCGGCTCGACCTCGACCAAGCAGGCGCTGAACGCCAACACGGTCACGCTGATCACCGGCACGATCGGCGGCACCTATGTGCAGTTCGGCGCCGACCTCGCCTCGGTGCTCGACGACGGCAACAAGATCCGCGTGCTGCCGATCGTCGGCCGCGGCTCGGTGCAGAGCGTTGCCGACATCCTGTTCCTGCAAGGCGTCGATCTCGGCATCGTGCGGGCCGACACGCTCGACTATCTCGAGCGCAAGGGTTTTGCCAAGGACATCAAGAAGCAGTTCACCTATGTGACAAAGCTGTACAACGAAGAGATGCAGGTGATCGCGCCGAAATCGATCGCGACATTGAAAGACCTCGAAGGCAAGAAGGTCAGCGTCGACCTGCCCAATGGCGGCACCTTCGTCACCGCGCTCACGGTGTTCGAGCGGCTCGGGATCAAGGCGAACTTCGTCTATGTCGAGCAGCGCATCGCGATGGAGAAATTGAAGGCCGGCGAGATCGACGCCGTCATCGTGGTCGGCGGCAAGCCGTACAAATCGGTCTCGACCTTCAACAATGACGGCCGCTTCCATCTTGCCAAGGTCGACTATGCAAAGCCGCTCCAGAGCGACTATCTGCCGGCGACGCTGACGACCAAGGACTATCCGAACCTGATCAAGGAAGGCGAGAGCGTGGACACCATCGCGGTGCCGGCGGTGCTCGCGGCCTATAGTTGGGCGCCAAATACCGAACGCTATCGCAAGCTCGCGCTGTTCGTGGACGCTTTCTTCACGAAATTCCCGGCGCTCCAGAATGCGCCTTTCCATCCCAAATGGAAGGAGGTCTCGCTCGCGGCGCCCCTGTCGGGTTGGAACAGATTGCCGGTGGCGCAGCAATGGCTCGACAAGCACGGCGTCGAGCCGGTGACGCGGCAACGATTCGAGGCGTTCCTGAAGCAGAGTCCCACGGCCGCAAACGTCTCCGACGTGGACAGGGAAAAGCTGTTCAAGCAATTCCAGGCATGGGACGCGGAGAAGGCGCGGGCGGAGGCGGGGAAGAAGTAGCGAGTTTCATCCCACATTCGCTGTCATCGCCCGCCTGGTGCGCACTTGCGCGCTGGGGCGGGCGATCCAGTACCTCAGAGGCAGTCGCGATTGAACCGAGGAGCCGCGGCGTACTGGATTCCCCGCCTTCGCGGGGGAATGACAGCCATGGTTACGGCTTGCCTCTAAAATCTACTGCTCCGCTTCCGCTTCCTGCACCCCGCGCTTCAGCACAGCGCGCGCGGCTTCGCGATGCTCATTCGTGATGTGGCCGGAAACCATGCGGATGGCGGTGGCGAGCACCGCGGCGTCGTCGGCGAAGCCGAGGACCGGCATCACGTCGGCGACGAAATCGAACGGCAGGATGAAATAGGCGATCGCACCGAGCAGCGCGGCCTGGACGTGGCGCGGGGTTTGCCGGTCGAACGCGCAGTAATAAGCAGCAAGCAGGTCTTCCGCGAACGGCAGCTGCGCGGCGACACGCTTCAGCTTGCGCCAGAAGCGGCGGCGCACGCTCTCGCGATCTTCCGCGAGCCGGTCGGCCGGCTCGAAACCGACGCTGTGTTCGGCAGCCATCTTCGACAAACTCCCCGTTCGGCCCCGGGCGGCGGATCGCCGATCCCGGCTGATCACAAGATGGGGATGTGGCCGATCCCTGCAAGACGTCGGCCGGTCTCAGCCTGCGATCGCGTTCATCGTCTTGGCCAGCGCGACGTCGAGCGCCGTGACGCCGCCGGCGTCGTGGGTCGACAGCACCACCTCCACCGTCTTGTAGACGTTGCGCCATTCGGGGTGGTGATCCATCTTCTCGGCGGCCAGCGCAGCGCGGGTCATGAAGCCGAACGCCTCGTTGAAATCCTTGAAGATAAAGGTTTTGCCGATGGCATCCCGGCCCTGAACCTCGCTCCAACCGGGTAGTCCGCCCAGCGCCTCTTTGCGCGCCTCCGCCGAAAGCCGATCTGCCATGGTCATGTCTCCGTCCTTCAGGGGAACTTTACCCTAACACCTCGCTGACGCCCGGGTTCATACGGGGATTTCCGCCATCCGCTAACCATGACGGAGATGTAACCCCGCCGCACAAGAAATTTGCTACAATTGCGGGCGTAAATCGCCGGCCAAGATGAAACTGAGCCTGAAGCGCCTGTTTGGGAGATCGATGACCGGGGGATTGGACCTGGCCGAAACGCCCTCTCCGCCTTCGCCGCGATCCGCGGCGCGGAAGACCGCGCTCGTGTCTCTTGCGCTCGTGCTTGCCATCATCGGCGCGCTCGTCGGCGGCTACTACTTCGCCATGCGGCCCGTGACGTTGAAGATCGCGGTCGGTCCCGCCAACAGCGACGACGTCAAGGTCGTGCAGGCGCTGACGCAGGCCTTCACGCAGAGCAAGGGCCAGGTGCGGCTGCGGCCGATCCAGACCGACGGCGCCACCGCCAGCGCCAATGCGCTTGCGGAAGGCAAGGTCGATCTCGCCATCGTGCGCGGCGACCTCGACGTGCCCAAGAACGCGCAAGCGGTCGCGACCCTGCGCAAGAACGTCGTGGTGCTGTGGTCCGTACCGGGCAAAGGCAAGAAGCGGGGCGCGAAGATCACCAAGATCTCGCAGCTCGCCGGCCATCGTGTCGGCGTGGTCGGCCGCACCCAGGCCAACGTCAATCTGCTCAAGGTGATCCTCCAGCAATACAACGTCGATCCCGCCAAGGTCGAGATCGTGCAATTCCCGGCCAACGAGGTCGCCGAGGCGATCAAGGCCCAGAAGGCCGACGTCTATCTCGCCGCCGGCCCGGTCAACAGCAAGATCACGGCGGATGCGATCGCCGCCTCCACCAAGGATTTCGGCGCGCCCAGCTTCCTCGCGATCGAGTCCGCGGATGCGATCGCGCAGAACCACCCGGTCTACGAAGCGTCCGAGATTCCCGCCGGCACCTATGGCGGCTCGCCCGCCCGCCCGGATGACGAGGTCAAGACCATCAGCTTCTCGCACCACGTGGTGGCGCGCAAAGGCGTGTCCGAAACCACCATCGCTGCGTTCACGCGCCAGCTCTTCGCCGTGCGCCAGCAACTGGTGACGGAATTCCCGCTGGCGGCGAAGATCGAGACGCCCGACACCGACAAGGATGCGGTGATCCCGGTACATCCGGGCGCTGCCGCCTTCGTCGACGGCGAGGAAAAGACCTTCCTCGACAAATACAGCGATTACATCTGGTGGAGCCTGATGGCGTTGTCCGCCATGGGCTCGATCGGCGCCTGGTTCGCCGGCTATCTGAAGAAGGACGAGCGCGACAACAACAACCATCAGCGCGAACGGCTGCTCGACATGATCGCCGCCGCACGCAGATGCGAGACGACCGAAGAGCTCGACCAGATGCAGACCGAGGCTGACGAGATCCTGCGCGACACGCTGCGCTGCTTCGATCACGGCGCGATCGAGGAAGCCGCGCTCACCGCCTTCAACATCGCGCTGGATCAGTTCCACGCCGCCGTCGCCGACCGCAAGGCGGTGCAATACAGCCTGCCGCAGAACCTGCAGCGCGCCGGCGCCCAGTTCAGGGCCGCCGGCAACGCGTGACGCCTGCGAACGTTATCGCTGCGTCACATTGTCTCAATATAGCTCCCGCTGTCATTCCGGCATGGTCCGAAGGACCAGCCGCAGGTGCGCAATTGCGCACCGGGGATGCTCAAGATTCCGGATTCGCGCTTCGCGCGCTCCGGAATGACAGCGCAAGACAGCTAGCCAGCGAACCCGTCCCATGAACATCAAATTCTCCCGCCGCCGCTTCCTCGCCACCGGCGCCGGTGCGCTCGGCACGATGGCGATGCCCTATCTCTCGCGCGCCGCGGACCGGTCGATGGTCACTCACGGTGTGCAGTCGGGCGACGTCACGGTGGACAGCGGCGTGGTGTGGGCGCGCACCGACCGGCCCGCACAGATGCTGGTCGAGGTGGCGACGACCGAGTCATTCAGGGATGCCCGCGCACTGCCGCCGGTCGCGGCGCTCCCCAAGAGCGACTTCACCGCAAAAATGCTGATCGACAGCCTGCCGGGCGGCCAGGACATCTTTTACCGCGTCCGCTTCCGCGATCTCTCCCACAGTGCCATCGAGGGCAAGCCGGTGGTCGGCCGCTTCCGCACCGCGCCGGCCGACCGCCGCGACGTCAGCTTCGTCTGGGGCGGAGACGTCGCCGGTCAGGGCTGGGGCATCAATCCCGATGACGGCGGCATGTTCACCTTCTCGGCGATGCGCAAGCACCGGCCGGATTTCTTCCTGCATTCGGGCGACACCATCTATGCCGACGGCCCGATAGTATCCGAGGTGAAGCTCGCCGACGGCAAGATCTGGAAGAACGTCACCATCCCCGAGAAGGCCAAGGTCGCCGAGACGCTGGACGAGTACCGCGCCGCGCACAAATACAATCTCACCGACGAAAACCTCCGCGCCTTCAACGCCGAGGTGCCGATCTTCGTGCAATGGGACGACCATGAGGTGACCAACAACTGGTCGCTCTCGAAGGAATTGTCGGCCGCCTACAAGGAGCGCGACATCGCCCTACTCGCCGCCCGCGCTGGCCGCGCCTTCCACGAGATGTATCCGATGCGCGAGAGCATCGTTGAGCCGGGCCGGGTCTATCGCCAGATCGCCTACGGCCCGCATCTCGACGTGTTCGTGCTCGACGAGCGCAGCTATCGCGGCCCGAACGGCGCCAATCTCGAAACCGCTTACGGCCCCGCCAGCTACTTCCTCGGCCCGGACCAGATCGCCTGGCTCAAGCGCGGCCTGCTCAATTCCCGCGCGACCTGGAAGGTGATCGCCTCCGACATGCCGCTCAGCCTCGTCGTCTCGGACACGCCGAAGGGCGGCTCGGAAGCGATCGCGCAGGGTGACGGCCCGGTGCGCGGCCGCGAGTTCGAGATCGCCGACATCCTGCGTTTCATCAAGATGGCGCCGATCAGCAACACGGTGTGGCTGACGGCGGACGTGCACTACGCTGCCGCGCATTATTACGATCCGAACAAGGCGCAATTCCAGGAGTTCGAGCCGTTCTGGGAGTTCGTGTCGGGCCCGCTGCATGCCGGCACGTTCGGTCCGAACGCGCTCGACAACACCTTTGGACCCGAGGTGCGCTTCGTCAAGGCGCCGGGCAAGGACAGCCAGAACCTGCCGCCCTCCGCCGGCATGCAGTTCTTCGGTCACGTCAAGATCGACGGCGCCTCGGGCCAGATGACGGTGACCTTGCGCGACCGCGCCGACGTCGCGCTGTGGTCGACTACGCTCGATCCGAAGCAGGCCTGATCGCTAATCGAGGGCGCGCACCTTCAGCGCCGCCTCCAGTGCGTCGCTCGAGCAGGGCTTCTGCAACCGCGGCTGGCCGGAGAATTCAGGCGGAATGCGCGCCTCGGCGCCATAGCCGGTGACGAAGACGAACGGGATCTTCAGCGCGGCCAGCCGCTCCGCGACCGCAAAGCTCGTCTCGCGGATCAACTCGACGTCCAGCAGCGCAAAATCGGGCGCCCGGTTGGCGATGGCGCCGAGCGCCTGCGTCACCGACCCGACGGTCCGCACGCCCGGCACTCCAAACCCGAGCAGACGGTCCTCGAAATCGATGGCGATGATCGGATCGTCCTCGACGATCAGAACATCGGCCGGCCAGCTTGAGCCATTGGAAAGTGCGGGTGTCATGATCGCATCTTGTGTGTCGGGGGTTCGGATCAGGACTGCCGCGACACGATGCCTGCGCACAGCGCACCGGGGGTTCCTGGAACGAAACCCACCACATTGCCGTTCTCCAGTCTGTCCACTTGTGCACACAGGGAATGCACGGAACTCGTTAAGATGGGGAGGAGGATGGGAGTTCACGATGGATGCGCGTATCAGCAAGATGACCGAGGTCGAGAGCCGTCCGGCCAACAATTTATTGCGGCGTTTGAGCCAACCAGACTACGCCCTGCTCGCACCGCACGTGACCGTCGAAAACTCCGCAGCCGGCCAGCTGCTCTACAGCCCCGGTGACGACGTCCAGGTCGTCCACTTCCCCTGCGGACCGGCGCTCGCGACCTTTCTCGTCCCCAACGAGGATGGCCGAGACGTCGAGACCATCCTGGTCGGCCGCGAAGGCGCGGTGGGCGGTATCGTCAGCGAGGGATTCCTGCCGGCCTATACCCGGATCTGTGTGAAATTCGGCGGCCCGTTTGCGCGCGTTCATGTCGCCAAGCTGGAAGCGGCCAAGCTGCGCTCGGCGTCGCTGCGCAACATCTTTGCCCGCTACGCCGATTGCATGCTGGCGCAGATCTTCCAGTCGACCGCCTGCAATGCGATCCATTCGATCGAACAGCGGACCGCCAAATGGATTCTGGCGGCGATGGAGCGCACCGGCGACGAGGACAGCGTGCCGCTGACCCACGAACAGCTTGCGACGCTGCTCGGCGTTGGCCGCAGCTATGCCAGCCGCGTGCTTCAATCGTTCAAGGCGGAGCGGATTCTCGACACCAGGCGCGGATCGATCCTGGTTCGCAACCGCGACGGCCTGAGGCTTCGCGCCTGCCTGTGCAACGACGCGGTGAAAATGCACTTCGAAGAGGTGCTGCGCGGCGTCTATCCGACCGAAGAGCGCGAAGCCAGCTAGCGGTCCGCCTCGCTTCGCCGGCGTGGAGAACGAGCAGGCGCACTATCCCGCACGGCCGGAACCTGGGCTAATATCCCCCGCATGAGCGGGGCTTTCCTACACACCATCTTCGACGTCTTGGCGTGGCTGGCGGCGGCGGCGGCCGTCTACTGGCTGTCGCGGCAGCGCCTGCAGTTTCCGGCGCAATCCTTCGAGCTGCCCTATATCGCGGCGCTGGTGTTCGGCGCGGGCCTCGGGGCCTACCTGTTCGGCTCCGCCAATCTGTGGCTGTCGGGCGAGAGCGGCATTGCGCGCTCGGTCGAGGGCGCGCTGGCCGGCGGCATCGTCGCGATCGAGCTCTACAAATGGTCCGCGGGGATCGCCGCGCGCACCGGTGCCCGTTTTGCGCTGCCGCTGGCGCTGGGCATCGCGATCGGCCGGATCGGCTGCTATTTCGCGGGTCTCGACGACTTCACCTATGGCACGCCGACGACGCTGCCATGGGCCCATGATTTCGGCGACGGCATCCTGCGCCATCCCGTGCAGCTCTACGAGAGCGCGGCCATGGTCGTATTCGCGCTGCTCTATGTGCTGGCGGTCGTGAACCGGAACGCCTTTGTGATCACCAATGGTTTCTACCTGGTTCTCGTCTATTATGGAGCGCAACGCTTCGTCTGGGAATTCCTCAAGCCCTACGGCCCGCTGATCGGCCCCTTCACCCTGTTTCACCTGCTGTCGCTGTCCATTTTGCTCTACGCCGGCGTCATGCTGGCGACGGCGCCCAAAGCGAGACGCTTACAAAACGAGATACTTGCATGAACGCGCCGTTGCGTAAGTCGCGTCCCTATATTTTCTGGGGCCAGACCCAATCACTTTGCGAGACCTGCCTGAAGCTGGTGCCGACCAAGATCCAGATCCTGGACAACGAGGTCTGGTACGAAAAGCGCTGCAAGGAGCATGGCGTCCAGTCGACGCTGGTGTCGACGGATGCCGCCTATTGGCGCCTGTGCAAGGATTTCATCAAGCCGGGTGACCGGCCGCTGCAATTCCAGCAGCGCACGGAATTCGGCTGTCCCTATGATTGCGGTCTCTGTTCCGACCACGAGCAGCATTCCTGCCTGGCGCTGATCGAGATCACCGAGCACTGCAACCTCACCTGCCCGGTTTGCTTCGCCGAATCCTCGCCCGCACGCACGAAATTCACGCCGCTCGCGACGATCGAGAAGATGCTGGACGCGCTGGTCGCAAGCGAGGGCGAGCCCGATCTCGTGCAGATTTCCGGCGGCGAGCCGACGCTGCATCCCGATTTCTTCGAGATCCTGGATGCGGTGCGCGCCCGCCCGATCCGGCACGTCATGATCAACACCAACGGCCTGCGCATCGCCCGCGAAAAGGATTTCGTGACGCGGCTCGCCGAGAACAGGCGCGGGCTGGAGGTCTATCTCCAGTTCGATTCATTGCAGCGCGATGCGCTGATCGACCTGCGCGGTGCGGATTTGCGAAAAATCCGCCAGCAGGCGCTGGAGAATCTCGAGCATTTTGGCGTGTCGACCACGCTGGTCGCGACCATCAAACGCGGCGTCAATGATTCCGAGATCGGCGACATCGTTCGCCACGCCCTGACCTGGACATGCGTGCGCGGCGTCACGCTGCAGCCGGTGCAGGACGCCGGCCGCAACGAGAATTTCGACGAGAAAACCGACCGCATCATGCTGTCGGAGATCCGCAAGCGCGTGATCGAGACCGGCGTGTTCGGCGACAAGGACATGATCCCGTTGCCCTGCAATCCCGAAAGCATCTCGATCGGCTATGGCCTGCGCAATGGCGAGAGGGTGCTGCCGCTGACCTCGCTGATCCCGCAGGAGCAGCTGGTCGCGGTGATGCCCAACACCATCAGCCCGGAGAAATATCCGGTGCTGCGGGAAAAGTTCGTCGATCTGTTCTCGCTGTCGTCGGGCCCCCTCAACACCTCCGAGCGCGTCTGCGAGCTGTTGTGCTGCCTGCCGAGCTTTCAGGTGCCGGAGGGGCTCTCTTACGAGAACGTCTTCCGCGTCACCATCGTGCAGTTTCTGGATCGCTTCAATTTCTGCGTCGGCAACGTCAAGCGCAGCTGCATCCATTTCGTGACGGAGCAAGGCGCGATCATACCTTTCGACACCTACAATCTGTTCTACCGCAACGGCAAGATCGACGGCATTCGCGCCGCGCTGCACGGCGACACTTATCGGGAAACCACGCAGCGCGAGGAGATGCCTCGTTGAGCGAGACGCCTCCAACTCCACCATCGCGAAGCGGACTTGTCACCGCGTTGATGGTGATGTTCGGGGTGATCCTGTTGCTGCCCGGCATCTGCGCCTTGATCTTCATCGCTGACTCGTCGATCCCCTTGGATATCCGTTTCGTCCCCGTCCTCGTCCTCACACTGCTGGTGGCATTCGCCGGCGTGATGCTGATCAGGGCCGCGAGAAAGAAACCATGAGCGATTCCGGCCACACCCCACCGGCAGTGCCTCCCCAGAACCAGCAACAGCGCGGCGGCTGCCTGACCGCGCTGATGGCGATCGCCGGAATCTTCATGCTGCTGCCGGGGCTCTGCGCGCTCCTGTTCGGCGGAATGTCGGTGGTCGAGGGTGGCCAGATCCCCTCCGACATCGCGTCGCTGGTGTTTTTGGGACTAGTCATCGGCATCGGAGGCGTCGTCTTGATCTGGGCGGCCATCATGGGACGAAAGGCCCCGCCGGCCCGGAACGGGAGCTAACCCCCGGAGATTCCCGGGCAAAATTCAGTCAACCAAGGCCCAAAGAACGCATTGTTTTTTGGCGGTTTTTGCATATATTGCGCCGCAACGCGTAGGCTGCCCGGTCGATATGGCCGGGCTTCCTTTTTGGGCGGAAAGCGCCCCGTTTCCAGTCTTCCAGCGTTGTTTCGAGAAGAGGTCCCGGTCCGACCGGCGAGATCGCGCTTAACCCATTGTTCGAACCAAAGAAGCTCACTCATGAACCTCCGTAACGTCGCCATCATCGCTCACGTCGACCACGGCAAGACGACCCTGGTCGACAAACTCCTCCAGCAGTCCGGCACGTTCCGCGAGAACCAGAAGGTGACCGATCGCGCCATGGACTCCAACGATCTGGAGCGCGAGCGCGGCATCACCATCCTGGCCAAGGCGGCCTCGGTGCAGTGGAAAGACACCCGCATCAACATCGTCGACACCCCCGGCCACGCCGATTTCGGCGGTGAGGTCGAGCGCATCCTGAACATGGTGGACGGCGCCCTGGTGCTGGTGGACGCCGCGGAAGGCCCGCTGCCGCAGACCAAGTTCGTGGTCTCCAAGGCGCTCAAGGTCGGCCTCAAGCCGATCGTCGTCATCAACAAGGTCGACCGCCCCGACGCGCGCCCGACCGAGGTCATCAACGAGGTGTTCGACCTGTTCGCCGCGCTCGACGCCAGCGAGGAGCAGCTCGACTTCCCGATCCTGTACGGGTCGGCCAAGCAGGGCTGGATGGCCGACAGCCCGGAGGGTCCGAAGGACAAGGGCATGGAGCCGCTGTTCGACCTGATCCTGCGCCACGTCGCGCCGCCGAAGGTCGAGGAAGGTCCGTTCAGGATGATCGGCACCATTCTCGAGGCCAACCCCTATCTCGGCCGCATCATCACCGGCCGCATCTCCTCCGGCATCCTCAAGCCGAACCAGCAGGTCAAGGTGCTCAACGCCGAGGGCAAGCTGGTCGAGTCCGGGCGCATCACCAAGATCCTGGCGTTCCGCGGTCTCGAGCGTACGCCGCTCGACGAAGCCGAAGCCGGCGACATCGTCGCCATTGCAGGCCTGACCAAGGGCACCGTCGCCGACACCTTCTGCGATCCGACCGTCGAAGTGCCGCTGCCGGCGCAGCCGATCGATCCGCCGACCGTGTCGATGTCGTTCATCGTCAACAACTCCCCGCTCGCCGGCACTGAAGGCGACAAGGTGACGAGCCGTATGATCCGCGACCGCCTGTTGCGCGAAGCCGAAGGCAACGTCGCGCTGCGCGTCGTCGAAGCCTCCGACAAGGACGCGATGGAAGTCTCGGGCCGCGGCGAATTGCAGCTCGCGATCCTGATCGAGACCATGCGCCGCGAGGGCTTTGAGCTCTCGGTGTCGCGCCCGCGCGTGGTGTTCCAGAAGGACGAAGCCACCGGCGCCACCCTGGAGCCGATCGAGGAAGTCGTGATCGACGTCGACGAGGAGCACTCCGGCGTCGTCGTGCAGAAGATGAGCGAGCGCAAGTCCGAGCTGATCGAGATGAAGCCCTCGGGCGGCAACCGTCAGCGCCTGGTGTTCTACGCGCCGACCCGTGGCCTGATCGGCTACCAGGGCGAGCTGCTCACCGACACCCGCGGCACCGCGATCATGAACCGCCTGTTCCACGGCTACGCCCCGTACAAGGGCGAGATCCAGGGCCGCCGCAACGGCGTCCTGATCTCCAACGACCAGGGCGACGCGGTGGCCTACGCCATGTTCAAGCTGGAAGATCGCGGCCCGATGATGATCGAGCCGGGCTGGAAGGTCTACAAGGGCATGATCGTCGGCGAGCACACCCGCGACAACGATCTCGAGATCAACGTGCTCAAGGGCAAGCAGCTCACCAACATCCGCACGACCTCGAAGGACGAAGCCGTGCGCCTGACCCCGCCGATCCGCATGACGCTGGAAAAGGCGCTCGCCTATATCGAGGACGACGAGCTCGTCGAGGTCACCCCGAAGTCGATCCGCCTGCGCAAGAAGCATCTCGACCCGAACGAGCGCAAGCGCGCGGAGAAGGCCAAGGAAGCGGTGGCGTAAGGCCACCGTTCTCTCGTGCCCCGGACGCAGCGCAGCATGCAGTGTTGCGCTGCTGAGCCGGGGCCCAGATAATCTCGCCACCCGCAAATCACCTTGGGTCCCGGCTCTGCGGAGCGGCGTTACACGCCGCACCGCGTCCGGGACACGAGAGCCGCTTTCCCGTCCGGCTTCAGCACACCCACCGAACGTGCTAGAGCCCGCCCATGACCATCCCCTCCTCCGTCGACGTCGCGATCATCGGCGCCGGGGCCGCCGGCCTCGGCGCGGCACATGCGGTTGCGGGCTCCGGCCTCGCCGCGATCGTGCTGGAGGCGCGGAACAGGCTCGGCGGCCGCGCCTGGACCGTACAGGCCTCCCCTGACGTGACCTTCGACGTCGGCTGCGGTTGGCTGCATTCGGCGGACAAGAACTCCTTCGTTTCGATCGCGCAGCGGCTCGGTTTCGAGCTCAACAAGGACCTGCCGCCCTGGCGCGAGCGTGCCTATGGCAACGCGTTTCCGCAAGGCGAGCGCGACGATTTCATGCGCGCGATGGACGCGTTCTATGAGCGCCTCTGGGAAGCCGCGCAGACGGGCAAGGACGAGCCTGCGAGCCGGAGCCTCGATACGGGCAATCGCTGGAATCCCATGATCGACGCGATCTCGACCTATATCAACGGCTGCGAACTCGAGGACATGTCGACGCTCGACTGGGACGCCTATGAGGATTCTGGTCTCAACTGGCGCGTCCGCCGCGGCTATGGCGCGCTCGTTGCGGCCTATGGCGCGCCCTGCCCGGTGGCGTTGAACTGCAACGTCGCGCTGATCGATCATTCAGGCCGACGCATCCGTCTCGAAACCTCGCAGGGCACGCTGACCGCGGACAAGGTGATCGTCACCGTGCCGACCAACCTGATCGCCGATGAGACGATCCGCTTTTCGCCGCCGTTACCGTCCAAGGTCGACGCTGCAGCCGGCCTGCCGCTCGGCGTCGACGACAAGGTGACGCTCGCGCTGGAGGACGCCGAAGCCTTTCCCAAGGAAGCAAACTTGCGCGGCGCCACCATGCGCACCGCGATGGGCACCTACCACATCCGCCCGTTCGGCCAGCCCTGCATCGAAGGCTTCTTCGGCGGCAGCTTTGCACGCGCGCTGGAAGATTCCGGCGACGGCGCCATCGCCGCCCACGGCATCGACGAGATCGCGGGCTTCCTCGGCAACGACATCCGCCGCAAGCTGAAGCCGCTATACGAGTCGCGCTGGGCACATGATCCGTTCGCGCGAGGCTCCTACTCGCACGCGCTGCCTGGCCATGCCGGCGATCGCACCGTGCTGGCCGCGCCGGTAGATGGCCGGCTGTTTTTTGCGGGCGAGGCAACGTCGCCAACCTTCTTCACGACCGCGCATGGGGCGCGGGACAGCGGGGAACGGGCGGCAAAGGAAGTGCTGGCGGCAATCGGGAAGCGCTAACCTCCCGACCAATGTCGTCCCGGCGAACGCAGGGACCCATACCGCGTGATCTTTCAGTCACGCGTGGTGCGCGTACCGCGGATTGACCCTGACCTCCAGTCTTCGCCAAACTGCGTCCTGTGGTTATGGGCCCCGGCGTTCGCCGGGACGACACCAATCTTGTGGTGCCGCTGTCGCATCACTCGATCACTCGCCCCCGCAGATCAGCATCGGGCACGAAGCACGCGTCATATTTGCCGAAGATGCGATAGCGGTTGCGCGCGATGAGGCTGTACACGGGGTCCCGCAGCGGCTTCGGCACGGCGAACAGCACGCGCACCCAACCCCAGCTCGGAAGCTGCGACAACACGGTCAGTGCAGCGTCGGATTTCATGTACACCTCACCGCCATGAACCACGGCATTGGTGTCGGGATCGTCGGGATCGATGCCGAATGTCCGCGCGAGCCGGGCTCCATAATCCGACTGGATCGGCGTGAAGCGAAACCGCTTCGCCGCGTCGCGCTGCGCGACAAAGCGGACCCAGCGCGAGCAGAAGACGCAGACGCCGTCGAACAGGATCACGTCGTCATCGGGCCATTTGCGCATCAGCGATTATCCAGCGTCAAGAGCGCCACCAACATCAGCACGATCGCCGGCCCCGTCTTCACCAGCGCGCCGAGAGGTTCGATCCAGAGATCGGGCGTCAGGATCGCCGCGCCGAGCATATAGCCGAGCGAGGCGACGATGCCAGCAACGAGCCCGGCCGCCGCGGTGCGACGGAAGGCAATCAGCACGCCGATGCTCATGTCCATCAGGCTGGTGCCGATGGTGATGGGATCGACCAGCGCGGGCGGGAAGTCGTGCGCCGTCAGGATGCCGGCGGCGGCACGGTAGGACACGAACAGCGCGATGAATCCGGAGACGAGCCAGAACACGACAAGGCTGGCGAAGATCAGCGCCTTGACCAGAAACAGCCGCGCGAACCATTTGTCCTGAACGGTCGCGGGATGACGACCAATCATGTCGACCAGTGTCTTCGGCGTGATGCCCGTGGCGGCGATCCATGCCGAGGGTTCACCGCTCACTCCGCGGCGCAGCTCGGCGATGGCCGTCGAGCGCATCGGCGGCATCCAACCGAGATAATTGGCGAGATCGCCGATCTTGGCGCCGAGATCGAGCAGAACCGCAGGCATCGCAATGCGCGGCCAGCCGCCCGTGCCGAATGCGAAGCGGAATTGCTTGATGACGGCGGTCATGGTGACCGGCTCGGTCTGCATCAGATCCCAGCTCACGGCTTTGACAGAGGCATCGTCGATGTCGCGCGCGGCAAGCCAGGCGATGGTGGCCGAAATATCCTCGATGGCCACGGGCTGGAATGGCGTCGCCATCTCCTTGGCGGACAGGTCGAGCGGGAAGGCAGCGAGCGCGCGGAGCATGGCGCTGCCACCATAAGCGGATGGTGCGACCACGAAGCCGGGCCGCAGGATGGCGTGCGCAATGCCTGAGGCCGCGATCAGGCGCTCGGCCTCGCGCTTGGTCGTTGCGAAGGCGGTGCGATCGGCTTCGGCCGCTCCGGGGATCGAGATATGCACCAGCCGGATCGCGCGGCCGCTGTCGGTGATCGCCGCAAGCAGGCGCGCGACGAAATCGCGATGCACGGCACCTGTGTCGCTGCCGGGGCCGTCCTGGAGCACGCCGAGACAGTTTACGACGACATCCACCGCATGCTCGCGCAACAGGCGCGTCAGCACCGTCACGTCGGGCGAGAGGATCGGCAGCTCGATGTCGAGCGCACTCGTCTTCTGCGCCGGCGACAGGCTGCGCGCCACGCCAAGCGCGCGAAAGCCACGCGCGCGCAGATCGTCCGTGACGAAGCGGCCGATCAGGCCGGAGGCGCCGAGCACCAGGATGGTTCGCTGGTTCATCACTGCTCTCAAAACGGCTTTGCAACCATCAGCCACAGGATCAACATCGTCGCGCCGAAGCCGGGGAAGCCGAACGCGAACCAGCGGCGAAACAGGACGAAGTATCGTTGTGGCAATGCACGGTGCTGCTCCGCGGCCTTTCGCGCGAGATCACGCATCTCGATTTGCATGAACACGACAGGAATCCAGAACACGCCGGCGACGACATACAACACGAGCGAAGCGAGCAGCCAGCGCTCGGTGATCGACGTCGCCGAGAGCATCATCAGCAAGCCGCCCGTGACCGGCTGGAGGAGCACGGCCGACAGTGTGAAGATTGCGTCCGCGATGACGACGACCGAAGCGGTGCGCGCGATGAACTCCGCATCGACGGTGCGATGCGCCATCAGCATGAAGAAGGCGATGCCAGTTCCGGTGCCGAGGATGACGATGGCGCCGAGCACATGGAGAAATTTGACCAGGAAATACAGCGTCATGGCTTCTTGCTCGCCGTTGGCTTGCCCTGGTTCAGCGCACGCGCGAGCTCCAGGCTCGCGGCGTCGACGCCGGCCTCACTCTCGATCATCCAGTGCCCCTCGCTGCCGGCGGCCGGCAAGGTGTGGAAGTCGACCTTGCCGCCGCTGCCGCGAAATGCGTCGGCCAGGCCCTTTGAAAACGCCGGCGAAAAATAGCTGTCATTGGTCGCAACGAGCCATGTGACAGGGATGCGCGCGCCCTTGCCGAACTCTGCAGCGGCGGCAAGAAGCGTGTGTGGCGCGCAGATCCGGTTCGGCTCATCATTGGCATGGCCGCCGCGCCCCGGCGCAAGCACTGTGATCCCAGCGATCGCCTTCGGTTCGGCATCGGCGAGCGCCAGCGCACCCCAGCCGCCGGCGGAATGGCCGATCACGATGGCGGCGTCCTTGCGGATAAAGTCCTGCTTTCGCAAGAACTCCAGCGCGAGCCGGATTTCCTCGGCCGTTGCACGGCCCGAACGCGCATAGTCCGCCTCGTCACATCCGCCCTGGTCCTCGACATAGCGGCCGCCGGTCGCGCCATGGCCGAGCCGCTCCGGCACCAGAACGGCAAAACCGCGCGCGACGAGATAGGCGGCGAGCGGACGATATTCCGGCTGCGGCATTTGCGCTCGACGCAAGCCATTCTGCGTCGAGGCGTGTGCGACGACCGCCAGCCGGAACGGACCTGCGCCGGCGGGGCGAAACAGCAGGGCACGCGCAGCGATGTCGGTATCCGGCGACGGCACCCGCCACTCTTGTCGGCGAAACGGTTCGCCCTCCTCGCCCGATGGGCCAAACGTGACCTGAGCGCACAGAGGCGGTGCGGTCAGCAAGGCCAGCAGAGTCAGAAGCGCGAAGATGTTGAGAAGCCGCATGAATGGCCGAAAGCGAGCACGAATAGCGAGAGCCACACTAGTAGGAACGAATCACTATGGGCGGACTTTCTGCGTGGCCCTTCGCCCCTCATTCGGTGCCGCAGAGAGAGTTTTGCACCGACACACGGCACGCCGGTGCCATTCGAGTCGGCGTCCTGTCTTTTTTCGGTACAACATGGTTCAGATACTGATGCACAAAGTCCACACGTTAACCGATAATTAACGATAGGTCTTGCCGCCGGCGCGGCGACTTGGTTTGATTGCGCCCATGAGCACAACCCTGATCGAGGTCCGGCCGGCCAAAGCTGCAGATGCGACTGCGGTGGCGTCGACACATGACGAAGCCTGGCGCTCCGCCTATCAGGGCATCATTCCTGGCGCCGAGCTGGAAAAGCTCATCAACCGCCGCGGCCCGCAATGGTGGGACAGCGCGATCCGCAAGGGCAGCCGCGTCAGCGTGCTGGTGTTCGGCGACAAGATCGCGGGCTACGCCAATTACGGCCGCAACCGTGCCCGCAGCCTGCATTTCGACGGCGAGATCTACGAGCTGTACCTGCGCCCCGAATTCCAGGGCCTTGGCTTCGGCCGCCGCCTGTTCGCCTCCGCCCGCCGCGACCTGATGCAGAGCGGGCTGAAGAGCATGGTGGTGTGGGCACTCTCGGACAACGACCCCGCGACCGAGTTCTACCGGGCGCTGGGTGGCCGTATGGTGGCGCGCTCCTCGGAGCGGTTCGGGCCGAAGTCGCTCGACAAGGTTGCCTTCGCTTGGACCAATTGAGCTGCTGAAAGCCTAGGCGGCAGCGTTTCCCTTCCGTCGATACCGTTGCCTTTGAGCCGGTGACTTCCGGATTCATTATTTCACAAAAACGCGATGGATCAGCGGGCCAAGCCCGCGTATGACAGCGCCAAATCGCTGCCGGGCGCGATTTATCCTCGGCAATAACGGAGCCTTGAATGCGTATCGATGCGATCTCGATCGGGAAGAACGTACCTCACGAAGTCAACGTCCTCATCGAAGTCCCCGTGGGCGGCGAACCGATCAAATACGAGATGGACAAGGAGGCCGGCACGCTGGTGGTCGACCGCTTCCTCTACACGCCGATGCGTTACCCCGGTAACTACGGCTTCATCCCGCACACCTTGTCGGATGACGGCGACCCCTGCGACGTCCTGATCATCAACACCCGCGCCATCATTCCTGGCGCCGTCATGAGCGTGCGCCCGGTCGGCGTGCTGTTCATGGAAGACGAAGCCGGCGGCGACGAGAAGATTCTGGCGGTGCCGTCGTCGAAGCTGACGCAGCGCTACGACAAGGTGAAGTCGTACTCCGACCTGCCCGACATCACGCTGCAGCAGATCCAGCACTTCTTCGAGCACTACAAGGATCTCGAGAAGGGCAAATGGGTGAAGATCCTGCGCTGGGGCGGCCCGGAGGACGCGCACAAGCTGATCCTCGAAGGCATGGATCGCGAGAAGAAGAAGAAGAAGGGCTGAAGCATCCGTGTCCCGGGCGCGGCATGACATGACGCGACGCTGAGCCGGGACCCATGCCGCCACTGGGCCCCGGCTCAGCAGCGCACCGCTGAAGAAGCGCTGCGCTGCGTCCGGGGCACGAGAACCTGACCTACACCGCCGGCTTCGGTAGCTCCGCGATCGCACAGGCCGCGCGCAGCGTGTTGACCAGCAGGCACGCCACCGTCATCTGGCCGACGCCGCCCGGCACCGGCGTGATCGCGCCGGCAACCGCAAGCGCTTCCTGATAGGCGACGTCGCCGACGAGGCGCGTCTTGCCGTCTTCTTTGGGGATGCGGTTGATGCCGACGTCGATCACGGTCGCACCCGGCTTCAGCCAGTCGCCGCGCACCATCTCAGGCCTTCCGACCGCGGCATAGACGAGATCGGCCTGCTTCACGAGCCCGGGCAGGTCGCGCGAGCGCGAATGCGCGATCGTCACCGTGGCGTTCTCGTTCAGCAGCAATTGCACCAGCGGGCGGCCGACCAGATTGGAGCGGCCGATGACGATGGCGTTCTTGCCTTCCAGGGAGGCGTGCACGCTCTTGGCCAGGATGATGCAGCCGAGCGGCGTGCAGGGCGACAGCGCCTCGAACCCGCCGGCGAGGCGGCCGGCATTGTTTGGATGCAGCCCGTCGACGTCCTTGGCGGGGTCGATGGCGTTGACGACGGCCTCGGTGTTGAGCCCCTTCGGCAGCGGCAGCTGCACCAGAATGCCGTGCACGGCCGGATCGCGATTGAGCTTTGCGACCAGCGCCAGGAGATCTGCCTGAGAGACGTCGGCCGGCAGCTTGTGCTCGAACGAGGCCATGCCGGCGGCCTGGGTCTGGGTGTGCTTGGAGCGGACATAAACCTCGCTGGCGGGGTCGCTGCCGACCAGCACGACCGCCAGCCCCGGCACCAGATTGTGCTCGCGCTTGACGCGGGCGACCTCCTCAGCGACGCGCGCCCGAAGTTCCGCGGCGATGACTTTTCCATCGATAATCTTGGCGGTCATGTCAGTTCCCTCAGTCTTTCGATTGGGCCGAGACCAGCTGGCGCAGGGCTTCGCCGAGCCGTGCCGGATCGCCGTCGACCGCGATCTGCTTCAGCCGCGAGGTGGCGCCGGACAGAAGCTTTACGCCGGCCTTGGGGACGCCCAGCGATTTCGCCAGCAGGACCAAAACGGCCTTGTTGGCCTCGCCGCCATCGGCGATGGCGCGCACTCTCACCTTGAGCACGCTGCGGCCGTCGGCCAGTTGCTCGATTCCGTCGATGCCGTCGCGACCGCCGCGCGGCGTCACCCGCAGCGCGATGCTGATTCCTGCGGCCGAGTAACGCCAGGGTTCCTTACAAGCTTTGTTGGCAACCAAGGGCTCCAGCCCGCTCAGATCACGTTCGGGTAGATGTAGTACAGGATCACCCGCTCGATGAACATGATGAGCAGGATCAGGATGATCGGCGAGATGTCGAGACCGCCGAGACTGGGCAGGAAGTTGCGAATCGGTGCCAGCACCGGCTCGGTGATCCGGTAAAGGAACTCTGCCACCGCCGACACGAACTGGTTGCGCGTGTTCACGACGTTGAAGGCGATCAGCCAGGACAGGATCGCGGAGGCGATCAGCAGCCAGACGTAGAGGTCGAGCACGATGATGACGATGTCGAGAACGGCACGCATGGCTTTTGAAGCCTCTGGCTTTTGAAAACGTTGGCTGCGGTCGGGATTGACGCCTTTTGCTAGATATCGGTTCCCCCCCGCCCAAACAAGGGAAGTCCGCGCCCCGAATGGCTAAAACCGGGTGACACCCGTCCTTGACTTGACCTTGGCGGGGACTTAAATGGCGCCCGGTTGTCGGCCGCGTTTACCAGAGCGGCCAGCAAAGGGGCCATAGCTCAGCTGGGAGAGCGCGTCGTTCGCAATGACGAGGTCGGCGGTTCGATCCCGCCTGGCTCCACCAGCCTTCGCAGGCTGCGCCTGCTTCGGCTAGGCAAGCCCTCGCGTAGCGAAGGCTGTCCCGCCATAGCCCGAAGGGCGACGGCGGACTTCCTCAACAAGTTCTCCCCCTACCTCCCCGTAAACCGCGGCGGCCGCTTCTCCATGAAGCTCGCCACGCCTTCCCGGAAATCGCTGCCGGCGAGCGCCACCATCATCTCCCGGTTGGCTTCGATCGTTGCCTCGGCCAGCGTCTGGAACGGCACCTCATAGAGCTGGCGCTTGATCACGGCCATCGCACTCGGCGAGACGAAATCGGCGAGATCGCGCGCATAGGCGTAGGTCTCCTCGCGGAGCTTGTCAGGCAGGCAGAGCCGGTTCACGAGGCCGATCCGCAGCGCCTCCTCACTTGAAACGCGCCTCGCCGAGAGCAGCAGATCCATCGCGTTGGCGTGGCCAACGACGCGCGGCAGCATCCAGCTGATGCCGTGCTCGGCAATCAGGCCGCGCCGCGCGAAGGCCGTCGTGAACACCGTATTGTCGGCGGCAAAGCGCAGGTCGCAATAGAGCGCGTGCACCAGCCCGATGCCGGCCGTGGCGCCGTTGAGCATGGCGATCACTGGCTTCTTGATCGACGGATAGAACCCGTAGCGCGTCTGCCAGTCCGGACGCCGGTTCATGTCGAACGGCGGCAGGTTCGACGCGCGCCGGACGTCGTCGGGATCGAGCCCCTTCAGCGCATCCATGTCAGCGCCGGCGCAAAAGGCGCGGCCCGCGCCGGTGAGGATGATGACGCGGACATCGTCATCGGCGTTTGATGCTTCCATCGCATGGCGCACGTCGCGCTCCATAGTCGGCGTCCACGCATTCATGCGATCGGGACGGTTGAGCGTGATGGTCGCGATCTTGTCGCTCACCTCATAGAGAATGTGCTCGTAGGCCATGACGCTCTCCCTTTGCTTTCCGGCGCAATTTCGCGCGCGCTCGTTGGGAGCGAGCCTAGCATATTCAGGGATGAGGCAAGGACTTGCGCGAAGTCGCGATCACTCGGCGGCTTGCGCCAGCACCGGCCGGCGCGCCAGCCAGCCGTCGATGAAATGGTCGAGCCAGGCGCGCTCTGCGACATCGTACACGGCACGATCGGCGAAATGATGATGTCGCTGCCGCGCACCGGGCGCGCTGAAGCCGTCATAGCCGCGCGTGGTCCAGCGATGCATCATCGCGTAGGTCACGTCAGGATGAAACTGCACGCCGAAGGCATTGCCGGTGCGGAACGCCTGCACCGGAAAATCGTCGCCTTCTGCAAGCAGCTGTGCGCCGACAGGCAGCTCGAATCCCTCGCGATGCCAGTGATAGACCTGGGCCGGCCAGGCCGGGCAGAGGGCGTGGCCCGCGGCTGTGGGCCGGATCGGGTAGTAGCCGATCTGGGTCAGCGCATCGGCATGCGGCGCGACGCGGGCGCCGAGCTGCATCGCCAGCATCTGGGCACCAAGGCAGATGCCGAGGAATGGCCGCTGCTCGCGCAGCGGAATTTCGATCCAGTCGATCTCGCGGCGAATATAGTCGTCGGAATCATTGGCGCTCATCGGACCGCCGAAGACCACGGCGCCGGCATGCTGATCGAGCGTCTCGGGCAAGGGATCGCCGAAGCGGGGACGGCGGATGTCGAGGCGATGGCCGAGCGCACGCAGCGCATTGCCGACACGGCCCGGCGTCGAGGATTCCTGGTGCAGGATGATCAGAACCGGCAATCGGGTTTCGGAGGCGGCGGCGCCTGGCGTCCTTCTCGGGAAGGGCACCACCTCTGCGCTACCAAACCTGTCCGTCCGGAACGACATGGCCTCTGCGAATGCTATCGGTTCAGACCGCCAGCATAACTAAGCGATCGTTAATTTCGTGTGAGTTCGCGCACACAACGAAACCGAAGCAAGCCCCGGGCCAATACGGGAGATTCGAGATCTAATGCCTCTGCCGTTGGAACCGGCTGGTGGCGGCCAGGATGAAGCCCCGCGGGAAAAAGCGCAGCGCAAATGGCACAATCTTGATGCCGAGACCAGGCAGCACTGCCCGTTTGTTGGCCATCAGGCCACGATAGGCTTCCTGCGCGACATCGGTGGCCGAGACATTGAGCAGGGCCGTATCATGTCCGGAGCCGACGCCGGCGCGCGCCTGGAATTCGGTGGGCACGGGACCCGGGCAAAGCACGGTGACGCGAACGCCGCGCGGCGCGAGCTCGGCCCGCAGCGCTTCGGTGAAGGAAATCACGTAGGCCTTGGACGCGTAATAGACGGCCATGCCAGGGCCGGGCAGGAAGCCCGCGACCGAGCCGACATTGAGAAGACCGCCCTTGTTCCTGATGAGTTGATCGGCGAAGCGCAGCGACAAATCGGTCAGAGCCCGCACGTTGACATCGACAATCCCGATCTGCTCGTCGCGATCGCGCTCGATGGCATCGCCGAACACGCCGAAGCCGGCATTGTTGACGAGGTGATCGAGCTCGACGCCTTCGGCAGCCAGCGCCGCCGCGATTGTCTCGCCGGCGTCGAGGTCCTCGAGATCGCAGGCGATCACGATCGGCTTCTTGCCGCCCTTGGCGGCGAGCTCGTCGGCGAGCGCCTCCAATCGATCCGCGCGCCGCGCTGTCAAAGCGAGGCGATGTCCATTGGCGGCGAACACGCGCGCCAGCTCCGCACCTATGCCCGCCGAAGCACCGGTGATCAACGTTACCCGCTCAGCCACGATCGAAGTCTCTTGAATTGAAGTTTTTGGCCCCGCAATGACGGAACGAGAGCATAAGCCGTGCGCGACAGGCAAGCGGCGTCGGCCGCATGGCCGCCTGAGCGGACGACAGGAGGAGCGGGAAAGCCGGGTTTTTACGGACGAATCCGGACGGCCGGCAGCTACATTAAAGTTTCGTCATGTGATCCCCACAACCGGCCATCCACCGGTTTGCGCGGATCAGCCGCCGACGGCGCTGTCCGTCACCTGACCACCGGCGCGCTCGGCCACCGTATGCTTCAGGTCGATCCGGTCGCGCTGGGAAATCCCGAGCAGGTCGGAGGCGCGCCAGACGACGTTGTCTTCGAATTCGGAGACCTGACCGTCGGCATAGACCAGCTCCCACATCATCCGGACGATGCGCTTGCGGCCCTCTTCGTCGAGCGAGCGCATGATGACGCTGGTGAAGTGATAGAGGTCCACCGCCTCGCCCTCGACCTGAGTGGCGTCCGCGATCAGACGATCCGCAGTGCCGCGATCGAGCTTAAAATGGCTTTCGATCAGGCTGTGCAGCTTGCGCTGCTCGGCCGCGCTCGGCTGGCCGTCGAGCGAGATTACGTGGACCAGCAGCGCGGTGGCCGCCAACCGATAATCGCTGTCACCGAACGTGCGGTTCTGGTCATTGGGGGCGACAATGTCGGCGATGAATTGGCGCAGGCCGTCGAGCATAAGATCCTACCGAAATCGATACAGCCGCGAGGCGCGGCCGTTACCAGCATTATATGAGCAGGAAACTCAACCGGCGCAACGTGCGTCAGTTCCGCGCGCTGCATTACGTTTCGGCAATCTGGATACCGTCATTCCGGGGCGATACGCCAGCATCGAACTCGGAATGACGAATGATTCCTCACGGAATCTCGTACACCACCATCTTGTCGGCGATGCCGCGCAGCGCCGCCTGTTTCTGGATCGGCTTGATCGCGCGCTGCTCCAGCACCTCGGCGACCGCGGGCGCATCGAGCACCGGGCCGGTGATGTGGATCTCCTGCGCGGTCGACAGGCTCTGCACGCGGGCGGCGATGTTGACCGTTTGGCCGAAATAATCCTGCCGCTCGTTGAGCATCACCGCGAGGCAGGGACCTTCATGGATGCCGATCTTGACGATGAGATCATCAGTGCCGCGCCGCTTGTTGAGCTGGTCCATCGCCGCGCGCATCCGCAGGCCAGCGACGATGGCATGCTCGGGGCGGACGAAGGTCGCCATCACGGCATCGCCGATCGTCTTCACCACCGCGCCCTTCTCGGAGGAGATGATCTCGAGCAGCGCATGGAAATGCGCGCGCACGAGATCGAAGGCGGCGAGGTCGCCGACGCGCTCGTAGAGCGCGGTCGAGCCCTTCAGATCGGTGAACAGGAAGGTCAGCGACGTGATCTGGAGCCGCTGGTCCAGACTGAGATTGTCCGCCTTGAAGACATCGCGAAAGGTCTGGTTCGACAGCATCCGCTTGGCAGTGAGGAACGGCTTGCGCTTGCCGATCAGATGATGGAGCGCCTCGGCCGCGATGAACACCGATGGCAGCACGCGCACGCCGGCCTGGTTCTCCAGCGACAGCCGCAGCGGACCCGGCCGCATGGTCGTGGTCCCCGTCGGGGCCTGCACCTTGTTGTACATGATGGCGAGCTGCTGACGGTCCCTGGTCGGCTCGCCCTGGACGTCGATGAAGTGGGCGGCGTGCGTGACCGGCTCGAAGATGATGACGAAGTCAGCAGGCAGCTGCAGCGACATGGTCGCCTTCTCACCGGCCGGCAACTCCATCGTATCCAGCGTCACCTCGTTCGCCAGCGTCGCAAACGATTCCTTGTTGAAGTCGACGCCGGAGCTCCAGAACACCTGCTTGAAATACTCCCACACCGGCAGCGTGTCGGGGTCGTGCGCCGCGATGCGCCGGACGCGCGGATTGACGGTGAAGGACACTTCGACCTGGTCGTCGACGGAGGCCTTGTAGCCGCAAGCGCAGAGCGCGCAGTGATAGTCGTCGGGCTTGAGCGCCTTCAACGTCGTGTGCGCGCCGAGCACGCCGCCGCAGCCAGGACACAGCACGTTCCAGCCGAGATCGAACAACCCGAGCCGTGCTGCGTGCAGGAACGCCGAGATCGCGTGCTCTTCGTCAACGGCATGCTGCGTGGCGAAGTCGAGGACATTGACGCGATTGAGCTCGTGATCCTCGCCGTCCTCAATCAGACGCGCAATCGCATCGACCACCTTCGTGTCGGCGGTCTGCTTGAGAACGGAGAACTGGGCCTGGATGTCGCTCATCGCGGGACTCTGCTGGTTGAATCACGCCATCGGCCAGGCAATCGCCTGTCACCGACGGGTGATACGGAACATGGGTGAGTGGTCCGGCTGGGTCGTGACGACGCCGAGCGGGATCACGGGATTGGCCTGATCGGCGAGCTCGACGCGGAACGCGCCGATCAGCCGGGCCAGCGCCAGCACGGATTCGGCTTGCGCAAACGGTGCGCCGATGCAGACGCGCGGACCTGCGCCGAACGGCAGATAGGCGAAGCGATCGGGCGCCTCCGTCGACATGAAGCGCTTCGGAATGAACGCGTTCGGCTGATCCCACAGCTTCTCGTGCCGGTGCAAAAGCCAGGGCGCGATCATGATGATGTCGCCCTTGCTGATCTCGACGCCTGCCGCATTGTCCTTTTCGCGTGCGGCGCGCGCGACCAGGAAGGCGGGAGGATAGAGCCGCATGGTCTCGTCGATTACCGCGCGGGTGAATTTTTGGCGATCGATGTCGGCCATGCTGTCGAGATGCTCGCCGCTTGTCTCGGACGCCACCTCCTCCTGCGTCTCCGGATCGAGTGCGAGCAGATAGAGCGCCCAGAACAGCGCCGTCGCCGTGGTCTCGTGACCCGCCAGGATCATGGTCGCGACCTCGTCGACGAGCTGTTCGTCGGAGAAGCCTTTGCCGGTTTCCGGATCGCGCGCCGCGTCCATGAGATCGAACAGGTCACGCGGCGGCGCGCCGTCCTTCTTGCCGGCGGCGCGCCGCTCGGCGATCAACATCGCGACGAACTCGGTCCAGCGCTTGCGGAAACGGGCGCGGGCAAAATCCATCGGGCTCGGCCACGACACCGGCAGCAGCATGTCGAGGAAGTAGGGCCGTCCCAGCCGGGATGCATACTCCATGATGAAATTGCGCAGGGTCGCGCCATGCCGGTCCATGCCGAACGAGAACATCGTGCGCCCAGCGATCTCCAGCGTCATGCGCTGCATGATTTCGCGCAGATCGACCGGCGCGCCCGTCTGCGTATCGAGCTTCGCGATGGTCTCGTCGAGCACCGCCGTCATGTGCGGCACGAGGTTGGCGGTGGCGCGCGGCGTGAAGGCCGGCGCGAGCGTCCGGCGCTGGAACGTCCAGGAATGACCTTCCGCGATCAGAAGCCCGTCGCCGAGCACCGGGCGCAGCATGCGGATGCCCGCCGGCGTGCGCGTATAATTCTCGTAATTGTTGAGCAGGACGTGCCGGATCGCATCTGGCTGATTCAGGATGAAGCTGTTGCGAAGGAAGAAGCGGCCCTTGATGACCTCTTCCTCATAGGCGGGCTGCCCCCATGTCGCGATCATGTTGCGCCGGATCACGGCAAGCCGGCCGAAGAACGACATGTCGTCGGGCGCACGCGGGGGAGCCGGGGGGATGATGGGCCTACGCACGCTGGCGATATTCATGGCTCTCTCCCGCAAGATGTGACGCAGGCAAATAGCTAATAAGTCAGCTCGGCGACCGCAATCCTGTTCTCCTGGGCGGGCCAGGCGCGCGCCACAATTCGTTCTTCGCCGAACTCGGCCACGATGTTACGCCCAACCTCGCTGGCGGGAAGCCGCAGGGTTGCTGCCGCATCCGTGGGCACGCCCGGCTTGACATCGGCCGGCTCCTTGCCGTCGAGCAGCACCACGTCCCGCGGCAGGCCGAAATAGCCCCTCGGCCGCGACATGATCACGACAGCGCCTGCGTCCTTGTCGGCCGGCCCGAGCGGGCGCGCGGCGCGCAAATGCACGACGTCGGATGAGCGCGGGAAGGGCGAGCGATAGATATGCGTCGTCGGCGTGTCGGGCGATGCCAGTACGAATTCGAGCGACCAGGCGGGATCGACCTGCGCCGGCCCCCAGCGGCCGTCGGCACCCGTCTTCGCGCTGTGCAGCGCACCGCCCTTGCGCTCTCCGGTATCAGGATCGACGCGGAAGATATCGACGGTTGCACCCGCCACCGGACGGTTGGTCGGCACACCGCCCGGCGTCCCCGTGACGAGGCCGCTCAGCCGGACGCTTGGCTCCGGCACGATCGCGATGCGCGCGGGCTCGCGCCCCGCGATGAATTTGTAGATCTCGCGGAAGGCGCGCGGATGGAACGCCACCTCGCGATGGTCGAGTGCGCCGAGCACGAGGTTGGTGGCGCCCTTCAGCTCCGGCCCTTCATTGGTGACACCGGTCGGCGTGCCGGGCTTGCCGATGAAGCGGCCGTCGGCCTGGGCGTATTTGTCCATGCCGTCGCTGCGCAAGGTGAGGAAGGCAACGCCCGGCGTCACCTCGCTCTCGCCCTCGTTCAGGCCACGCAGGAATACGCCGCGGCCGTTGAACTCGTTGTTGGGCTGGTCGTCGGTGGCGAACACGCCGTGATTGGGCGTGCCGCACAAGACAGCGTGGCTGACATCGCCGGCACCACCGTTCTTGATGACGTTGCGGATCGCATAGCCGCCGCGCGAGCTGCCGACCAGCGCCACGCGCGCCGCGCCGGTGCGGCGCTTCAGCTCAGTGATGGCGGCAGCGAGCTCGCGGCGCTGATCCTCGATCGAGGAACGGCCGGCCTGCTCGACCTTGTCGTCACTCCGCGCCAGCGGATCGGTGAAATTGATCGCCATCATGCGATCGCGCGCGATGCCGTTGGATTCCATCCGCCACAAGGTCGTCATCCAGAGCGCGTCGTAGTCGCCATTGCCGTGGACGAACAGGATCGGCGGCACCTCGGTGCCCGGCGCCGCAGCGGGCGCGGATTGGGCCGGTGCGCCCGTCCGCAAGCTCGCAATTGCGAAAGGCAAGCTGCCGGCCCCCTGCAGGATCGTCCGTCGCGACAGCTTCATTTGTTCCTCCCGGCAAACCAACTCTTTGCACCGCTTATAGCGGCCTAACCACTGGACAGCGAAGGACTTTCGCGGGCATCACTGAATTTGCCGGAATCGCCCAGGATCACTCCAAGACCATTCTGCCAGCCCGTTTGGAAGGGGATATGACCGAGCAGACGAACCGCCAGAAAATCGCCGCCGACGGCATCACCGCGCCTCTGCGGTACACGGTGTTCCGGCGCATCTGGCTCGCCAGCCTGCTCTCCAATCTCGGCCTCCTGATCCAAGGCGTCGGCGCGGCCTGGGCGATGACGCAGATGGCGGCCTCGGCGGATAAGGTGGCGCTGGTGCAGACCGCCTTGATGCTGCCGATCATGCTGATCTCAATGCCGGCCGGCGCCATCGCCGACATGTATGACCGCCGCATCGTCACCCTCGTCTCGCTGATGGTTGCACTCACCGGCGCGACGGTATTGACGGTGCTGGCAGGGTTCAATCTCATCACCCCGGAGACGCTGCTCGCCTTCTGCTTCGTCGTGGGCAGCGGCAACGCGCTGTTCGGCCCGGCGTGGCAGTCTTCGGTCAGCGAGCAGGTGCCGCCCGATGCGCTGCCTTCGGCTGTTGCCCTGAACGGCATCAGCTACAACATCGCGCGCAGCTTCGGTCCCGCGGTCGGCGGCGTCATCGTCGCCGCGCTCGGCGCGGTGGCCGCTTTCGCCTGTAACGCGATCCTCTATCTGCCGCTGCTGGTGGTGCTGCTACTGTGGCGGCGCAGCACCGAGCCCTCGCGCCTGCCGCGGGAAAAGCTCAACCGCGCCATGGTCTCCGGCTTCCGCTACATCACCAATTCGCCGCCGATCAAGATCGTGCTGTTGCGCACGCTGGTGATGGGCCTGATCGGCGGCGCCATCATGGCGCTGATGCCGCTGGTGGCGCGCGACCTGCTGCATGGCGGGGCGCAGACTTACGGCATCATGCTGGGCGCCTTCGGCATGGGCGCCGTGATCGGTGCGCTCAACATCCACGAATTGCGCAAGCGCATGAGCGGCGAGGCAGCGATCCGCGCCTGCACCATCTCGATGGCCTTTGCGATGGCCGCCCTTGCCCTGAGCACCGAGCCGGTGCTGACGGCGACCGCGCTGGTATTGGCCGGCGCGGTCTGGATGGCCGCGATCGCTCTGTTCAATATCGGCGTGCAGCTCTCGGCGCCGCGTTGGGTCGCCGGCCGTTCGCTCGCGGCATTCCAGGCCTCGATTTCCGGCGGCATCGCGATCGGTGCCTGGGGCTGGGGCCATCTCACCGACTATGCCGGCGTCGAGGTCGCATTGCTGACCGCGGCCGGCCTGATGCTGATCTCGCCGCTGCTCGGGATCTGGCTGACGATGCCGCGCGTCGGTGCCCGCAACGAAGATGCCGACGTGCTGGCCGATCCCGAGGTGAAGCTGTCCCTGACGGGGCGCAGCGGACCTCTGGTGGTCGAGATCGAATATCGCGTCGCGCAGGAGAACGCGCGCGCGTTCCACAACGTGATGCAGGACGTGCAGCTCTCCCGGCAGCGTAACGGCGCCTATGGCTGGTCGATCGCCCGCGACATCGCCGACCCCGAATTGTGGACCGAGCGCTATCATTGCCCGACCTGGTTCGACTATTTGCGCCAGCGCAACCGCTCGACCCAGTCCGAGCGCGCGCTGCATCAGCAGGCAATCGATTTCCATATCGGTCCCGAGCCGGTGCGGATCCGCCGCATGCTGGAGCGTCCGTTCGGTTCAGTGCGCTGGAAGGAGGAGACGCCGGATCGTGCGAGTACCGAGGTGCTGCCGGTGGTCGCCACCGCGGCGGGGAGCAGCGTCAGACCGTAGCACGGATTGCGCTTCGCTCCATCCGGGCTACGAGAACTCTTACTGCCCGTGCTCCGTCAGCACCTTGTCGCAGCCTTTGCTGAGGCGGGTGCGGTTCTGCTTGAGGCAGGCGAGCACGGCGCCATCGCCATTGTTCATCACGGCACGGCAAAAGCGGGTGACATCGCGCGCGCAGGCATCGTGGCCCGGCTGCTGCTGCGCGGATGCGACCGATGCGCCGAGCAGCAAAGGAAGAATGAAAAGAAATCTGGTCATCGCGTAATGCCTCTTACCCGGAAGAATGTGCGGGCGAAGCTAGTGCGACGATCCCTCAGCCGCAACGGCTTTATTGCCAGGCTGCATGGCGCCGCCGCGTTGCCCCGGCTTGACGCCGGGGCGTATCGCGAGGGGAGCTAACCGACGCAACGATGCAGTGTTGCGTGCTCTTACTGCTTGTCCTGGGCGTCAGCGACCTTGCGCGAGGCGCCCTTGGCGAGATCCTTGTCCATCACCGCGCGGCAGCCGACGCTCAGATCCGAGCGATGCTTCATCATGCAGGCCGTGATCTTCGGGATGTTGGGGATTTCCGCCGAGCACAGGCGGAAGGCATCGCCGGTGCACTGCTGCTGCGCCTCGGCCGAGAAGGCGAAGCTCGAACTCGTCGCGACGAGCGAGACGACGGCGGCCAAGCCGAGCGCCAGGCTGGTGTCGCGTATCTTACTGGTCAGGGACGTAGCCGAAAAAGACTTGGTCATTTGAAGCTCCCATTGGCGCCGTCGCAACGGTGCCCGTTGTTGATGGGAGCTACGATGCTCCAGCAAAACAGTTTCCACTGTGATGATGGTCACGGGCCGCACCCCGACTGTGACGTCGGTCACTTTGGCGCACCTCCCTGAAATTCCTCCACAACCGCCGTCGTGTTGGTGTCACGTTAACTGTTACTTCGCATTAATGGCTCGTCGCGCGGGAAATTCCGCCGGTTTGGTTGCGTAATTGGAAAGAGTAGCGATGCGTAATGCGTTGGGCCTGATGTTGGCCAGTGTAGTTGCGGCGGTCGTGATCGCCGCCGGCGGTTGGTTTTATTATTCCTCGCGCGCCGATCAGGCCGCTCCCAAGACAATTGCCGCCCGTGCCGCCGATCAATTGCCGGCACCGGCGAAGCTCGCCGCCAGGGATGACGTCGAGACCACCGCGACGATCGCGGCCAGGCCGACGACAGTTGCTCAGGCACCCGCGCCCGCCCCGGCCATGCCGGTTCAGCAGAAATCGACCTGCGCCAATCCGAACGCGCTGGGCGTCTCCCGTGTGGTCGAGATCGACACCACCGGCGGCCCCGGCTTCGGCTTCGATCATTTCAAGCAATTCGACTTCCTCACCGACAAGGAGGTCGTGCTGACCTTCGACGACGGTCCCTGGCCCGTGAACACGCCGAATGTGCTGAAGGCGCTGGCGGACGAATGCACCAAGGGCCTGTTCTTCTCGGTCGGCAAGCACGCGACCTATCATCCGGAAATCCTGCGCCAGGTGCTGGCCCAGGGCCACACGGTCGGCACGCATACCTGGTCGCACGTCAATCTGAACGGCAAGAAGATGACCGAGCAGATGGCCAAGGACGAGGTCGAAAAGGGCATCAGCGCGGTGAAATTCGCGCTCGGTGCCAACCCCGCGCCGTTCTTCCGCTTCCCGCAGCTCCAGCATAATCCGGCGATCGTGAGCTATTTCGGCACCCGCAACGTCGCGATGTTCTCGACCGACGTCGACTCCTTCGACTTCCGCAAGGGCGCGACGCCGGAGAAGATCATCGAGACGGTGATGACCCGGCTGGACAAGCTCGGCAAGGGCATCATCCTGATGCACGATTTCCAGAAGAATACCGGCATAGCCCTGCCGACGCTGCTCGCGCGG
Organism: Bradyrhizobium sp. 25ACV; assembly: GCF_054863005.1. NCBI lineage: Bacteria > Pseudomonadati > Pseudomonadota > Alphaproteobacteria > Hyphomicrobiales > Nitrobacteraceae > Bradyrhizobium > Bradyrhizobium sp. 25ACV. Next base: position 167,815 of record NZ_JAVAYO010000005.1, read on the forward strand.
TTGAAGGCCGGCGGCTACAAGGTCGTGCAGATGAAGGCCAAGACGACGCTGCAGACGCTGCCGGAATATGACGAAGCGATCATGAAGGACATGAAGGTGCCGACCGCGAGCACGAACACGCGTCCGATCGGGAGCGTGGTGCAGACGGTGTCGCAGTAAACGCCATCTATCCAATCCAAGACTCTTGCGTCATGGCCGGGCTTGTCCCGGCCATTTGCTTTTGGCGAGGGGCTTACCAATAGATGCCGTGGCGGTGCAGCTCGCTGATGATGCGGCCCTCGGTCCAGCGCTTGGACTTCGGCTTGTCCGCCCTTGCCGTTTTCTTGGTGGCGGGCTTGGTCGTCGCGACCGGCGCGGGGGTGGTCGTGGGCGTGGTCACCGCCGGAGCAGCCGGCGTGACCGTGGCGGCCGGCGCAGCGAGCGACACTGCCGGCGGACGATCGGAATATTTCGCCGCCTCCGCGGCTGGCGCGACTTCGGTCACCTGCGCCGTGGCGGCGGTCGGCGTCGTTTGTGGCGCAGGGGCCTGAGCGCCGGCCGCGGACAGCGACAGGCTGCGGGAGCCGTCTGCCTGGGCCGAGGCAGAAGCCAGGACCATGGCGGCAACCAGAATGATCTTGCGCATGTGAATCTCCCCGTGTTGGCGTACCCGGGACATTACGGGGAGGGTGTCCTGGGTTAAGTGATTGGCCTCACACAATCGCGGAGCAATTTCGAACCGGCCGGCTGCGATCAACACCCCCGCCGGTACACCCGCAGCGTCACATCCGGAAAGCTCATGCTGTCGAGCAGGCAGACGCCCTTTTCCGCATCCATGCGGGCGATGAGCTCATCGCCGACCCGCGATCCGACCAGCGTATGCTGGATCGAGCTCGAAACGACGAGGATGTTCGACTGCAGAAGCGCGTCTGCGGTGGCCGCTGCCGTTCGATGCAGCATCTCGCCGCGGACAACGAGATTCATCCGCGCCTGCGCCGCATACAACTGAATGGTCGCGGGCGTGACCGGGTAGGGACTCGAAAAGCCGACGTAGAGCGGGCCCGACGGCGGTGGCTTGACGTCGCGCATAAGCGACCAGAGGCGCTCGGTCGATGCGCGGATGCTGTCCTGCTGCTGCGCGCTCAGCGGCGTCGCCACGCTGAGCTGACCGATCACCACGTGCTTGACGAACAGCGCGAAGGCGATTGCGAGCGCAAGCACCCGGCCCGCCGTCAGCAGATGGCGACGGATGGCTGTCGCACGGGCCGTGCGCGCAAGCAGCGATTCAATGGACGCCATGCTGGCGCAGCCATTGAGGACCATCGCGACGATGAACGTAGAACATTGCGCCGAAAAAATAGGTCTTGATCTCGGCAACGGACGGAATGGCGTAGGCAATCAGCACAGTCGTGAGCAGAACGACGGCATCCAGCACCGCAGCCCGGCCCCGGATCGCAGCGAGCACGAAGCGCAGCAGCATCAAGGCCAACCCGATGGCGAGCCAATAGTGCAGGCCGAACTGTCCCTCTCCACCGATGGAGAATCGTAGCAGCCCGGGCCAGAAGCCTTCGCCCGTCGTCCAGAGGTCGCGCTGGCCGACGAACACGTTGAGAATGTAGGTGATGGTCTCGACCAAGGCGGGTCCGATCAGCGCGGCCGTGGTCGCGATCAACGGCAGCACGAACCACGCGAGCGCGCCGAGCGCAGTCCTGATCGACAGGCGCAATCCGCCCGCCTGGATGCAATCGACGACCAGCCGGATCGCGAACGCGCTGCCGAGCAGAGCAAGCGCAGCCGGGAACGATGTCGGCTTGATGCAGGCGGCGAGTGCGCAGGCAACGCCGAGGCCAGCCAGCGACCGGGCGCTACGCCCGAGCACGCCGCGGTAGACAATGGCACCGGCGGCAAGACCAATGGCAAGTCCCGAGGGCAGATCGGGACGCGCTTCCGTGATCGTGTGCCCCAGCACCGGCACGCACACCGCTGCGACCAGACACGATGCGATCTCGAGGACCGGCCGTCGCCGAACCAGCCAGATGATCCCGAGCAGGAAGCCGAAGACGATCACGGCATGAACGAGATAAGGACCGACATAGCTTCCGGGAAACGACCAAAAACCGGTGGCCGCCACCAGCGTCGAAAACGGCGCATGGTGATGCAGCAAGTCCCAGACGCTGCCGGCGACGCCGCGGCTTCCGAAGGCATTCACCCATCTGACTGCGTCGCCGAAATAGGCGACGTCGTCATAAAGCGGGGGAACGGACAGCCGGCTGTGCAGCCGCGACGCGTCGAGCGATTTGGAAGCGACGATGGCGGTGATCAGCGCCGCAAGGATGACGAGGCCGGGCAGCCGGACCACCCAGTCGCTCGGATCCGCGGAGCCCGGCTCCGTTCGCGATGCCCCTGCCTGCCCCATTGCCCACACCCCGCCAGCGCGCATCGTAGAGACGCCAGCATCGCGCGCAATGCGCCGGATGCAATGGCCGGGACTGGGCTCGCGCTTCTTGGATCGGATGAGTTGAGGCGCTGGTGCCGCAAGAGGGATTCGAACCCCCGACCCCGTCATTACGAATGACGTGCTCTACCAACTGAGCTATTGCGGCGAACCCTGCCGGGGCCAAGGCGATGCCGGCCCCGATACGCGCGCTCCTGATATCGGGCATGGCCCGAATTGGCAAGGACAAGCCGGGTTCGAAATGCGGCTCACGCGCCCCAGCGCGACCAGAATCCGCGCCAGCCGCCGGCCTGGGCCTTGGGGGTACCGATTTGTTCCGTAAATTCATCGCTCGGACCCTCGTCATCGATCCCGGGATCGTCGGGGGCCCGGACGATCGGAATAACCGCGGGAATCGGCGCTGGCGCGGGTTTGCCGAGCTCGGCGCGGCTCCGGAACACCGGTGTCGGCGCCGGCGGCGCTGATTCGGCGGGCTCGGGGGCCGGTTGGACCGTCTCGGCAGGCGTAACCGCCGGCTCGTCCTTGAGGGTTTCCTTGGCGGTTTCCTTGGCGTTTTCTTTGGCGGCTTCCTTGGTCTCAGGGGGCGAATTGTCCTGAGCGGCCGGTACTGGGGCTGGGGCCGCCACGGCCGGTTCCGCCGTGCTGTCGCTGGGAGCCGCCGTCACCCGCTTCGGCGGCGGGGCCGCCAGCATGGCCTCCTCGAAGGCCGAGGATTCGATCGTGGTCCCCTTGTCCGAAGGCAGGCTCGCGACCGGGGTCTGCCACTGGAACGCATCGAGCCGGCCGGTGACCGGCGAGACCGGGCGCCAACGGTCGCTGACATAGCCGTCGGCAGTCCACGCCGGGTCGTGGCGGGCGCGCACCGCACGCAAGGTCCAGGCGCGGGCACGGCCGCTATCGCCATGCTCGGCACGCTCGATCTCGGCCATCAGCAGCGCGACGCGCTGGGTCGGATCGCTGAGATAAGGCGCGAGCACTTCGCGCGCGCGGGCGAACTCGGAGGCGTCGATCGCGGCACGCGCGATCGCGAGCTGGCCCTCGATATGGCCGGACTTGTCGGCGGGCGTCTTCGCCGCGAGCGTCTCGACCCGCTGCAAGCGGTGCCAGGCGGTATCGCCGAGCTTCACGTGGGCATAGGCATCCGCGAGATCCGGATGCGGATTGGCGAGCCAGGCGGCTTCCACCCGCTTCATTGCGCGGCGCACCTGATGTGCCTCGCTGTCGAATTTTGCCGCGAGCACGGCCGCGGGCACCAGGGTCGGCGCAAGCTTGACCGCTTCCAGCACGCTCTCGCGCGCGACGTCGCGGTCCATGGTTGCCAATTCCAGCGCGCGTGCGGTGAGCAGCACGCCGCGCTGGCGGCGATAGGCCTGCTTGTCGATCAGGCCTGCGGACAAATTCGAATCGAGGATCGCGAGCGCGCCGCTCCAGTCGCCGCGCGCGCAGCGGAAGCCGAGCACCGCTTGCGAGGCCCAGGTCGAGGAAGGCGACAGCTTGATCGCTTCCTCCGCGATCATCACGGCGCCGACCGCATCGTCGGCGCGCTGCGCCTCGATGAACAGCCCGCGCAGGCCGAGCAGACGCGTGTCCTCACGCTCGGCCATGGCGCGGAAGACCCGCTGCGCCTCGTCGCGATTGCCTTCAAGCTGCGCCGACTGCGCATGCAGGAGCAGCGCGAGCGGATCATTCGGGGCATGCCGCCGCGCCGTTTCCGCGTGCCGGCGGGCGAGCGCGGTGTCACCATGACCGATCGCGAGCAGGCCGTGGGTGATGGCGTGGCGGCCTCTCGCGTGGCGCTTGTCGTGGCGGCGGCGGCGCAGACGCCCCGGCGTGCGCCAGATCGTCGTCAGGATGCTCCAGACCAACACGACGGCCGCGGCAAACAGGCCAAGCAGGAACACGAATTTGGGAAGCGTGGTCGAGGCGCGGAAACTGCCCGCAGTCAGGACGAGATCACCGGGCTGGTCGGCAACCCAGGCCGCGCCGGCCGCCGCCAGCGCGATCAGGACAAGGAAGAGGACGATGCGAAGCATGGCGATCCCTATACGCGCTTAGTATTGCGCGAAGCTTTATTGAGCAGGCTTGACGAGATCCGCCATGGCATCGTCGGCGAACTTGCGGGAAGCGGCGAGCGCAGCGTCGCGGGCATCGGCCTTGTCGAGCCAGGCCTGCGCCGGCGCACGATCGGCCTCAGCCAGCGTCTTGAGCTCGCGCCGCGCTTCCAAGAAATCATTGCGAAGCGCCGCGGCAGTCACCCGTGCGACGATGGCGCCCCGATCGTTGCCGACCCCGTCGGTGCGCTCGATGCGGACGAGCTTTGACGCTCCTGCCTGGAGCCGCTCGACGATGCCCGTGCCGCTGGTCTGGGTTTCCGCCGGCGGCGACAGCTTCGGCACGATGTTGAGCAGCTCGCGGCTCAGCGCCACCGGCGTCGGGATGCCTGACGCGGCAAAGGTGTCGAGCGGCTTCAGCATATCGGGCTTTGCCGCCATCGCCCGCGCTGCGGCCAATTGCGACTCGTAAGCATCGCCGTGACGAACGGCGACATCGAGCAGCGCCGCCGCCACCACATGGCGCAGCGGCTTGTCGTCCACCTTCTTCGCATCGGCGATCTTCTCGCCCTGCTGCGCGAGCTCAGCACGCTCGGTCTTGCTGGCGCGCTCGAGCTGGGCGATGCGGTCGCTCAGAGCGGCGAGGTCGGGCGCGGCAGTTTGCGCCGCCGATTTCGCATCGTTCAATGTGCTCGCGGTCTTGTCGGACTGCGCACGCAGATTGGCGACGTCGCTGCGCAAGCTGCTCGCGGATTTCTCCAGCGCGTCGATCCGCGCCGCCATGGCGGGATCGGCGGCGGGCTTGCCGGCCTTGGCTTCGACTGCCGCAACGCGACCGCTCAGCGCATCGACCGTCGCGCTCGTGACTTGCGGGGCCGCCGGCGGCGCCTGTACGGCGGGCCAGCCCAGCATCCAGCCGACCGCGATCACGACTGCCGCTGCGACAGCGCCGGAGAACGGCGCGATGACCCAGGGCGACATCGGCGCGGACGCGGGAGCCGGCGCAACCGCGGCCTGCGGTTCGGTCCGCTCCGGCTCTGCGTCAACCTGGTCGGATTTTGCCTGCTCAGGCTCGGCGTACTCCGGCGCCGGGGGGGCCTCGGGCTCAACCGCCGGCTCCTGCGGCTGGGTCGAGACTTCGGTGGCTTCGAGGTCGATGGTGGGCGGAGTGCGCTTGGCACGGCCGGACTCAGGAGCCAATCCTGCGTCTTCAGGCTTGTCGTCGGCCATCGTGACGGTTCCTCACACTTCCATACGCGGGACGGACCCGATTACGTCGGATTCGGCTCGACCTCTTACGCCAAACGGGTGCGCAACGCACGCTCCAAGGTGGTAAATAAGGCATTTTCGTCCGGTGTCGCAGCCACCAGAACCTGCGACGCGCCGGCATCGCGCAGCACGCTGGCAACGGTCTCGGACAGGCAGCATTGCGGTATAGCCAGCGCCGAGATTTCGACGCCCTCGTCCCTGGCCGCATCCAGGAACGCCCGGGCGCTACGCCGGGAATAGTGCAGCACCGCCTCGACGCCGTGAGCGGCAAAGCCATCGCAGACCTCGCGCGGCAGATGCTTGACCGGCGCCATGCGATAGGTCGTCTGCGTGACCACGCTAAACCCCTCCGCACCGAGCTCGCCGCCGAGGTCTCGCGACAGATCCCCGCCTGCGAGATACAGCAGCGTGCTCTTTTTTTTCAGCACCTTGTCGCGCGCGCTCTGCATCACCTTGTCGCGCAAGGACGCGGCATCGCCGCCGGCGACGATCACCTCGGCAAAGCCGGCGTCGCGCGCCGCAGCAGCCGTATGCTCGCCGACCGCAAACAACGGCAGCTCCAACAGACCAAGATCCCGCAATTGTGGCGCGACGGCACGGATCGCGTTCGCCGATGTGACGAGGATGGCGCCGTAGGGAGCTTCACTCTCATCATGGAAGGCGACCGGCTCGAACTTGAGCACCGGCGCAAGCAGCACCGCAAGCCCCCGCGCACGCAGGCTTTCCGCCGTCGCCTCATTGTCGGGATGCGGCCGTGTGACAAGAATGGACATCGCTGGTGTTCCCGAACCAATTGGCGGCGACGCATTCGTGAGGAAGCCGCGCGTGGCGATTGCGCAATCTGGCCCCGGAATGCTACCGGACGTACCAGAACTCTGCTTTCCGGATGAGCGCAAGGGCGCAAATTGGATAACAATTCGCCAATGCTGGTACTGGGCATCGAAACCACCTGCGACGAGACCGCCGCGGCGGTGATCGAGCGCGCGGGCGACGGCAGCGGCAGGATCCTGTCCAACATCGTGCGGTCGCAAATCGAGGAGCACGCCCGCTTCGGCGGCGTGGTGCCGGAGATCGCCGCCCGCGCCCATGTCGACCTGCTCGACGGCATCATCGCGCGCGCGATGCAGGAGGCCGGCGTCGGCTTCGCCCAGCTGGGCGGCGTCGCGGCCGCGGCGGGGCCGGGCCTGATCGGCGGCGTCATCGTCGGGCTCACCACCGCGAAGGCGATCGCGATGGTGCACGACACGCCACTTGTCGCGGTGAACCATCTGGAGGCGCACGCGCTGACGCCGCGCCTCACTGACGGAATCGAATTTCCCTATTGCCTGTTCCTCGCCTCGGGCGGTCATACCCAGATCGTCGCGGTCACCGGCGTCGGCCAGTATGTACGGCTCGGCACCACCGTCGACGATGCGATCGGCGAGGCCTTCGACAAGGTCGCGAAGATGCTGGGCCTGCCCTATCCCGGCGGCCCGCAGGTCGAGCGCGCGGCGGCAAGCGGCGATGCCACGCGCTTTGCGTTTCCGCGGCCGATGCAGGGACGCCCCGATGCCAATTTCTCGCTGTCGGGATTGAAGACGGCAGTGCGCACCGAAGCGAGCCGGCTGGCCGAGATCACGGCGCAGGACATCAGCGATCTCTGCGCGAGCTTTCAGGCCGCCGTGCTGGATTCGACCGCCGACCGGCTGAGCGTCGGCCTCAGGCTGTTCCGCGAAAAATTCGGCGCACCGCGCGCGCTGGTCGCGGCCGGCGGCGTCGCCGCCAATCAGGCGATTCGCGGCGCCCTCGATGACGTCGCACAGCAAGCCGGGACGCAACTTATCATGCCGCCGCCCGCGCTCTGCACCGACAACGGCGCGATGATCGCCTGGGCCGGCGCCGAACGCCTCGCGCTCGGCCTGACCGACACGATGGAAGCGCAGCCCCGCGCGCGCTGGCTGCTCGACGCCAACGCAATGGCGCCGGCGGGCTACGGCAAGACCCGGGCGGGATACTAGCCATGACCGCATTCCAATCCGTCGCGGTGATCGGGGCGGGCGCCTGGGGCACGGCGCTGGCGACCGTGGCGGCGCGGGCGGGACGGAGCGTAACGCTCTGGGCACGCAATGCCGAGCATGCCGCGCGGATCGCCTCGACACGCGATAATCCGCGATTGCCCGGCGTGCGGATCGCGCCAGAGATCGTCGTGACCAGCGATCTGGCGCTCACTGTGCACGCCGACATGTTGCTGATCGCAACACCGGCGCAGCACTTGCGCGGCGCCGTCAACATGCTGGCCTCGCATCTGACAAGGCCGATGCCGATCGTCGCCTGCGCCAAGGGCATCGAGCACGGCACCCATAAATTCATGACCGACGTGATCGCGGAGGCCGCGCCGCACGCCCAGCCGGCGATCCTGTCGGGTCCGAGCTTTGCCGACGATGTCGCGCGCGGCTTGCCCACGGCGGTGACGCTGGCCGCAAAGGACGAGGCGCTGGCGAGCAGCCTGGTGCAGGCGCTGGGCTCACCGACGTTCCGTCCCTATCACTCCACGGACATTCGCGGCGTCGAGATCGGCGGCGCGGCCAAGAACGTGCTTGCGATCGCAGTCGGCATCGCGGTCGGGCGCAAGCTCGGCGCCTCCGCCCAGGCTGCGCTGACGACCCGCGGCTTTGCCGAGCTGACGCGCCTCGGCCGCGCGCTCGGCGCACGCAGCGAAACGATCACCGGCCTGTCTGGCCTCGGCGATTTGATCCTGACCTGCTCGAGCCTGCAATCGCGCAATTTCGTTCTTGGCCTTGCTTTGGGCCGCGGCGAACAGCCGCCTGCGGGCAAGCTTGCCGAGGGCGAGTTCACCGCGCCGGTGCTGATCGAACTCGCAGCTTCGCAAAACGTCGAGATGCCGGTATCAGAAGCTGTCGCGTCGATCCTGAGCGGCCGGAGCACGATCGACGCCGCAATCTCGGCACTGATGACGCGCCCCTTCAAGGCAGAGGAATAAACATGGCGTACTGGCTGGTGAAATCCGAACCGTCGGTGTGGTCCTGGGACCAGCAGGTGGCGAAGGGCGCCAAGGGCGAGGCCTGGACCGGCGTGCGCAATTACACCGCGCGCCAGAATCTCGTCGCCATGAAGAAGGGCGACAAGGCGTTCTTCTATCATTCCAATGAGGGCAAGGAGATCGTCGGCATCGCCGAGATCAGCAAGGAGGCCTATCCCGATCCGACCGACAAGACCGGGAAATTCGTCTGCGTCGACATCAAGGCCGACAAGCCGCTGAAGACGCCGGTGACGATGGCCACGATCAAGGCCGAGAAGAAGCTCGCCGACATGGCGCTGGTGAAATATTCGCGCCTGTCGGTGCAGCCGGTGACGGCGGAGGAGTGGAAACTCGTCTGCAAGATGGGCGGGGTTTAGGGCTACGGCATCCGGCCCGGCATCTCCGGCAGCGCAAACACCTCGCATGGCGCAGCAATGCCGCGCAGCGAATGCGATCCGAGCGCGATCAGCGGCATGTCCGTTTCCGCGGCGAGCGCGCCCGACACCAGCACGGTCCGCCCCAGCGGCTTGCACAAGCCTTCGAGCCGGCTGGCGAGATTGACGGCGGGACCGATCGCCGTGAAGTCGAGCCGGTTGGCGGCGCCGATATTGCCCCACAGAATCTCGCCCAGATGGATCGCAGCACCGAATGCCAGCGGCGGCACCCCTTGAGCGCCGCGCTCCTTGTTGAGATAGACCATGCCGGCCTCGGCCGCACCTGCGGCACGCAGGGCGGCATCGCAGGCGCGGCGCGGCGATGCCTCGACCACCGGAAAGATCGCGAGCACGCCGTCGCCGATGAATTTCAGCACCTCGCCGCCAAAGGCGTGGACAGCGCCGGCGATGCGGTCGAACCAGGCATCGAGCGCGGCGATGACCTGTGCAGGCGGAGAGGTTTCCGACAACGTCGTGAAGTTGCGCAGATCGGCATAGAGCAGCGCGGCCTGAATGGTCTCGCCGAGATCGCGCCGCAGAGGCGCTGCCAGCACCCGCTCCGCGCTGCGCTTGCCGAGATAGGCATCTAACGTCGCCCGCAACGTGGCGCGCGCGGCGAGCGCGGCGAGGGGCGTCGCGGCAAAACGCGCGGCCTGGCGCAATTGCCCGATGTCGTCCGCGGTGAAGGGACGCGGTCCTATCCAGCCGAGCTGCGGCCCATCTGGACGTCCGATGGTGTTTTCGTGGACCTCGCCGCGCGCGGTGTCGCGCAGCCAGCGGCGGCCGGCATCGTTGGGCGGATCGGGCGCCAACCCGCCCGGCGCGAAACCGAGTGCTTCAATCACCTGGCCGCTGTCGGCACGCCACAACCAGGTCCGCTTCGCGATCAGAGGATGCGGCACCTCCAGCGTCAGGGCCCCCGCCGCAAGCGGCACGCCGTCGGCGACGAGATGCGCGCCGAGTTCCGCAAGCAGGCGGTCCGCTCCGGTGCTATCCGAGGCGGCATCGACAAGCCAGGCGAGGGTCGAGGAGAGCTGCATGGCTCGATCATGGCCAAGGCAGGCCGTCTTTGTCACGGGCAATCCTTGACGCGCCGCTTCGGCGCCGCCATGTGCCAATGGCAGCGAAGGGATGATCGCCGATGACCGAACCGTTCATAGTGCGACGCGAGACCCAGATCGCCGCACCGCGCGCCACCGTTTTCGCCTATCTGACCGACCCCGAGAAAATCCTGAGCTGGATGGGCTCCGATGCCACCACGGAGCCGCATCCCGGCGGGCTTTATCTGCTCAAGGGCATCGGCCCCCGCAGCGGCGTCGCCCGCGGCGCCTTCCGCGAGGTCGTGCCGGTGCATCGTTTGGCCTACACGTTCGGATGGGAAGGCGGCCAGGAAGTGCCGCCCGGCTCGAGCCTGATCGAGATCGACCTGATCGAGCGCGACGGCGGCACGCTGCTGCGCATGACCCATAGCGGCCTGCCGAGCGAAGCGCAGGCCGCCGCGCACGCCACGGGGTGGGCGCATTATATGGAACGGCTCACGACCGCAGCCGCAGGCGGTGATCCCGGTCCGGACATGGGTGTGTCAGATAAGAAGTAGCTCTCGTAGGGTGCGCAAAGGCGCGCTCTTCGCGCCGCCCACCACCTTTCACCACGAGCAAATGGTGGGCACGCTTGCACTTTGCCCACCCTACGGCAGCGCGACGCGGCGCTACACCGCGGCGGTCGCCACCACCTGCGCCAGAAGCTGCTCGCGCCGCGCCTGCGAGCGCTGGCCCTTCATGGTCGCGGCGAAGCGCTCGAGAATGCCGTCCTCGAACGCGGTAACGATGGTGTCGTGGACGTAGCTCTTGCGGCAGATCGCCGGCGTGTTGGAGAGCTTGTCGGCAGCGGCGCGGATTGCGTCCAGCACCTGCTTCTTGCGGCCGCGCTGGCTGGTCGCCGGTGTGATCCGCGACAGCGATTCCACCACGACGGCGGACGCCATCAGCGTGCGGAAATCCTTCAGTGAGATCTTGATGCCGGCGATCTCGCGCAAGAACGCGTTCACCTGCGTGGTGTTGACCGCGCGCACGATGCCGTAGGCATCGCGATACTGGAACATGCGCTTGCCGGGGACGCCCTGCAAAATGCCGATGGCGCGCACCAGCTTGGCCGCGTCGCACTCCTTGCGCACCGCCTTGCCGCCCTTCGCCTTGAAGGTCAGCACGAAGCAATCATCCTCCAGCGTGACGTTGGACTTCAGCAGCGTGGTCGCGCCGCGGGTGCCGTTGAGACGGGCATAGGATTCATTGCCGGGGCGGATCGCGGTGCGCGCGATCAGCTCGATCACGGCCGACAGCGCGAATTCACGCGTCGGCTCGTCGCCCGACAGGAACGCCGAGACCTTGCGCCGGATCTTTGGCAGCGCGCCGACGAGCTTTTCCAGGCGATGCGCCTTGCGGTGCTCGCGGACCTTCTCCCAATCGGCGTGGTAGCGATATTGCAGCCGGCCCGCGGCATCGCGTCCCACGGCCTGGAGATGCGAGCTCGGATCGGACGAATAGCGCACCTCGCGATAGGCGGGCGGCACCGCCATGGCGTGCAGCCGGCGGATGGTGCGGGCGTCGCGGATATGCGCGCCGTTGGGACGGACGAAGGAATAGCCCTTGCCGCGCCGGATGCGGCGGATGGTCAGCTCGTTCTGGTCACCGAGCCGCAGGCCGAGCTCCCTGGCGAGCGCCTCGACCGTCGCCGCGGGCGCCGTGTCGAACGCCTTTTTCGGGTTCGGACGCCTGAAAGGGCCCGGTTTCGGCCATTGTCCGAGGGCTTTGGCCAGCGCAATGGCCGCAGGATCGGCTGAAGCGGGCCGTATCGTCCCGAGATTCTGCTGATCCATCATAGCCTTATGCCTTAGCCCTGTCTGTTACCGGTCAATGCCGCTGTTCTGATTTTTGTTCCGAAGGGTCTCTTTGGACCCGGGTTGGCCATTTAGGGTGTTCCGAACATTATTGCGAGTCCCGAATCAGTGAGAGGTGGTTTCTAAATACCTCTATTACTGCATCGGGCCCCTGCGCCGGCCTATTCCGCGGAGCTGGGTCAAGGTCCCGAAAGCCGCCCGCCGGCTTGTTTCAGATCTGCGACAGTCGCAGCAGGTGGCCTTGATCCTTCGCATGGCCGGCCGCCCGCCGAAGGTCCAGCTTGTGCTCCTTGTCGGGCCCGGTTAGCCCGACGCATAATCAGTCAATGATCAAGTCGGCTCGCCGGTCGCCACGTTCGGCCTGCCGTATGTGGAGGGAAGCATGTCCGAGAAGATCTACGACGTCCCGGCGGAGTGGGCGAAGCGAGCCTGGGTCGACCAGGCCAAGTACAAGGAATTGTACGCTCGCTCGATCTCGGACCCGAACGCCTTCTGGGCGGAGCAGGCCAAGCGCATCGACTGGATGCACGCGCCGACCAAAATCGAGAACGTCTCGTTCGCGCCCGGCAACATCTCGATCAAATGGTTCGAGGACGGCATCCTCAACGTCGCCCATAATTGCATTGACCGCCATCTCGCCAAGCGCGGCAACCAGACCGCGATCATCTGGGAAGGCGACGATCCCTCGCAGTCCAAGCACATCACCTACAAGGAGCTGCATGACGAAGTCTGCCGGATGGCCAACATCCTGCGCACCCGCAACGTCAAGAAGGGCGACCGCGTCACCATCTACCTGCCGATGATTCCGGAAGCGGCCTATGCGATGCTCGCCTGCGCGCGCATCGGCGCGATCCACTCCGTGGTGTTCGCGGGCTTCTCGCCGGACAGCCTCGCCCAGCGCATCAATGACTGCCAGTCCAAGGTGATCATCACCGCGGACGAAGGCCTGCGCGGCGGCAAGAAGGTGCCGCTGAAGGCCAACGTCGACGCCGCGCTCGCCAAGGCCGACGGCGTCGACTGGGTCGTCGTGGTCAAGCGCACCGGCGGCCAGATCGACATGAACCCCTCGCGCGATCTCTGGTACCACGACGCTGCAAAGATGGTGACGACGGAATGCCCGGTCGAGCACATGCACGCCGAGGACCCGCTGTTCATCCTCTACACCTCAGGCTCGACCGGCCAGCCCAAGGGCGTGCTGCACACCTCCGCCGGCTATCTCGTGTTCGCCTCGATGACGCATCAATACGTCTTCGATTATCACGACGGCGACATCTACTGGTGCACCGCCGACGTCGGCTGGGTCACCGGCCACAGCTACATTCTCTATGGGCCGCTCGCCAATGGCGCGACCACGCTGATGTTCGAAGGCGTGCCGAATTACCCGGATAATTCCAGATTCTGGAACGTCATCGACAAGCACAAGGTCAACATCTTCTACACCGCACCGACCGCGATCCGCGCCCTGATGCAGTCGGGCGACGAGCCCGTGAAGAAGACATCGCGCGCCTCGCTCCGCCTGCTCGGCTCGGTCGGCGAGCCCATCAATCCGGAAGCGTGGGAGTGGTATCACCGCGTCGTCGGCGACGATCGCTGCCCGATCGTCGATACGTGGTGGCAGACCGAGACCGGCGGCATCCTGATTACCCCACTGCCGGGCGCGACCAAGCTGAAGCCGGGCTCGGCGACGCAGCCGTTCTTCGGCGTGGTGCCTGAGATCGTCGACGCGGACGGCAAGGTGCTGGACGGCGAGACCTCGGGCAATCTCTGCCTGACGCGATCCTGGCCCGGCCAGATGCGCACGGTCTACGGCGATCACGCCCGCTTCGAGCAGACCTATTTCTCGACCTACAAAGGCAAGTACTTCACCGGCGACGGCTGCCGCCGCGATGCCGACGGCTATTACTGGATCACCGGCCGTGTCGACGACGTCATCAACGTCTCCGGCCATCGCATGGGCACCGCGGAAGTCGAGAGCGCGCTGGTCGCACATGAGAAGGTGTCGGAGGCCGCGGTCGTCGGCTTCCCGCACGACATCAAGGGCCAGGGCATCTACGCCTATGTCACCTTGATGGCCGGCGTGCAGCCGACCGAGGACCTGCGCAAGGAGCTCGTCACCTGGGTGCGCAAGGAGATCGGCCCGATCGCATCCCCGGATCAGATCCAGTTCGCGCCGGGCCTGCCTAAGACCCGCTCGGGCAAGATCATGCGCCGCATCCTGCGCAAGATCGCCGAGGACGAACCGGGCAGCCTGGGCGATACCTCGACCCTGGCCGATCCCGCCGTGGTCGATGATCTCGTCAAGAACCGGCAGAACAAGAAGTCGGCGTAAACGAGCTCTCGTGCCCCGGACGCAGCGCAGCGCGCACTTCGCGGTGCGCTGCTGAGCCGGGGCCTTGAGCCGCGCACGAAGAGAAGAACTGGGTCCCGGCTCTGCGCCGCACCGCTCCGCGCTGCGCCTTGTCCGGGACACGAGACTGTCTTTCGCACCGAGGCCGCGAAATAACAGCCGTTCACAGCCTCACGGACATGTCAGGGCGCGTGCTGGTGCGGCCGCATCTTTCCGGCCGAGTGTTGTTTTCAGGTCATTTACTTTATTTCGAACATTTCCTTTGTTCCCCCGGCTGGCTGGCCCTTGGCGGCCGTGCGTGGAAACCAACCGGTTAACAGGCGCGGTTAAGAATGTCTGGGTCGCCGGCGATTGCCGGTTTTGCGTAGATTTTGGACCATTCGTCCGGGCAAGGGGAATATTGATGTCGATGAAGATCGCGGTGGCGCTGGCCGCCACCATCGGGGCAGGGGTCTTGATGTCGACGGCAGCGCAGGCGCGGCCGGAAATGGTGGGAACCCACCTGGCCGACTATTCGCCGGGCACCATCGTGGTCAAGACCAACGAGCGCCGGCTTTATCTCATTCTCGATAACGGTCACGCCGTGCGCTATCCGGTCGGCGTCGGCAAGTCCGGCAAGCAGTGGGCCGGCACCACCCGCATCGACGGCAAGTACCGCAATCCGGCCTGGTCGCCGCCCGCCGAGGTGAAGCGCGACAAGCCGAGCATCCCGGACGTCATTCCCGGCGGCTCGCCGCGCAACCCGATGGGCGTTGCGGCGATGACGCTGGCCGGCGGCGAATACGCCATCCACGGCACCAACGTGCCGGGCTCGATCGGCGGCTTCGTCTCCTATGGCTGCATCCGCATGCTCAACGACGACATCACCGATCTCTACAGCCGCGTCTCGGTCGGCACGACGGTGGTCGTGACGCGCTGATTGCCGGGATCAAGGCAAGACAAGAAAAGGCCGCGTCCCGGGACGCGGCTTTTTTGTTACCAGAAGCGCCAGCTGGGCGCGCACCAGCCGTCGCGATGGCCGCCATTGTAGCTTCGCACAAAACCGCCGGCGAGCAATGCCGCCGAAACGTTCGCAGTCCGCCGGGTCGCAACGTCGGCGAGAACGCGGCCGTATTTGTCGGGGCCGAGATTGGCGATCGTCACGTCGCCCTGACCGAGCAGATCGCGCAATGCGCGGGCCGCGGCTTCGGCCTTGTCCTGCTCGTCCCGGCAAGACGCTTTCATCTCGGGCGCGTCGATGCCGCGCAACCGAACCCGCACGACGAGATCGCGGCCGCCGCGCTGACGAACGCGCGCGAGAAAGGTGTCGCCGTCGATGGTGCGAATGACGTCGACCGGCTCGCGAACATCGGGATGGCCCGCCTGCTCGAGAACGATCTCGGCGTTCCGCGTGCGGTCGCCATCGGCATCAGGAACAAGCCAGCCCATTCCATGGCGAAAGGTGAGCACGACGGCCAGCGCGATGCCCACCACGAACATCCACGGCAATAATCCGGAGAAGCGCCGACCGAACGGCGAGCCGCCGAATTGCGGCCGATAGGAATTGGGTCGATCCTGGAAAGGCATCAACTCACGCTAGGACAGAGTCGGGGGAACTCAAAGCACGAGCGCGCACATAGCGGAACCATGCAGGAAAATTCCATTGTCGAATACGTCGGCCGTAGTTCTACTGGAGATCCGCGAATATTACCCAAATCTCAATCATTGGTTGCGAATACCTGTTATACAGCAACGCGAGGAGAGAGCGGTGGGGTCATTCAGGTTTCGCATTGGAACGAAGCTCGGCATCGTCACCGGCGTGAGCGTTGTGCTGGTCTGCGGCATGCTGACCAACCAGATGCTCGGCAACCGGTCGATTGCCGAATCCAATCGCTTGGTCACGATCAACTATCTCAACAAAGGCAATGCACAAGCGGCGCAGACGGCGATGGCGCGGGCGCAGCTCGCAGCTCTCGAGATCAGCTCCGCCTCGTCAGCCGGAGAGGTTGACAAGCTCCTCGAGAATCTCCGCGCGCGAGCAGGCGAAGCCGGCGCGGAAATCGATGCGGCGACCGACCGGGCGACCCGCAGGGTCACCCAGGACGCCTATCGTGAGACCAAGAAATTCGTCGATGCGTATCTGGCCAGCGGCATTGAACTGGCGGGGGCGCAAAAGTCCGTCATTGGCGTCCCCTCCGGCGGCGCCAGGACTGCGGCAGAATCGACGAAGGCCACCATTCTCGCAGAGCGTATGCGTCCGGCAGCCCTGGAAGTCAGCAAACGGATCGACGATCTGGTCGGCGTTGCCAACGAATTCGCCGCGCGCCGCAAGGGCGAGATGCTGGCCGAACTGGACCGCGTCGCCACCTTCGCATTGATCGTCGGCGTCTTCGTTGTCCTGACGTTGATCGGGTCCGCCGTCTTTTCCGTGTCGAACATCGCCCGGCCGATCCGGCGCATCGGCGATGTGCTTCTCCAGCTCGCCGGCGGCAACAAGGCGGTCGAGATTCCCTACACGCGCCGCGGCGATGAAGTCGGCGACAACGCTCGCGCGGCTCAGACCTTCAAGGAAAACCTGATCCGTATCGAGCAGATGGAGGCGGAGCAGAAGAATCAGGAAGCCGCTGCGGCCGCTCAGCGCAAGGAAGAGATGGCCCAGCTCGCCGGCGTGTTCGAAGCCGCGGTCGGCGGCATCATCGATTCGGTGTCAGCAGCCTCCCAGCAGCTCGAGGCAGCCGCCGGTACGCTGTCGGGAACCGCGGAAGAGACCCAGGAACTCTCCGGAATGGTCGCGGCGGCCTCGGAGGAAGCGTCCACCAATGTCGGAGCGGTCGCGTCCGCAGCCGAGGAAATGAGCACCTCGGTCGTCGAGATCGGTCGCCAGGTCCACGATTCCAGCCGCATCGCCAGCGAAGCGGTCAGGCAGGCCGAGCGCACCGACGTCCGGATCAATGAACTGCTCAAGGCGGCGGGCCGAATTGGCGACGTCGTCAAATTGATCACCGCGATTGCCGAACAGACCAACCTCCTGGCGCTGAACGCAACGATCGAGGCGGCGCGCGCCGGGGAATCCGGCCGCGGCTTTGCAGTCGTGGCGAGTGAGGTGAAGGCGCTCGCGGCGCAAACCGCACGAGCGACCGAGGAAATCAGCGCGCAGATCGCCGGCATGCAATCGGCAACCGAGGACTCCGTCGGAGCGATCAAGGAAATCGGCGCGACCATCGCCTGCATTTCAGACATTTCGTCCACCATTGCAGCGACGATCGAAGAACAGGGTGCAGCGACGGCCGAGATTGCGCGCAACGTCAGCGAAGCCGCCAAGGGAACCGTCGAAGTCGCAGACAAGATCGCCCAGGTCAGTCATGGCGCGAGTGCGACCGGCGCGGCGTCGGGGCAGGTGTTGGCATCGGCGCGCTCGCTGTCGAGTGAAAGCAGCCTCTTGAAGACGGAAGTCGAGAAGTTCCTCAACACCGTGCGCGCGGCATGAAACTGCATGGCGGCGACGAGCACATCTTCAATGCTCGTCGCTTATGGATAGCGCCTCCGGGATTCCCCGGAATTGTCCGGCACCACTGACAACTGTAGGTTGGAAAATATCTCATGAGCAACCGCTCGTGGAACTCCCTGCAGTGGGCCCCCGACATGAACATCGACGCAATTTCCGCCGATTCGCTCGAACGAATGGCCGATCTCGTTCGGCAGCAGCATAGTTCCCTCGACACCATGCTGCTGTCCCCAGTGGGCGAATTCCAGACCAGAGCCGTCACGCTCGCGACGTTGATGCGTGAAGTGACGGACTGCCTCGCCGAGGATTTCCTGCATCGTCCGGCGCAGGACTTTCCGATGCTCTATTTTGCATGCGGCAAGGCCAGAGTCGGATCGACTGCCCTCAGCAATCTGTTCGGCATGACCGGCATGCCTTCATATTATCAACCGCTGAAGGCGATCCTGCGCGACGCGCTCGTCGGCCGCCCGCTGGCGCCCTGGATCATCCCCTCGGCAAGCGACGAGCCGCACATCTTCAGCAAGGAAACGATCGGGCCCTACGTCCTTGCCGAGAGCTTGTTCAATCCGCTGCAGCTCCTGGTCGAAGCAGGCTATCCGCGCCACCGTCTGCATCTCATCATGCTCGATCGCGAGCCGGCGAGTTCGCTGGCATCATGGCTCGAGAAACTGATTTCGCGCGCGCCCGAAGACACATTGCTGCGGCACTATGTCGTTGCCGCAATCAGCGCGGCCCGCGTCGCAAGTTACGCGCAACAACACGGCGTTCCCGTCACCCACTACGTCTACGAGGTAAGCAAGGAGGCCCTGTCGTCGGTGCGCATCTTGTTCGACCGCCTCGGCCTTTCGAGCAGCTTCACCGAGAATGCCGTGACGTCATGGCGGGAACCGGGAGACGTGCAAGCAAACAACGCGCGCGTCATCTTCCCGAGCGAAGCGACGATCTACAAGGTGCCCAATCTGCACACCTCCGATAGCGCCTATCGCTACCAGCGCCGCGCGACGGCCTCGGTGAGCGAAGCTCAGCTGGAGATTCTGGAGCGCTGCGGGGTCAATGACGGCTACCGAGCTTCGGTCGCGGCGTGCGTTCGCGATCTCGGCCTGAATGCGGCAATTTCGGCGCATCTGTTCGGCGAATGGTTCGCCGAGGCCGCGTGATCAGCATGCTGGACATTCCCACGAGCACCGAGCCCGCGCTCCTTGAAAGTACCGGCCGCGAGCAGCTTCACCCCGCCGGCCATCTTCGCCGCCTGGAGGCGGAGAGCATCCACATCCTGCGGGAGACGGCGGCCGAATTCCGCAAGCCGGTGATGCTGTATTCCATTGGCAAAGACTCCTCGGTGCTGTTGCACCTGGCGATGAAGGCCTTTCATCCCGGCAAGCCGCCGTTTCCGCTGCTTCACGTCGACACGACATGGAAGTTCCGCGAGATGATCGCGTTTCGCGACCGCCGCGCGCGCGAACTCGGCATCGACCTGATCGTCCATACCAACACTGACGGCTTGAGCCAGGGCATCGACCCCTTCACTCACGGCTCGGCCCGCTACACCGATGTCATGAAGACCCAGGCGTTGCGGCAGGCGCTGGACCTCCACGGCTTCGACGCCGCGATCGGAGGTGCGCGGCGCGACGAGGAGAAATCGCGCGCCAAGGAGCGCGTGTTCTCGCACCGGAGCACGGCGCATCGCTGGGATCCGAAGAACCAGCGGCCCGAGCTGTGGAGCCTGTACAACACGATGCTCGCGCCCGGCGAGAGCATGCGGGTTTTTCCGCTGTCGAATTGGACCGAGCTCGACGTCTGGGACTACATCCTCGCCGAGGACATCCCGATCGTTCCGCTCTATCTGGCGGCTTCGCGTCCGGTGGTCGAGCGCGACGGCGCGCTGATCATGGTGGACGACGAGCGGATGCCGCTGCTTGCAGGCGAAGAGCCGCGATGGCGCTCCGTCAGGTTTCGCACCCTCGGCTGCTATCCGCTCAGCGGCGCCACGGTCTCGACCGCGGCAACGCTCCCCGACATCGTGCGCGAGATGATGGCCTCGCGCACTTCCGAGCGGCAGGGACGCATGATCGACCGGGACAGTCCGGCATCGATGGAGCGCAAGAAAGCGGAAGGCTACTTCTGATGTCGTATCACGAGGCCCCCACGATCGCCGCCTCCGATGCGCCGCGGCTCGAACAGGATGATCGTCCGACGCTGCGTTTCGTCACTTGCGGCAGCGTCGACGACGGCAAGAGCACGCTGGTTGGCCGGCTGCTCTACGATTCCAAGACGCTGCTCGACGACCAGATCGACGCGCTGGCGTCCGAAAGCCGGACCGTCGGCACCACCGGTGGCGATTTCGATTTCGCGCTGCTGGTCGACGGCTTGCAGGCCGAACGTGAGCAGGGCATCACGATCGACGTCGCCTACCGCTTCTTCGCCACCAAGCTGCGCCGCTTCATCGTCGCCGACACGCCGGGACATGCGCAGTATACGCGCAACATGGCGACCGGCGCCTCCAACGCCGATCTCGCCGTGGTGCTGGTTGATGCCCGCAAGGGCGTGATCACGCAGACGCGGCGCCACAGCCACATCCTGTCGCTGCTGGGTATCCGTCACGTCGTGCTCGCCGTCAACAAGATGGACCTGATCGGATTCGACGGGGATCGCTTTGCGGCCATCACTGCCGTATATCTGACCATGGCCGGACAGCTCGGAATCTCGCAGGTCCAGTGCATTCCGGTCGTCGCGCCCGACGGCGACAACATCGTCGCCGCCAGCGCGCGGATGCCCTGGTACGCTGGGCCGACCGTCACCGCCTATCTGGAATCGGTCGACGTTTCCGGCGACGTCTCGCAGCGGCCGTTCCGGCTGCCGGTGCAATGGGTCAACCGGCCGCATGCGGAGTTTCGCGGCTTCTGCGGGCGTATTGCCAGCGGAACGATCGCGATCGGCGAGACCATCGCCGTGCAGCCCTCGGGCCGTCAGACGCGCATCGCGCGCATTCTCACGCCCGGCGGCGAGCGCGATCGGGCTGCGGCGGGCGAATCGGTGACGCTCACATTGGCCGACGAGATCGACGTCAGTCGCGGCGACGTGCTGACGGCGGGGCCGGCGCCACAGGTCTCGGATCAGCTGGCCGCCCATCTCGTCTGGTTCGACGACGAGGCCATGGTCGCCGGCCGGCGCTATGTGCTCAAATGCGGCGCGGCCTCGACCGGCGCGGTGATCACGACGCTCAAGCACCGCATCGCCATCGACACCATGGCGCATGAAGACGCCGCCACGCTCGGCGCCAACCAGATCGGCTACGCCCATCTCAACCTCGACCGTCCATTGGTGTTCGAGGCCTATCGCGACGACCGCGACATGGGCAGCTTCATTCTCGTCGATCCGATCAGCCACCGCACGGCCGCAGCGGGAATGATCGACGCTTCGCTCCGCCGCGCCACCAACATTCATTGGCAGCGGCTTGCCGTCGATAAATCGGTGCGGGCGCAGCTGAAGCAGCAGCGGCCCTGCGTGCTCTGGTTCACGGGACTAAGCGGCGCCGGCAAATCGACGATCGCGGATCTCGTCGACCGCAGGCTTGCCGAGCTCGGACGTCACGCGGCGCTGCTCGACGGCGACAATCTCCGCCACGGCATCAACCGCGACCTCGGCTTCTCCACCGCGGACAGGGCGGAGAACGTCCGGCGCACTGCGGAAATCGCGGCGCTGTTCGTCGACGCCGGCATGATCGCGCTGGTCGCGCTGATCTCACCGTTCCGCAGCGAGCGCGAGTTGGCGCGCAAGCGCGTCGAGGCAGGCGAGTTCATCGAGATCCATGTCGCGACCCCGCTCGCCGAATGTGAGCATCGCGATCCCAAGGGGCTCTATCGCAAGGCACGGGCGGGAGAGCTGCCGGCGTTCACCGGCATCGATCATCCCTACGAGACGCCGCAGGCGCCGGAGATCACCATCGACACGTCAGAAATGTCGACCGACGAGGCCTGCGAGCGCATCATCCGCTATCTCAGGGAGAATCATTACCTCTAGCAGCAAGCTCGGACAGCCTCCGGACCGGCGATCGCTCAGAAGTCGGAGGCGATGCCCTTGCGCTCCCAGTCGCCGTAGCGGGTCGGCTCGGGTCCCTTCGGCCCCTGCAACTCCTTCGGCGCCGCCTTGCCGGCCTCTAGGGCCTGCACGGCTGCGGCCTGCCGGCGCGCCTCGGCTTCGGCCAGCGCGCGCTGGGCTGCCGGCGTGAGCTGCTTGCGGTCGGAAACGGGAGGCTGGTCATTCATCGCCAGGCTTTCTAGCGCAGGACGAGCCGCAACGCGATGTCCAATAACGCATTCCTGAAATCGGCCCGGAAGGGCTGAAAAAGCCGGAAGCGATTCTTACATTTGGCATATTCGCGTGCCAGAGGTTGGGTTCTCAAGGCATGCGCCCATTGCGGCGGAACTGCCGCTCGCTCAGAACCTTGCTTCCGCATGCCATCTCAACGTTTCGCCCCTCCGTCCGAAGTGCCCGGTCTCGCGGCGCGACGGATTGCCGCCGACATCGTCGACGGCGTGCTGCACAAGCACCGTACGCTCGATGACCAACTCGACGGCAGCGGCGCCCATCCCGGACTGAAGACGCTGGCCGACCGCGACCGCGCACTGATGCGGCGCCTGGTCGCCACGGTGCTGCGTCGACTCGGCACGCTCGGCCATGTGCTGTCCCGCCTGCTCGACAAGGGCATCCCCTCCGATGCGCCGCGCGCGCAAAGCGCGCTCCTGATCGGCGCGGCGCAGATCCTCTGGATGGACGTGCCGGATCACGCGGCCGTCGACCTCTCCGTTCGCCTCGTGCAATCCGACCGGCGCGCCGCGCGCTATGCCGGCCTCGTCAATGCCGTGCTGCGCCGCTGCGCGCGCGAGGGCACGGCGCTGGTCGAGGAGGTCGCCGCGCAATCGCTGGATCTGCCGCCATGGCTGCTCGCGCGCTGGAGCGCGCATTATGGCGAAGCAACCGCAAGGGAGATGGCGCTGGCACTCGGCCACGAGCCCTCGCTCGATCTCACCGTGAAGTCGGATGCCGCGCAATGGGCGAGCCGCCTGCACGGCGAGACGCTTCCGACCGGAACGGTGCGGATGCTGCTGCACGGCTCGGTGACCATGCTGCCCGGCTTCGCCGAGGGACAATGGTGGGTGCAGGACGCCGCCGCCGCGCTGCCGGCCCTGCTGTTCGGCGACGTCAAGGGCAAGTCCATTGCCGATCTCTGCGCCGCCCCCGGCGGCAAGACCGCGCAACTGGCGCATGCCGGCGCGCACGTCACGGCGATCGACCGCTCGCCGGCCCGGGTGACGCGGCTGCGTGAAAATTTGGCGCGGCTGTCGCTCCAGGCCGAGACCGTCGTCGCTGACGCCGTGGAATGGGCCGGCCCCGCCGATGGCTTCGACGGTATTTTGATCGATGCGCCCTGCACCTCGACCGGCACGATCCGCCGTCATCCCGATGTGGCGTGGCTGCGGCAGGAATCCGATGTCACCGCCATGACGGTGCTTCAGCAGCGGCTGCTGCGAAAATCGGTATCGTTGCTCAAGCCGGGCGGCACGCTGGTCTACTGTACCTGCTCGCTGGAACCCGAAGAGGGCGAGCAGGCCGTGGCGACGCTGCTGGCGAGCGAGCCTGCGCTTCGCCGCGTCCCGATCGAGGCCGCGGAGGTCGCGGGCCTGGACGAAATCATCACAGGGGACGGCGATCTGCGCACCCTGCCCAGCCATCTGCCGAACGTCGATCCCAAGCTCGGCGGGCTCGACGGATTTTTCGCGACCCGGCTCGTTAAATCCTGATTTTGCACCGGATTTTGCGACCGCGACGCTGATTCGCACACGTTCAAGGTGGTGTCAGACGTCCGATTTTGGGATTAATAGGGATTCGTCGGAATCCTCTCCCCCTTCAAGGCAAAGCGTGTCGGTCGCTCAACGCAGACGTATCTCGACGCTGGTCATGAACCGCTTCGCGCGGAACATGCTCGCGCGCGCGAGCGGCGGTTCCGTTGCGCTGTCGCGGGTCTGGCCCGGTCGCACCGATCGGCTGATCATCGCGCCGCATGATCTGCGCACCGCGGATGCGACTCGCGCCGCTGAAATCTATGCCGGCCGCTTCGTCTTCGCCGGCAAGATCGTCAATTGCCACGGCCGTTCGATCTTCGATCTCGAGCCGCCGTCGGAGGATTGGGAAGTCGCGCTGCTCGGCTTCGGCTGGCTGCGCCATTTGCGCGCCGCCGACACTGCGCTGACACGGGCGAATGCGCGCGCGCTGATCGAGGACTGGATCGCCAACCCCGCCAACAAGCGTCGCCTGGTCGCGCGACGCGCCGACGTGCTGGCCCGGCGCGTGATCTCGCTGCTGTCGCAGGCGCCGCTGGTGCTCAACGAGACCGACAACAAGTTCTACCGCCGTTACCTGCGCGCCCTCACGCGCGAGATCCGCTTCCTGCGCTACACCATGGTCAACATTCCCGACGGGGTGCCGAAGCTCCAGGTGCTGATCGCGCTGTGCTATGCGGCCTTGTGCCTCGCCAACCAGGCCGGCCAAATCCGCAGCGCATCGAAAAAACTGTCGGACGAATTGCAGCGGCAGATCCTGCCCGACGGCGGACACATCTCGCGCAATCCGGGCGCGCTGATCGACCTCCTGATCGATCTGCTGCCGCTGCGGCAGACGTTTGCTGCGCGCAACATCGCACCGCCGCCGGCGCTGCTCAACGCGATCGACCGCATGATGCCGATGCTGCGCTTCTTCCGGCACGGCGACGGAAATTTCGCGCTGTTCAACGGCATGAGCGCGACATCGTCCGACCTGCTCGCAACGCTGCTCGCCTATGACGACACCCACGGCGCGCCGATGGCGAACATGCCGCATACCGGCTTTCAGCGCCTCGATGCCGGCCAGACCACTGTGATCATCGACACCGGCCCGCCGCCGCCAGCCGGCGTCAGCCACGATGCCCATGCCGGCTGCCTGTCGTTCGAACTGTCTTCCGGCATCAGCCGTATCGTCACCAATTGCGGCATGCCGACCACGGGCCGCGACAATTGGCGGCCGTTCGCACGTGGCACGGCGGCGCATTCGACACTGACCTATCACGACACCTCCTCGTGCCAGTTCGTCGAGATGTCGGCGATGAAGCGGCTCCTGCACGGCTCGCCTGTTACCAGCGGGCCCGTCGAGGTCGAGAGCTATCGCGAGATCGTGCAGAACGGCACGCTGCTCACGACCTCGCATGACGGCTATCTTTCCAAATTCGGCGCGATCCACCGCCGCGTGCTGATGATCGCCAATGACGGCGCGCGCATCGACGGCGAGGACACGCTGTCGCCGCCGCAGGGCGGACGCTTCAAGGGCGCCGACGCTGACTTTGCGCTGCGCTTCCATCTGCATCCGGCAGTGAAGGCGAGCCGGCTGTCGGATGCGCGCGGCGTCATGCTGGTGCTGCCGAACCGCGACGTCTGGACCTTCGAGGCGCTCGACGACAAGGTCGACCTCGAGGACAGCGTGTTCCTGGCCGGCAATGACGGGCCGCGCCGCACCGCCCAGATCGTGATCCGGCAGGACGCGCGGCAGGCGCCCTCGATCCGCTGGAGCTTTATCCGCTCCACGGCATCGCCGACCGTTACCAATGCCCGCCGCAACGCCCGGCGCGAACCGGAACTTCCGCTGTAAACGCGCGGATTCGGCCCCATCTGATCGTTGTGAAGCACGCCGAAAACTGCTATCGAGCCCTCGCTCGCGCGACTGGCGACCTTGGATGGAGCACCATCGGGAAGCGCGACACATATCTGCCGCGCGCCTGGGCATAGACACTCCTTAAGACAGAGAATCTTGCTCATGACTGACCATCCCCGCCGCGTCACCCGCGCGCTGCTTTCCGTCTCCGACAAAACCGGCCTGATCGAATTCGCAAAGGCGCTCGCCGCCCATGATGTCGAGCTGGTCTCGACCGGCGGCACGGCGAAAGCAATCGCCGCGGCCGGCCTCAAGGTGAAGGATGTCTCCGACCTCACCGGCTTCCCCGAGATGATGGACGGCCGCGTCAAGACGCTGCATCCGAAGGTGCATGGCGGCCTGCTCGCGATCCGCGACAATAAGGAGCATGCGGATGCGATGAAGACGCACGGCATCGCGCCGATCGATCTTCTCGTCGTCAATCTCTATCCGTTCGAGGCGACCGTCGACAAAGGCGCCGGCTTCGAGGATTGCATCGAGAACATCGACATTGGCGGCCCCGCGATGATCCGCGCCGCCGCCAAGAACCATGACGACGTCGCCGTTGTCGTCGAGGCGGATGACTACAAGGCCGTGCTCGACGAGCTCGCCGCCAACAAGGGCGCGACCACGCTGAAACTGCGCCGGCGGCTTGCTGCGAAGGCCTACGCGCGCACCGGCGCTTACGATGCCGCGATCTCGAACTGGTTCAATCGCCAGCTCGAGATCGACGCGCCCGACTTCCGCGCCTTCGGCGGCAAGTTGATCCAGTCGCTGCGCTACGGCGAGAACCCGCACCAGACCGCGGCGTTCTACGCGACGCCCGACAAGCGCCCGGGCGTCTCCACCGCCCGGCAGCTCCAGGGCAAGGAGCTCTCCTACAACAACATCAACGACACCGATGCGGCCTATGAGTGCATCGGCGAGTTCGACGCCAAGCGCACCGCTGCCTGCGTCATCGTCAAGCACGCCAACCCCTGCGGCGTCGCGGAGGGATCAAACCTCGTCGACGCCTATCGCAAGGCGCTGGCCTGCGATTCCACCTCGGCCTTCGGCGGCATCATCGCGATGAATCGTCCGCTGGACGCAGATACGGCCCGCGAGATCACAAAGATCTTCACCGAGGTGATCATCGCGCCCGACGCCACCGAGGAGGCGATCGCCATCATCGGCGGCAAGAAGAACCTGCGGCTGCTGCTCGCCGGCAGCCTGCCCGATCCGCGCGCGCCCGGCCTCACTGCCAAGACGGTGGCGGGCGGCCTGCTGGTGCAGAGCCGCGACAACGCGGTGGTCGACGACATGACCTTCAAGATCGTGACCAAGCGCGCACCCACGGACGCGGAGATGCGCGACCTCAAGTTTGCCTTCCGGGTCGCAAAACACGTCAAGTCCAACACGATCATCTATGCCAAGGATCTCGCCACCGTCGGCATCGGAGCCGGCCAGATGAGCCGGGTGGATTCAGCGCGGATCGCGGCGCGCAAGGCCCAGGATGCGGCGAACGAGCTGAAGCTCGCCGAGCCGCTCACCAAGGGCTCGGTTGTGGCGTCGGATGCGTTCTTCCCGTTCGCCGACGGCATGCTCGCCTGCATCGAGGCCGGCGCCACCGCGGTGGTGCAGCCCGGCGGCTCGATGCGCGACGACGAGGTGATCAAGGCCGCCGACGAGCACGGCATCGCCATGGTGTTCACGGGCACGCGGCATTTCCGGCACTAATCTAACCACACGTCGTCCCGGACAAGCGCGCCCTAAGCGCGCGCCGATCCGGGACCTCCGCGCGAGCGCTTGCGCTCGTCGCGATTACCACAGGGAGAAGTTTGGTCCGCGGTATTGGCCGCGTCGCGCCAACGAGAGATCACGCGGCATGGGTCCCCGCGTTCGCAGGGACGACGGCGAGAGTTAGCTAGTCTTTCACCCGCATCAACAGCCCGAGCCCCGCGACGAAGAACACCACCAGCACGGCCATGCCGGCCTTCTGGCTTGCGGTTACCGCGGTGATCATGCCGATCAGCAACGGTCCGATGAAGGACGTCACCTTCCCGGTCAGCGCGAACAGGCCGAAATACTGCGCGATGCGGTCTTTCGGTGCGAGGTGGATCAGCAGCGTGCGTGAGGCCGCCTGGAGTGGACCACCGGCCGCGCCAATGAGGCAGCCCAGCACGAGATAGGCGCGCTCGGCCGCGCTCGAGAACAAGGGAGCGTCTGCTTGCGGCGGCGCGACCTTGATGAACAACACACTGTCCTTGTCGACCAGGAGAATTGCCGCCACGGACAGCAGCAGCACGAGCAAGCTGCCGGCGATGACGCGCTTCGGCCCGAGACGATCATCCAGCTTGCCGCCGAACCATGCGCCAAATGCGCCGGCAATCGCGAGCATGATGCCGAAGGTGCCGATCTGGATGGTGTGCCAGCCGAAGGTGCCCGCGGCATAGATGCCGCCAAAGGCGAACAGCGACACCAGACCATCCGTGTAGATCATATTGGCGAGCAGAAACGCCGCCAGCGATCTCTGCTGCGGCAAGCCTCTGATCGATTGCCTCAGCTCCCACAGCCCCTCACGCAACGCCTCGCGCACCGGGCGCTTCGCCGGATAATCCGGCGTGAACAGGAACAGCGGTGTCACGAACACGATGAACCACAGCCCGGTCAGCGGGCCCACGATGCGATCGCCCTGATGGCTGACCGGATCGAGCCCGAACAGCGGCGTGAAGCCCAGCAATGTGCGGCCGGTCTGCGGATTGGCCGCGAGGAAGCCGAGCACGATGATCAGGCTGACGATCCCGCCGACATAGCCGGTGGCCCAGCCAGTGCCGGAGAGCCGCCCGATCCGTTCCGGCGGCACCAGCGTCGGCATCATTGCATTGTTGAAGAGGGTGGCGAATTCCGCGCCGACGCTGGCGAGCGCGACTGCGGTGAGCAGGGGCGGAATGATGGAGGGATCGCCGGGCTTGCCGATCCACAGCGTGCAGGATGCCGCCACCAGCAGCGCACCGAACCCGGCGATCCACGGCTTCCGGCGGCCCGAGGCGTCCGCGATGGCCCCCAGCACCGGCGACATCAACGCGATCGCAAGGCCCGCGGCCGCCATCGCAAATCCCCACAGCGATTGGCCGGTGGCGGCGTTCGGCGCAATGCTGGTGGCGAAATAGGGCGCGAACACGAAGGTCGTGATCAGTGTGAAATATGGCTGCGCGGCCCAGTCGAAGAAAATCCAGCTGACGACGGCGGCACGCGGCGGATAGGTCCGCGCCACGCCGGCCATGCGCACATCCGGGGCAATCGTCGTCATCACGCAGTCCTCATCACGAACAGTTTTGCCTCTCTTGGGGCAAACCGTATAGCATTGCAGCGAGGCATGTGAACTGGTTCGAAGCCACGGCGGAAGCTTGATGATGTCGTCATATTCGACAAGGCGGACATTTTTCGCCTTCATAGCCGCCCTGGCGTTTGGTCTGTCACCGGCAGCCGCCCAGGATGCGCGACGGGCCTATGTCCCAGCCGCGTCTGACACGGTACGCGCCGTCGCCGCCGAGCACGGCATGGTCGTCGCGCAGGAGAAGATATCTGCGCAGATCGGTGCCGATATCCTGCGGAGCGGCGGCAATGCGGTCGATGCCGCGGTCGCGACCGGCTTTGCAATGGCCGTGACCTATCCGCGTGCCGGCAATATCGGTGGCGGCGGCTTCATGGTGATCCATTCCGCGGACCGCAACGAAGACATCACGATCGATTACCGCGAGACGGCGCCGGCGGCGACCACGCCGCAAATCTTCCTCGGCGCCGACGGCAAGCCCGATGTTGCGAAGTCACGGGATTCCGCGCTCGGCGTCGGCGTGCCCGGCACGGTCGCGGGCCTCGCTTTGGCATTGGAGAAATACGGCTCGGGGCAATTCACGCTAGCGCAATTGCTTGCGCCTGCGATCGCGCTCGCCCGCGACGGCTTCGCCGTCGGCGACGATATGGCCGACACGCTGCCTACCTGGCACCGGCGGCTGGCACGCTGGCCCTCCTCGGCGAAAATCTTCTCGCGGCCCGATGGCACGCCGCTGGGCGAAGGCGACAGGCTGGTGCAGGGCGATCTCGCTGAAACGCTGTCGGCGGTCGCCGCACAGGGGCCACGTGGCTTCTATGAGGGGCCGGTCGCGGAAAAGCTCGCCAAGTCCGTGACGGACGCCGGCGGCATCATGACGCCCGCCGATTTGAAGGCCTATCAGGCCGTGATCCGCGCGCCGGTGCGCGGCACCTATCGCGGCTATGACATCGTGTCGATGCCGCTGCCTTCGTCGGGCGGTGTCGTGCTGGTGGAGACGCTCAACATCCTCGAGGGCTTTCAGCTCGCCGATCTGAAGCAGGGATCGTCGGCATCGCTGCATCTTTTGATCGAGGCGATGAAGCGCGCCTACGCGGATCGCGCGCGCTATCTCGGCGATCCCGCCTTCGTCAACGCGCCGATCGAGACGCTCGTCGCGAAGGACTACGCCGCCAAGCTGCGCGCCGGCATCTCCGCCGAACACGCCACGCCGTCGAAGGAGCTCGTTTCCGCGGCTCCCTCGCCGCGCGAGGGCAGCAACACCACGCATTTCTCCGTCGTCGATTCCAGCGGCAACGCCGTCAGCAACACCTATACGCTGAACTTCAGTTACGGCGTCGGCCTCGTTGCCGACGGCACCGGCGTGCTGCTCAACAACGAGCTCGACGATTTCACCGCCGCAATCGGCGCCTCCAATGCCTACGGTCTCGTCGGCTTCGAGGCCAATCTGCCCGGCCCCGGCAAGCGGCCGCTGTCCTCGATGTCACCGACCATCGTGCTTAAGGACGGCAAACCGGTGCTGGTAACGGGCTCGCCCGGCGGCAGCCGCATCATTTCGAGCGTGCTGCAGGTCATCGTCAACGTGCTCGACTACAAGATGGATGTTGCGGCCGCCGTCGCAGCGCCACGGCTGCATCATCAATGGTTGCCGGATGAAGTGCGTGTCGAGAGCGGCTTTCCCAGCGATGTTCTGGGTAAGCTGAAGGCGATGGGCCACGTCATCGTCGAGCCGATGGGGCAGACGTCGGTCAATTCGATTGTCGTGACACCCAACGGACCGCTCGGCGCGCCCGATCCGCGCACGCGCGGCGCAGAAGCTGCGGGGCAGTAACAACGTCGTCTGCATGGCACGGGAGCGCGGATCCGCTAGCGGTCGCTGTCACGCGCTATCGCGGCATGTACACGCCGGAGCGCCGGACGTACTGGGCCTACGCGGCGGGCTAGGCGCTCGACGACATGACTAACTACCGTCCCACCTGGTACGGCCCGCCCTTTTCCAGCGCCCGGGCATATGCCGGCCGCGCGTGGATGCGCTCGAGAAACGCCATCGCCTTGGGATGGCCCTGCTCGAGCCCGCCGCGCGCTTGCGCCGCTTCCAGCGGAAAGCTCATCTGGATGTCGGCTGCGGTGAACTCGTTGCCGGCGAACCACTCGCTGTTGCCGAGCTCGCCTTCCCAGTAATCCATGTGCTGCTTGAGCTGCGGATTGACCAGCGTGGTGAGCGCCTGGTTCGAGACCTTGCGCACCAGCGGACGAAGCAGCGCCGGCGCGCGCTTCGGCATCAGCGTGAACAGGAGCTTCAGCAACAGCGGCTGCATCGCGGACCCTTCGGCATAATGCAGCCAATAGGTGAAGCGCAGCCGCTCCGGCGTGTTCGGCGGTGGAATCAGCCGGCCGTTGCCGTAGGTCGCGATGAGATATTCGATGATCGCGCCGGACTCGGCGATCGTGTTGCCGTTGTCGGTGATGACGGGCGACTTGCCGAGCGGATGAATGGCGCGCAGCTCCTTCGGCGCCCGCATGTCCGGCTGGCGCTGATAGCGCACGATCTCGTAAGGCACGCCCAACTCTTCGAGCAGCCACAGCACGCGCTGCGAGCGGGAATTGTTGAGGTGGTGAACGGTCAGCATCGGCAAGGTCCCCAGGGCAAGGCTTAGTGGCTAGGCGTGCTCAGTCGCGGCGCCGTTCGTGCCAGCCCGGGATCACAATGTCGAGCCATCGGTGCGGATATTTTCATCCGGGTATATTGACGCCGACAATTTACCCGGGTATTAAATGACCCACCGTCGTCAAAATGGCAATGATTCCAATGCAGAAGATTTTCACCGCCTTCCAGGGGCAGCGCCGACTGGTGTCGGGGCCGGCAGGCGAGGTCGCGCTGGTCGTCAAGCGGGTGGCGCAACGGCCGGACGAGCCCATCATCATCTTCGAGGACGGCACGGGCCGATCGATCGACTTCGATCTGCGCGGCGGGGATCGCGAGGTGCTGGCGCGGTTGGCGAAGCTTGTGCCGCCGCCGGTCGAGGAGAGCATGCCACCGAGCGAGCCGCGCGGCCGCGGCCGGCCGAAGCTCGGCGTGGTCGCGCGCGAGGTGACGCTGCTGCCGCGGCATTGGGAGTGGCTCAACGCGCAAGCTGGCGGCGCCTCGGTCGCGCTGCGCAAGCTCGTCGATGAGGCCAGGCGCGCCAGCGGCGACAAGGACCGCGAGCGGCAGGCGCGCGAGGCGGCCTATCACTTCATGTCGACCATGGCGGGCAACCTGCCGCAGTTCGAGGAAGCCTCGCGCGCGCTGTTTGCCGATGACCGGCGACGCTTCACCGGGCTGATCGCGGACTGGCCGACCGATATCCGCGACCACATCGTCAAGCTCGCCTACAGCGACCGCGCGTAAACCGCGCGCGCTCTCTCACGTTCCCATCGACGGCCGAGCCGCGCATTGCGCGGCAACGGCTTCGCACGCCCTGATGAAAGGCCAATCCATGTCTGCCCCCAAGCCGCTCTGGACAACATTCCTCCGCTTCCTCGCACCCCTGATGCTGAGCAACGCGCTGCAATCGCTGTTCGGCACCGTCAGCAACGTCTATCTCGGCCAGATGATCGGCATTGACGCGCTCGCGGCGGCCTCAGTGTTCTTCCCGGTGATGTTCTTCCTGTTCGCCTTCGTCATGGGGCTGAGCACCGGCGCGACCGTGCTGATCGGCCAGGCCTTTGGCGCGGGCGAGCACGGCCGGATCAGGAGCGTCGTAGGCACGACGCTCGCGGTCGGCCTTCTGCTTTCAATCTCAGTGGCGCTGACCGGCGGGCTCTTCAGCCGTCAGCTGATGATGGCGCTCGCCACGCCCGCGGACATTCTCGACCAGGCCAGCGCCTATGCGCGCATCATGCTGCTGACGATGCCGCTCGGCTTCATCTTCCTGCTGATGACGGCGATGATCCGCGGCGTCGGCGACGCGCTGACGCCGCTGCTGGCGCTGGCTCTGTCAACTACGATCGGGCTGATCCTGACGCCGATGTTGATCCGTGGGTCGTTCGGACTGCCGGCGGCCGGCATCACCAGCCCGGCATGGGCGGCCGCGATCTCGAACGCGCTCACGCTGATCGTGCTGGCGTTCTATCTGCTGCGAAAGAAACACGCGCTCGCGCCGGACGCGGCGCTGCTGCGTCACCTGCGGCTCAACGGCGCCATGCTCGGAAAGATCCTCGGCATCGGATTGCCGAGCGCTATCGGCATGGTGGTGATGGCGATCGCAGAGCTGGTTCTGCTCGGCCTCGTCAACCGCTTTGGATCGGAGGCCACTGCGGCCTATGGCGCCGTCAACCAGGTGATGGGCTACACCCAGTTCACGGCGATGTCGATTTCGATCGCGGTCTCGATCCTCGGTGCACAGGCTGTCGGCAGCGGCGACAGAGCCCGGCTCGACGGCATCGTGCGGACCGGGCTCGCTTTCAACCTCGTTTTGACCGGCGGGCTCGTGGCGCTGATCTATCTCGCGCCGCGCGCAATCCTCGGCATCTTCATCACCGATGCCGCCGTGCTCGATCTGGCGAAAGGCCTGCTCAATATCGCCCTGTGGAGCTCGGTGCCGTTTGGCCTCGCCACAGTGTTCTCAGGTGCCATGCGGGCGGCCGGCGTCGCGTTGATGCCAATGCTGCTCTCCATCTTCGCGATCCTCGCGATCGAGCTGCCGGCCGCAGTGATCCTGAGCCACACGATCGGCCTTGCGGGCGTGTGGGCCGCCTATCCCATCGTTTTCTGCGCCATGTTCGCCTTGCAGATGGGCTATTACCTCATGGTCTGGCGCAAGCGGGCGATCCGGCGGCTGGTCTGATTTCCAGAGTATTATGCTCATCATTAAACGGTGGACCCGCAGGGCACGCTGCGTCACAATACGGGAAAAGCCAGATTAAAAAAGTAGGTCACGGAGAACGATTTGACCCGCACAGCCCCGCAATTCCTGTTCGATTTCGGCAGCCCTAATGCCTATCTCAGCCACCTCGCGATCCCCGCGATCGAGCAGCGCATCGGCGTCAAGTTCGAATATGTGCCGATCCTGCTTGGTGGCATCTTCAAGTCGACCAACAACAAGTCGCCCGCCGAGACGCTCGCGGGCATCAAGAACAAGCGTGAATTCCATCAGGTCGAGACCGAGCGCTTCATCAAGCGCTTCCATGTCCAGCCCTATGTCTGGAATCCGCACTTCCCCATCAACACGCTGAACCTGATGCGCACGGCGATTGCCGCACAGCTCGAGGGCGTATTCGAAAAATACGTCGAGGCGGCCTTTCACCACATGTGGCGCGAGCCGAAGAAGATGGACGATCCCGAGATCGCGGCGAAGGCGCTGGCCTCCTCCGGGCTCGACGCCCAGAAGCTGTTCGCCCGCAGCCAGGAACCCGAGGTGAAGGGCAGGCTGATCAAGAACACCGAGGAAGCGGTCGCCCGCGGCGCGTTCGGCTCGCCGACCTTCTTCGTCGGCAACGAGATGTTCTTCGGCAAGGAGCAGCTACGCGAGGTCGAGGAGATGGTGCTCGGGACCTAGCCGCTCATTCTCCGGCGACAGAATGTGATCGCGGCAACATTCTGGATTGCTTCGCTTCGCTCGCAATGACGATTATAAGTAGCCGCCAACAGCAATAATCAAGAGCAACAATGGAGCATCCCATGCGTATCCTCGTGGTCGGCGCCGGCGCCATCGGCGGCTATTTTGGTGGCAGGCTGTTGCAAGCCGGCCGCGACGTCACCTTCCTGGTCCGGCCGCGCCGCGCCGGCGAGCTCGCAAGCGCCGGCCTCATCATCAAGAGCCCGAATGGCGATGTGACCTTGAAGAATCCGCCGACCGTGCAAGCCGACGCTCTCAAGGACAAGTTCGACGTCGTGCTCTTGAGCTGCAAGGCGTTCGATCTCGACGACGCCATCAAATCGTTTGCGCCGGCGGTCGGACCTGACACGGCGATCATCCCGATGCTGAACGGCATGAAGCATCTCGATATCCTCGATGCCAAATTCGGCAAGGAGCGCGTGCTCGGCGGCCTCTGCGCCATCGCGGCGACCCTGAACGAGAAGCGCGAGGTGGTGCAGCTCCAACCGATGCAGTCGCTGAACTACGGCGAGCGCGACGGCAAGCTGTCAGATCGCGTCAAGGCGATCGACGAGGCCTTCAAGAGCGGCATCACCGGCGCCGCCGCCAGCCAGAACATCATGCAGGACATGTGGGAGAAGTGGGTGTTCCTGTCCTCGCTCGCGGCCTCCACCAGCCTGATGCGCACCTCTGTCGGCAACATCCTCGCCGCGCCCGGCGGCCGCGACTTCCTGCTCGGCATGCTGGACGAGACCAGCGCGATCGCCACCGCGTCGGGCTATACGCCGGGCGGGCCGTTCTTCGAGCGAGTGAAGGGCAACCTCACCGCCGAGGGCTCGCCGATGACGGCCTCGATGTTCCGCGACATCAAGGCCGGCCTGCCGGTCGAAGCCGATCATGTCATCGGTGATCTCATCGCACGCGCCGATGCCGCCAAGGTCCCGGTGCCCAAGCTGCGCATCGCCTACACGCATTTGAAGGCGTATGAGAAGCAGCGGGCGGGGTAGGCAGCCTCGCCGTTCCACTGTCGTCCCGGACAAGCGCAGCGCAGATCCGGGACGACAGCGGAGCTTGTGGCGGCAGCTCCGCACTATTTCAAATGCGCGAGATAGTGCGAGATCGCGGTGATTTCCTCGTCGCTCATGTGATAGGCGACATCGGCCATCGCGGCGACGCCGCCGCCGACGCGCTGGCCGGCTTTGTAGTCGTGCAACGACTTGACCAGATATTCCTCGCGCTGGCCAGCCAGTCGCGCCACTCCCTTGGTGCCGGCGAAGCTGTCCGTATGGCATGAGGCGCAGCGGCGGCCTGCGGCAACTTGCGCACCTTTCTTCGACAGGTCGGGATCCCCGTCCTCCGGTCCCTTCGGCGGCGTCAGCTGCGAGAAATAAGCGCCGAGATTGCGGATGTCCTCGTTGGTGATCTCCTCGACGATCGGCTGCATCTGCTCGTTCTTGCGCGAGCCCGCGCGGAAAAACACGAGCTGCCACTGGATGAACTGATCAGGCTGGCCAGCCAGCGAGGGGATATTCTCCGTCTGCGAGATGCCGTTCTCGCCGTGACAGCCGGAGCAGACGGCAGCCTTCTCCTTGATCGCGGCATTGTCCGCAGCCTGAGCCGGGACGAATGCGAGCGCTGCAAGCGAAAGCGCGCCGATGGCGTACGAAGAAAACTGGCAGCGCATCGTGGGAATTCCGATCTATCTGGATCATTCCGGGGCGTGCGGAGCACGAGCTAAGATGCGCAATTGCGCATCGGAGAATCCATAACCCCGGTTCGTGGTTATGAGTTCCGCACTTGCGCTGGCGCGCAATCAGGAACGACAACGTGGCTTTGAAATGAAAGAGGCTGCGGCACCGTCCGGCCACCGCAGCCTCGTATCGTGTGCGCGTTACTTCTTGCTGTAGCTGATGCGGTAGATCGCGCCGGCCCAGTCGTCGGCGACAAGGATCGATCCGTCCTTGGCGAGGATGATGTCGTCGGGGCGGCCGAGATAGCCTTGGTCGCCCTCGATCCAGCCGGAGGCGAACACCTCCTGCTTGGGATTCTTGCCATCAGGCCCGACGATCACGCGCATGATGCGGCCGCCCTGGTACTTGTGGCGATTCCAGGAGCCGTGCTCGGCAATCAGGATGTTGTTCTTGTACTCGGCGGGGAACTGGTCGCCGGTATAGAACTTCATGCCGAGCGGAGCGACATGCGCGCCGAGGTTCAGCACGGGCGGCGTGAACTCGGAGCACTTGTGGCCCATCGCGAACTTGTCGTCCGGCAGATTGCCCTGGTGGCAGTAGGGATAGCCGAAATGCTCGCCCATTTTGTTGATCATGTTCAGCTTGTCTGAGGGCAGATCGTCGCTGATCCAGTCGCGGGCATTCTCGGTGAACCAGAATTTGCCGGTGCGCGGATCGACGTCGCCGCCGACCGAGTTGCGCACACCGAGCGCGTAGATCTCGGCGTTGCCGGTCTTGGGATCGACGCGCCGGATCTGCGAGACGCTGGTCGGTGGGATGCCGACGTTGAAGGGCGGTCCGAACGGAATGTAGAACCAGCCTTCCTTGTCGACCGCGATGTACTTCCAGCCATGCGCGGCATAGGACGGCATGTCGTCATAGACGACCTTGCCGTCGCCGAGCTTGTCGAGATTGGCCTCCGCGTTGTCGTAGCGGATCAGCTTGTCGACGGCGATGACGTAGAGCGCGCCGTCCTTGAAGGCGAGACCGGTGGGCATGTTGAGGCCCTTGAGGACGGTCTTGACCTCCTTCTTCCCGTTGTTGTCCTTGATGGCATAGACGTTGCCGAGGCCGAACGAGCCGACGAACAGCGTGCCCTTGTCACCCCAGGCCATCTGCCGCGCGGCCAGCACGCCCGAGGCGTAGACCTCGATCTTGAATCCCGCCGGCAGCTTGATCTTCTTGACGATGTTGGCGAGCTCGGCATCGGACGCGCCGGTCGGCGGACCCGAGGGCGGCGCGAGGCCCTTCTGCGCCTCGGTCTCGTCGCCGAGGAACCAGTCATCGGGCGGATGGGTCCAGAACTCCTTGGTGCCGGATTCGTATTTCTTCAGCGCCCGGTTCTTGTCCTGCTGCTGCGCATTGCCAGCGCCGGTCCCCGCGAGAAAGGCAACCGCTGCAAGCGCCAGAACGGATTGAAAGACGGATCGATGGAACTTCATCGCGTCACTCCCCTAAGGCAGCCGTCAGGGCTGCGCATTATTTTATTTTGCTAGTCGAGAGGCGAAGTTTGGGTCCGTCGGGACGACAGACGCAAAAAGGTTAGCACATCTGCGAACGGTGAGAAGCCGGCCGCGTGCGCCGCCGTTACGCTCCGGAAAAATTGAGACGGAATGTCAACGAACGAACGCCGCTCTCGCTGCAGCGCGGAATCAATTGGCGCGCGGATCGTTTAGCAGGCGGCAGGAGGGGGGTGGTTATACAAAAACGCGAAAACAACCCTCAAGCGGCTCGCTCCCGGCGAGATCGGACAGACATCTGACGCGTCGAGCAAAATAGCAAATCCGGCGCCTACTATGCGACCGGGTAAGGCCCGTCGTCGAACGCCGTGTCATGATAACCCTTCGAGCCGATCTCACGCGCCAGCGGGCTACGGAAATCGCGCTCAGTGCGCAGGCTGTCCAACACATGCGCGAAGTCGAATTCCGGCCGCCAGCCCAGCTCGCGCCGCGCGCGTTCGTTGACATAGACGCGGTCGATCTCTGGGAGGAGGCTCCAGCCTCGCGCCGCATACAGCTGCGCGCAATCCGGATAGAGCTCGCGCACGACACCGGCTGCATCGCGCGCGAGCGCAGTGAGATGGCGCAGCTCGAACGGGCTGGTGGCTGAGACGATGTAGCGGGCGAAACCGATCTTCGGGGCACGTTCGGCGGCGAGCAGATGCGCGCTCACGGCGTCCGCGATGTCCAGCCGGCGATAGAGCAGCTCGTTGGCCTGCGCGTTCTCCAGCGCGTAAGCCGAGCGCGTCACCGGATCGTCATCGTCCTCCGGAAAGAAGCGCGAGGTCCGCAAGACGACGACCGGCAGGGCGCGCTCGCGATAGAACAGCTCGCACAGGGTCTCGGCCATCAGCTTTGTGGTGCCGTAGATGTTCTTCGGCACCGACGGCAGATCCTCGGTGACCCAGACCGCCGCCTGTCCCGCCCCGGAGCGGAGCTGCGAGCCGAACGCGCTGGTGGTGCTGGTGAAGACGAAACTGCGCACGCCGGCGCTCGCCGCCGCCTCGAGCAGGTTGAGCGTGCCGGTGACGTTGGTGTCGACGAAGTCCTGCTTGCCGTGGGTCGCCACATGCGGCTTGTGCAGCGTCGCGGTGTGGATGACGGTGGAGACGCCGTCCATCTGCGCCCGGACGAAGCCGGGATCGACGATCGAGCCGACCGCGTCGGTGAAGGGCGATGGCTTCAGATCGAGCCCGCGCGCTGGGGAACCGCGCGCCCGGAGAGTCCGGAGGATGGCTTCCCCTAGGTGGCCTGCGCTGCCGGTGACCAGAATTGTCATTGCGAACCCAGGACAGCCGCGAGCGGCGTGGCGAACCACGTTTCCGTCCGGATCCGCTGGATGCTTTGGGAAAAACTGGAGCGGGCGAAGGGGCTCGAACCCTCGACCCCGACCTTGGCAAGGTCGTGCTCTACCACTGAGCTACACCCGCATCCTGTGTCGGTCGCGTGACGCGCCGGCAACGGCTGTCGTATGCCAAAACCGGGAGGGGAATGCAACAGCTACCGGCGATCTAGATTCGGTTCTTGGGGCCCCATATGGAGCCTGAATGCGACGAAATGGCCCGAAAGTGTCCCGGAACTGGCGAATCGGCCTCGGTGGATTGAAATTCGGCCGTCGCGGCCCAATTTAGGAGCCGACAGCGAGCATAAGGTGTGGCGGCGTGCTAAAGACCCGCCATTCCGGACATAGACGAGGGGATCCCCGTGACGATCATCGACCAGGGTAACGGAGCGGCGGGCCCGGCTGCGGCCGATCTGATCAAGGACACCACCACCCAGACCTTCGTGAAGGACGTCATTGAGGAATCGAAGCGCCAGCCGGTGCTGATCGATTTCTGGGCGGAGTGGTGCGGCCCCTGCAAGCAACTCACCCCTCTGCTCGAAAAGGCCGTCAAGGCGGCCAAGGGCAAGGTCAAGCTGGTCAAGATGAACATCGACCAGCACCCGGCGATCCCGGGCCAGATGGGCATC
Source organism: Bradyrhizobium sp. 25ACV (assembly GCF_054863005.1). Taxonomy (NCBI): domain Bacteria; kingdom Pseudomonadati; phylum Pseudomonadota; class Alphaproteobacteria; order Hyphomicrobiales; family Nitrobacteraceae; genus Bradyrhizobium; species Bradyrhizobium sp. 25ACV. Next base: position 207,557 of record NZ_JAVAYO010000005.1, read on the forward strand.
CAGTCGATCCCGGCCGTGATCGCCTTCGTCAACGGCCAGCCCGCCGACGGCTTCATGGGCGCGGTACCCGAGAGCCAGCTCAACGCCTTCATCGAAAAGCTGACCAAGGGCGTGACCGCGCCGGGCGAGCCCAATATCGCCGAGATCCTGCAGGAGGCTGAAGCCGTGCTCGCCGAGGGCGATGCGGCTGCGGCAGCGCAGATCTACGCCGAGGTGCTCCAGCATGATGCCACCAACATCGCGGCGCTCGCGGGCCTCGCAAAATGCTATGCCGTCTCCGGCGCGATGGAGCAGGCCAAGCAGACGCTCGCCATGGTGCCGGAATCCAAGCGCAACGACCCCGCGGTGAAGGCCGTGCAGACCGCGATCGATCTCACCGAGCAGGCGCAATCGCTCGGACCGGTGGCCGAGCTGGAACAGAAAGTCGCCGCAAACCCGCTCGATCATCAGGCCCGATTCGACCTCGCGACCGCGCTCAACGCGCAAGGCAACCGTGCGGCCGCTACCGAGCAGCTGCTCGCGATCGTCAAGCGCGACCGCAAATGGAACGACGACGGCGCCCGCAAGCAGCTGGTGCAGTTCTTCGAAGCCTGGGGCGGCACGGATGATGCAACCGTCGAGGGACGCAAGCGCTTGTCGACGATCCTGTTTTCGTAGGGGCGGTTGACCAAGTCAGCGGGGACCGGGACCAGATGCCGATCAACATCGAATATCGCGGACCCGCCGACCTCCCGGAGATCATTCCGGTGTTTCCGCTGCCGGGCGCGCTGCTGCTGCCCCGCGGCCAGATGCCGCTCAACATCTTCGAGCCGCGCTACCTGTCGATGGTCGACGATTCCTTCCGCGACGGCCATCGCCTGATCGGCATGATCCAGCCTGATGTCGCGCACTCGCCGAAGAATTCCGACAAGCCGACCCTGTTCCGCGTCGGCTGCGTCGGCCGCATCACCCAGCTCGCCGAATCTGGCGACGGCCGCTACATCCTCGAGCTCACCGGCGTCTCGCGCTTCAAGGTGGTCGAGGAGCTCGAGGTGCTCACCGCCTACCGGCAGTGCAAGGTGGATTTCTTCGCCTTCGTCGACGACTTCACCGCGCGCATGGGCGAGGACGAGGTCGACCGCGAGGCGCTGCTGACGGTGCTGGCGGACTTCCTCAAGGCCAACAATCTCAAGGTCGACTGGGAAGGCGTCGAAAGCGCGCCCAACGAAGCGCTCGTCAACGCGCTGGCGATGATGTCGCCCTATGGCCCCGCAGAGAAGCAGGCCATGCTGGAAGCGCCCGACTTGAAGACTCGCGCCGAGATTCTGATCGCGGTGACGGAGATGGACCTCGCCAAGAAGCGCACCAGCGGGGATCCTCCGCTGCAGTGAGGATGCGGGCGCTCACGCAGCGCAGACGGCTGTCTTGTCACCTCGCTTGTCACCTCGCCTCAGCATTTTCGCAATGGCGGATGCGGGCATCGGCCGACCGAAATAGTAGCCTTGCGTTTCGACGCACCCCTCTTCACGGAGGACGTCCAGTTGCTCCTTCGTTTCGACGCCTTCGGCGGTCGTCGTCTTGCCGAGGCTGACTGCGAAGCGAACGACTGCTCGCGCGAGATGGTGCGCGTCTGCCCTTGCGCTGGACAGTTCGTTGACGAAGCTGCGGTCGACCTTGATCTTGTCGAACGGGAATCTTTGCAGAAAGCTCAGCGATGAATAGCCGGTGCCGAAGTCGTCCAGGGCGATTCGCACGCCGAGCTCGCGCAATTGACCAAGTGCTGCGAATACAGCTTCGCTGTCATGCATGATCACCGTCTCGGTGACCTCGAGCTCGAGCCGGTGTGGCAAAACTCCCGAACTCGCCAGTGCATCGACAATGACCGGGACAAGCTCCTTGCTCCTGAATTGAGCGGGAGACAGGTTGATCGCGATCTTGAGGTGGGCAGGCCATTTGGCGGCTTCCGCACAGGCCGTCCTCAAGATCCATTCTCCCAGCGGCACGATCAAGCCGGCCTCCTCCGCGAGCGGTATGAATTCGCCGGGCAAGACCAGGCCACGCCGCGGGTGATGCCAGCGCAGCAAGGCTTCGAAGCCGCGGATCTCGCCGGTCGCGGTATTGACGAATGGCTGGTAGTGCAGCTCGAATTCGCGGCCAGCAAGCGCCTCCCGCATGTCGCGCTCCAGGTTGCGTCGCGCATGCATGAGCTGGTCGAGTTCAGGCTCGAAGAAGCGGAATGCGCCACGTCCACCACTCTTGGCCGAGTAGAGGGCGAGATCCGCGCTCTTCATCAGCACGTCGGAATCATTGCCATCGCGCGGCGCGATGGCAATGCCGATGCTGGTGCCCACCGTGACCCGGTGATCGCCGAGATCAAAGGGTTCGCAAAGCGCCTTCCTGATGTTCTCGGCGAGGGTGGCGGCCTCGACGGCCGGGTTGGTCACGTAGTCGATCACGGCGAACTCGTCGCCGCCCAGTCGAGCGATCAGCGCGGTTTCCGTGGTGCACTCGCGCAGACGCGCAGAAACGGCGCGCAGCAGGGAATCGCCTGCCGGGTGTCCGAGCGTGTCGTTGACTTCCTTGAAGCGATCGAGGTCGAGCATGAGCACGGCCAGATCGACGCCGCCGCTGCGCGTAACCGCAATGGCGTGCTCCATCCGCTCTCTGAGCAGCACGCGATTTGGCAGATCGGTCAACGCATCGTGTTGCGCCATATGCGCGATCCTGGCCTCGGACCGGCGTTGCTCGGTGACATCAAGATGCGTGGCCACCCACCCGCCGCCGGCCATAGGCTGTCGCGTCACGCAGATCAACCGACCATCCGCGAACTCGTCGATTCTGCTAGAGACCGCATCGAACGGCAACGCGGCCAATTTCGACAGGAACTGCTCGGCTGCGCCCTCGCTGGTGTCGCTCTTGAGAATGCCGGTCACGACGCGATGCCTGATGATGTCGGCGTGCGGGGTCCCCGTTCTCAGCAGTTCCGGCGGCAGCTGATAGAGCAGGGCATAGCGCTCGTTGCAGACCACAAGTCGCCTCTCCGCATCGAACATGCAGAGAGCCTCGACCATGTTGTTGATGGCCGTATCCAGCCTGAGCTTCTGGTCCTGGATCTCCTGTTGCGAATCTTCCACCTGCTGCCTGGCGCGCGAAAGTTCACTGATGATTTCCTCAAATCTGCTGGTTCTGGTCGCAAGGCGGCGATCCGCCAGCACGCCGACGAAGCTCATCCCGAGCACCGATAGGGCCACACCCGCGATTGCCACGGCAAGGAAGCTCGGCGAAAGCGACAATGTGTCGTTTGCCAGCGTCGGGTCTGGGACGATCTGCACGGCCCCCATGGCCGTGAAATGATGCGACACGATGGCGAGCGTCAGCAGCAGCGCCGCGGCGAAGGTCCCCGACTTGCTCTTGTGGCCCAAGGCAACCGCGAGCGCGACGTAGCCCAGGACCATGCCGAGGACGATCGAGATGAACACCAGCCCCGGCGACCAGGTGACACGACCCGGCACCTCGAGGGCCCACATGCCGATGTAGTGCATGCTTGCAATGCCGGCGCCGATGATGCCGCCACCGGCAGCTGCGCGCCAACGGCCGGAATTGTTGACGGCAACGCCAAACCCGCCTGAGGTCAGGATCATCGCCGCAGCGAGCGACAGCGCTGTCAGCACGAGGCCGTAACCGGTCGGGACGCCGGGCTCGTAGGCGAGCATTGCGACAAAATGCGTTGCCCAGATTCCGTAGCCGATGGCCGCGCCGGCAATCGCAATCCAGATCAGCCGCGCCCAGGCTCGCGAGGCGATCGCCCGATGAAAAATGCTGACGGCCACAATGCTCGCAACGAAGCACACGAGGCCAGCGAGCATGACAAGCCGCCAGTCGTGCTCCGCCGTGAGGCAGGTAAAAACGCGGAACATTCAATATCGCTCCCTCGTCAATACTACCGAGAATTGATCCGATCGGGCTTTGTCCGCGTTAATTTTCTACAATGCCCAGTTGTATGCCTATCGGGAGGTAAATGCTTCGCGACAAATGGCGCCAGTTCGCGTAATTATGCGGGTTCGGACGGTTCTAGTCCCGTGAAACTACGCGGTTGAGCGAGCCCGTGATTGCATCCGTTGGAACTGAACCGGCCCTGACTAATGATGGCCGCGGATGCGCTTGCGCCCGGTGATCATCGCGCGGATCAGGTTCTCGCGCTGGAGAAGTCCCATCAGCACCACGCCCACGACGTGGAGCACGACCAGGACGATGACCGCATCCGATGAATAATGGTGGGTGTCTTCGACCCACCAGATGCCGAAGAAGGTGGTGGTGACCGACATCGCGCCCGTGATCGTCGAGACGGCGAGCGAAGCCAGCAGCGCCACCAGCATCAACGTGCCGGCGGGATTGAGCCCGATGTAGCGGCCGGTGATGCCGCGGCGCAGGTTCCAGAGATAGCTTGGCGCCGCCCGAAGCCTCACTCTGATCATGCGGAAGCGCGAATAGCGGCTTCCCCAAAAGCCCCAGACGAGGCGGAAAGCGAGTAGCCCAAGCACCGTGTAGCCGACGATGCGATGAAGCCGATCATAGACGGTGGGCGTGAACCACGCGGCGAGAATGCTCGCTGCAAACGCCCAGTGCCAGAGGCGCAGCGGGAGATCCCAGACTGCAATCGTCCGCGGCGCGGCTCGATCCGCGGGGGTCCCGTCGGACACCCCGCGCGCTTCTGGCACCGCTTCTTCGATCAAGTCAGGATGACCCTTACTTGGCGATCGTGTGCTTCAGGCTGAGATCTTCGGGGCTGTAGAACAGCTCGTAAAGCTTGCCTTCCTTGACGCCGTAGACCTCATAGCAGGAGCCTTCGATCTTGGAGCGACGCACTTCGTAGCCGAGCGCCTTGGCCTTGGCTTCGGCCTCGCTGGCCGGCTTCCATGACGCCTTGTCGAGCTTGGTGCAATCCTTGAATCCGTCGGCCATGGCCGCCGACCCCATGCCCATTCCAACCGTCAGTGCAATGGCAACAACACGAATGACCTTCACGAACGTCTCCTCCTCTGTCGTGCGCGCTACGCGAGCCGCGAGCGGGACCGAAGGAAGCAAAGGAGGAGGTGAAGTCAATCGGGTTCGCGCATGGATCGCTTTAGATAAGTTCTAACATCCGAAAAAAGTTGAGTGCTCTCCGTGCGCAGTGCAGATTTGGCGCGCCTCTGCGGCCTTACGCCTCACGCGCAGCTAGTAGCCCGCAACCGCCAGTACGACGACCGCGCTGAGCATCATCCAGCCGAAGTGCCGGCCGCGCGTAGCCCATGCGTTGGCGAGAGCGGAGAAGCCGAACACGCAGGCCATGGTGGCAACGATCCAGTGCCGCGCCGGCTCCGAGCCCATCCAGGGCGCCGCGATCAGGAGGACGCCAGCGCCAATCCAGGCGACGGTCGAGGCTTGCCAGACCAGGCGGATCAGGGTGCGCAGCCGTTCCGGCTCGATGCGGGCCCGGACGAACACCTTGGCCTCGCCGAGGTAACCGTGGATGAGGGCCACGGCAATGGTCAGGACGCCGGCGCACTGGAGCAAGAGATCACGCATCGTCATGGCTCCCGAAGAGTCGTCCATACATCTGTGTATGGTGAAATAAGCGCTGGTCCGCGGCCTGTCAATACACTAGTGTATGGTCTGATCCCGGAAACTGACATGACCGAACAGCTCTCCGCCGACGACTGGATCAAGGAAGGTCTCAAGGCGCTCGCCAAAAGCGGCTTCACCGCGCTCAAGGCCGATCCGTTGGCAAAATCCATGGGCGTGTCGCGCGGCAGTTTCTATTGGCATTTCGCCGATCTCCGCGCGTTCCAGGCCGCGGTGCTGAAGCGCTGGCGCGAGATCGCGGCCGAGCGGATCATCGCCGATGTCGAGGCCGCCAGCGACGAACCGCTCAAGGCGCTGCTGCGGAGGTCGTTCGGCGCGCGGCTCGAGCTCGAACGCGCGGTGCGCAATTGGGCGGCCTTCGATGCGGCCGCGCAAGGGGCCGTGCGCGCAATCGACCGCCGCCGGCTCGACTATATCGAGGGGTTGCTGGAAAAACGCGGGCTCACCCCGGCAACCGCGCAGGCCCGGGCGCAGATCCTGTATTGGACATTCCTCGGCTTCGCCCTGTCAGGCGCGCCGGTGCCGGCAGCACGGCTGCGGGCCCTGCTCGACGAGGTCTTGACGATGGTCTCCGCGTAGATTTCTTATTTTGACGCGTTTTCTTTGCGCGAACCGGTAACCTACTGCGCTGGAAAACGCTTTGGCAGCCGCGATGGGCGGGCGCGGATTTCTGTGCTAGAGGCAACCGATTGCCGGAGACTCCAATGAACGCGTCCACCGAACGTCCCGAAGCCAGTGTCGATCCCAAATTGCTGGAGATTCTCGTCTGCCCGCTGACCAAGGGCCCGCTGGAGTTCGATTCTGCAAAGCAGGAGCTGATCTCGCGCAGCGCCAAGCTGGCTTATCCGATCCGTGACGGCATCCCGATCATGCTGCCGGAAGAGGCGCGCAAGATCGATTGAGGCGGCGAATAGGGAATGGCGAGTAGCGAATGGATCCACTCGCCATTCGCAGCTCACCCTTCGCCCTTACAACGCCTCGCCCTTCAGCAGCCGCGGCACCTCGCCCGTCAATCCCGCGGCTTGGCGGATGAAGAGGTTCTTCAGCGGCGGAGCACGGTCGACGAGGCCGAGGCCGATGTCGCGGACGGTGCGCAGCAGCGTCGACTGGTTGGAGAACAGGAAGTTCAGCGAGTTGGTGGCAACGCCCATCGCCATGGTGTCGAAACGGCGCCAGCGCTGGTAGCGCTCGAGCACGTCGGCGGCGCCGAGATCCATGCCGAGCCGCGCGGCATCGACCACGACTTCGGCCAGCGCGGCGACATCCTTCAGGCCCATGTTGAGGCCCTGGCCCGCGATGGGGTGGATGACATGGGCGGCATCGCCGACCAGCGCGAGGCGGGTGGCGATGAACGAGCGCGCGACGAAATAGGACAGCGGAAACGCGCGCGGCTTGTCGAGCGCCTTCACCTCGCCGAGATGCAGGCCAAAACGCTGCTCGAGCTCGGCGTGAAACTCTTCGTCGCTGAGAGCAATGATGCGCGCGGCCTCAGCTCGGCGCTCGGTCCATACCAGCGACGAGCGTTTTCCCGAGAGCGGCAGGATCGCGAACGGGCCCGCCGGCAGAAAATGCTCTTCGGCGCGGCCCTCGTGATCGCGCTCATGGCCGACGGTGACGACGATGCCGGATTGGTCGTACTCCCAGCCATGGGTGGCGATGCCGGCGCGCTCGCGCAGCTTTGACCTTGCACCATCGGCGGCAACCAGCAGGCTGGCTGCGATGACGCTGCCGTCCCCGAGCGCCACGTCGATGCCCTCGGCGCGCGCATCGTAGGATGCGACCGTGGTGGCGCGCAGATCGATGCCCTCGGCCTCGGCACGCACCACCAGCGCATCGATCAGGCGGCGGTTCTCGACCATATGCGCGAAGGGCTCGCCCGGCGCGACATCGCCGGCAAAATTGAGGAAGACCGGACGGGTGGCGTCTTCCAGTTTCGAGTCGGTGACGACCATGTCGAGGATCGGCTGCGCCTCGCTCCTGACGTCGTCCCAGGCGCCGATCGCCTCGAACAGGCGGCGGCAGGCGGCGACGATCGCGGTGGCGCGCGGGTCGCGGCTCGGCCGCGTGGCGAGCGCGGGATCGGCGACGATGACGGGAATCTCGGGCCCGAGCCCCTGTCGCAGCGCCAGGGCCAGCGCAAGCCCTGCAAACGCGCCGCCACCAATGACAATGCTACCCTGTACCGACATACCCAAATTCCCGGTCAAATCCTGGTCTTGCTAGCAGACTTGAGGTGGGCGAAACAGTGCGGTGAAACAAGGGCGGAACGGCCCCATTGTGTCATTCCGGACCATCCGCCCCGGAACGACGGCGAGAAAGCTCACTCCATGTCCAAAAGCCTGATCGACCTCATTTCGATCCTCGACCTCGAGCAGCTCGAGGTGAATCTGTTCCGCGGCAACAGCCCGAAGACCAGCTGGCAGCGGGTGTTCGGCGGCCAGGTGATCGGGCAGGCGATGGTCGCGGCCTGCCGCACGGTCGAGGGCCGGCTGCCGCATTCGCTGCACTGCTATTTCGTCCTCCCGGGCGATCCGCAGATCCCGATCATCTACCAGGTCGAACGCCTGCGCGACGGCAAGAGCTATTCGACCCGCCGCGTCACCGCGATCCAGCACGGCAACGCGATCTTCTCGATCATGGTGTCGTTCCACGCCGAAGAGGAGAGTGCGTTCGACCATCAGGACAAGATGCCCGACGTGCCACCGCCGGAGAAGCTCACGGCGGAGGAGGTGGCGAAGCAGCCGATGTTCAAGGAGATGCCGGAGTTCATCCGCCGCTACTATGAATCCGACCGTCCGATCGAGCTGCGTCCGGTCGAGCTCGGCCGTTATTTCGGCCAGAAGATCGACGACGGCCGCATTCACGTCTGGATCAAGACCGCCGCGAAGCTGCCCGACGATCCAGCGCTGCACATGTGCGCACTCGCCTACGCCTCGGACTTCTCGCTGTTGGACGCGATCATGGCACGCTATGGCCGCACGCTGTTCGACAAGCGCATGATGCCGGCCAGCCTCGACCATGCGATGTGGTTTCACCGCCCGTTCCGCGCCGACGAATGGCTGCTCTACGCACAGGATTCGCCGAGCGCGCGCGGCGGCCGCGGCCTGACCCGCGGCTCGATCTTCAAGCCGGACGGAACGCTGGTCGCCTCCGTCGCGCAGGAAGGCTCCGTGCGCGAACGGAAGTCCTAGCTATGAGCGCGAGATATCGCGCTCATAGCTTTCCAGATCATGCCGCCTGCGATCCGCGCGGTGCGAGCACGGTCTGCGACGCGAACCAGTTCATGATCCAACGATAGACCCACGGGATCGGGATGATCAGGCTGCACAGGATCGCAGCGACGATGCCACGCCAGAGGATATCGAGACCAGAGCCCTTGAACACGATCTCGCGCCGCGTGCCCTCGATGCTGCGGCAGAACCAGCGCATCTGGGCTGCAGCGACCCAGGCCCAGCCGATGATGGTGATGATGGAAATCGCAAACAGCAGATTCCAGCCGATATAGGCCCAGACCGAACCGGTGAAGCTCAAGCCCAAAGGCTGCTCGTTGGAGGCAAGGTTCGCGATCAGCCATTTGATCAGGAGCCAGTAGAGCACGATCTGGACGATGAAGAGCAGATTGCTCAGCAACTGGCTGCCGACGAAGCCGAGCACGATCGCCAGAACGATGAAGCCGAAAAACCAGGGCACCAGCGTCATCGCGCTGCCGGTAAAGCTGAGATTGGGGCGCCCGGGGACCTTGATGCAGGGCACGATCCATTTCGTGTACCAGACGAACAGCCACGGCACCGGGATGATGAAGCACGAGCCGATCGCGAGCAGGAGCGTGCGCCAGGTGAACTCGAGGACGCCGAAATCGACCGCCAGCGATCCGGCACCTCCGCTTCCGCCTCCGCCGCCGGCATAGCCACCGGAGCCCATCATCGGCGGGCCGCCTGCCGGGACCATCGGCGGCGCGCCGCCGCCCCCGACCAGGCCGGGGATTTCGGCGGCCTTTTGCCAGCTGGCCATGCCCTCGGTCCACACCAGCGTATCCGGGCGCACGACGCCCTGGGCGACGAGATCGCGGAATTGCCCTTCCGGAAAGGGCCCCTGCTGCTTGCCCTCGGATGCGTAGAACCAACTCGCCATGAAGCGTCCCCTCAAAATACTTATGTACCGCTTGGCAGGCGCGGGTTCACCGCATCCATGCCAAAAATGCATTGTGAAGGATGAACGGATGCCCTGTACAGAGGCGGCCGTTCATAAGCTCAAACGTTTTTCCGCTTCAGTCTGCAACTTTTTTATGCCATTTGCCCGGAAAGATGCCAGATTGACGCTGCGCCGGGGACATACGGCGCGGCGCATCCCGAAGAATAGGCCTGACCATGAAACTCGTCGTCGCGATCATCAAACCCTTCAAGCTCGATGAGGTCCGCCAGGCCCTGACAGCGATCGGCGTCCACGGCATGACCGTGACCGAGGTGAAGGGTTATGGCCGGCAGAAGGGCCACACCGAGATCTATCGCGGCGCCGAATATGTCGTGAACTTCCTGCCGAAGCTGCGCATCGAGATCGCGGTCGCCTCCGACGTCGCCGACAAGGCGGTCGCCGTGATCACCTCGACCGCGCGCACCGGACAGATCGGCGACGGCAAGATCTTCGTCACACCGATCGACCACGCGCTGCGCATCCGCACCGGCGAAACCGACAGCGACGCGCTCTAGATTTTTGTTTCGACGCGTTTTCTGCACGCGAGCCGGGTATCCGCTTCGCTCGAAAACGCTTTGATCTTCTTCGATCGCACCGGGCAACGACGCCACAATGTGCGACGCCAATTGATGCCGGGGGGAACGACATGGCGGGATATTTGCGCCGCGCAGCTGCCATGGCTGCGCCGATCGGACTTGTGTCGATCATGGCTTCGCCGGCACGCGCCGCGGCCTCCGAGATCAACACCGCCGATACCGCCTGGATGATCGTCGCCACCGCGCTGGTGCTGATGATGACGATCCCGGGGCTCGCGCTGTTCTATTCCGGCATGGTGCGCAAGAAGAACGTGCTCGCCACCATGGCGCAGAGCCTCGCCGCGGTGACTTTGATCTCCATTCTCTGGGTCGCGTTCGGCTATTCGCTGTGCTTCGTCGGCGATGGCCCGTGGATCGGCACGCTCGACCGCTGGTTTCTCGCCGGCATGACCATGGACAGCGTCAACCCGGCCGCGAAGACGATCCCGGAATCGCTGTTCATGCTGTACCAGATGACGTTTGCCATCATCACGGTGGCACTGGTCGCCGGCTCGGTCGCCGACCGGATGCGGTTCTCGGCCTATCTGTTGTTCTCCGTCGCCTGGTTCATCTTCGTCTACATTCCGCTGGCGCATTGGGTGTGGGGCGGCGGCTTCCTCAACAGCATGGGCGTGCTGGATTTCGCCGGCGGCCTTGTCGTGCATCTGTCGGCCGGCACCGCCGGCCTCGTCGCCGCCAAGGTGATGGGGCGCCGTCACGGCTACGGCAGCGAAAATCTCTCGCCGTTCGATCTTTCGCTTGCAGTGATGGGCACCGGTTTGTTGTGGGTCGGCTGGTTCGGCTTCAACGGCGGCTCGGCGGGCGCGGCCAATTCACGCGCGGTGATGGCGATCATCGCGACCCATCTTGCGGCCTGCTCCGGCGCGCTGACCTGGGGCGCGATCGAATGGTCGACGCGGCGCAAGCCTTCGGTGCTCGGCATGATCTCCGGCGCGGTGGCCGGCCTCGGCACCATCACGCCGGCCTCCGGATTCGTCGCACCCTGGCACGGCATCGTCATCGGCATCATTGCGGGTGCGGTTTGCTACTGGGCCTGCACCTGGCTGAAGCACCGCTTCAACTATGACGATTCGCTCGACGTGTTCGGCGTCCACGGCATCGGCGGCCTCACCGGGACCCTGCTCGCCGGCGTGTTCGCGACCAGCGCCATCGGCGGCACCGCCGGCCTGCTGGAGGGCCACCCGCAGCAGCTCCTGATCCAGTTTTATGGCGTCGCCGTCACGTTCGTCTGGTCGGCCGGCGTGAGCTTCATCCTGCTCAAGCTGGTCGGCCTGTTCGTGCCCTTGCGCGTATCCCGTGAGCACGAGCTTGAGGGGCTGGATATTTCGCAGCACGGCGAGGCCCTGCAATAAGCGACGACGCTACGTAATTACCTCTAAGCTGCCCGACGCATGAGCAATATTGTGTCGGCAGCCTGTCATGCTCTCATTTTGAGCAGGCATGACCATGTTTTGGGCGCGACGGAATAGCGCACTGCACCGCAGTACAGGTCCACTGCGAAAACCCCCGTTTTCATAGTCCGTTAGGGGACATGCCCGATCTGGCACGGCATTTGATTCTACGGGTCCAGGCTGTGCCCGCGTAGTGAACTTTCTCCCTCGTGGCGAACCAGTCGAGAACGCCCGGCCACGTCCGGACCGGGCCCAAGCGGGGATAGGACCCATGAAAATTGTTATGGCGATTATCAAGCCATTCAAGCTGGAAGAAGTCCGTGACGCCCTGACCGCCATCGGCGTTCACGGTCTCACGGTGACGGAAGTCAAGGGATATGGCCGCCAGAAGGGCCATACGGAAATCTATCGCGGCGCCGAATATGCCGTGAGCTTCCTGCCCAAGATCAAGATCGAGGTCGCTGTCGCCTCCGACCAGGTCGACAAGACCATCGACGCCATCACGTCCGCCGCGAAAACCGGACAGATCGGCGACGGCAAGATCTTCGTCATCAACCTCGACCACGCGGTGCGCATCCGCACCGGCGAGGCCGATGCCGCGGCCCTTTGATTTCGCGCTCAACCTTTATCCAATCAGGAGTGAATAATATGACGTTCAAGCGTCCCTATGGCGCGGGATTGGCGGCTCTCGCAGTCGGCCTGTTCGCTGCGACCGCAGCCTACGCCGAGCCAACGGTCAACAAGGGAGACAACGCCTGGATGCTGACATCGACAGTGCTGGTGCTGTTGATGACGATCCCCGGCCTCGCGCTGTTCTACGGCGGTCTCGTCCGCTCCAAGAACATGCTCTCCGTCCTGATGCAGGTGTTCTACACCGTCTGCGTCGTCACCGTGATCTGGGCCGTGTACGGCTACAGCCTCACCTTCACCGGCGGTTCCGACTTCATCGGCGGCTTCTCCAAGGCCTTCATGATGGGCGTCACCACCGATACGAAGGCCGCGACCTTCTCGGTCGACGCCAACATCTCGGAGCTCATCTATGTGTGCTTCCAGATGACCTTCGCGGCGATCACGCCCGCCCTCATCGTCGGCGCCTTCGCCGAGCGCATGAAGTTCTCGGCGATCGCCCTGTTCATCCCGCTCTGGGTCACGCTGATCTACTTCCCGATCGCGCACATGGTCTGGTACTGGCAGGGTCCGGACCTGATCCAGGATGCGGCCAAGGCGCTCGCTGCTGCCACTGATGCGGCCGCGAAGACCGCGGCGCAGGCCAAGCTCGACGAGATTAATGCCGACGCCGGCTGGATCTTCAAGAAGGGCGCGATCGACTTCGCGGGCGGCACCGTGGTGCACATCAACGCCGGCATCGCAGGCCTCGTCGGCGCTCTCCTGATCGGCAAGCGCGTCGGCTACGGCAAGGAGCTGATGGCCCCGCACTCGCTGACCATGTCGATGATCGGCGCCTCGCTGCTCTGGGTCGGCTGGTTCGGCTTCAACGCCGGCTCCAACCTGGAAGCCAACGGCGGCGCTGCGCTGGCCATGACCAACTCCTTCGTCGCCACCGCAGCCGCCGCGCTGTCGTGGATGTTCGCGGAGTGGATCATCAAGGGTCATCCGTCGGTGCTCGGCGTCATCTCCGGCGCTGTCGCGGGCCTCGTGGCGGTCACCCCTGCAGCCGGCTACTCCGGCGTCATGGGCGCGATCGTCCTCGGCCTCATCGTCGGCGTCGTCTGCCTGTTCTTCTGCACCGTCGTGAAGAACGCGCTCGGCTACGATGACAGCCTCGACGTGTTCGGCGTGCACTGCGTCGGCGGCATCGTCGGCGCCATCGGCACCGGCATCCTCGTCAACCCCGCCCTCGGTGGCGCTGGCGTCATGGACTACACCGCGATCCCGCCGAAGGTCGGCGACTACGACTTCGCGGCGCAGATGATGTCCCAGATCTGGGGCGTCGGCACCACGCTGGTGTGGTCGGGCATCGGTTCGGCGATCCTCTACAAGGTCGTCGACGTGATCGTTGGCCTGCGGACCAATGTCGAGAGCGAGCGTGAAGGCCTCGACATCACCGAGCACACCGAGCGCGCCTACAACATGTAAGTCTCCTCCCGGGCGTGGTCTCCTTGGAGACCACGCCCAGAACTACGGTTCGGGCACATACCCGGCAATGCCCTGACCGTTGAGGGGCTCCAGCGCAAGTTGGAGCCCCTTTCTTTTTGGCAGGGTTCTTTTTGATCTCACCGCGAAGAAAAGAATTGCCATTCCGCACCGGCGGCGCAGAAATATCGACCACAAGAAACAATAATCGGGAGGTCGTCATGCGTTTGGAAGGCGGATGCTATTGCGGCGAAGTGCGTTACAAAGCCGAAGGTGATCCGATGATGCAGGCCCAGTGTCACTGCCGCGAGTGCCAATACATCTCGGGCGGCGCGCCCAACACCTTCATCGCGATGCCGGTGGCCGGCTTCAGCTACACCTCGGGGCAGCCCAAGCAGTTCACGCGCAAGGATCTCGAACGTGCCGTCACACGCGAATTCTGCGCCGAATGCGGCACCCATCTAGTGACCAAGGTTCCGGGACTGCCGGCGGTGGTCGTGAAGGTCGGCACGCTGGACGAGCCAAAGCAATTCCAGCCGCAGATGGCGATCTACACCTGCGACATGCAGGAGTTTCATGCGATCCCCGCGGGGATGAAGACATTCGAGAAGCTGCCGGGGCGCTGAGGCCACGATGACGGTGCGCTCCCTCCCGAGCATGCGGGGGAGGGCTCGGGAAAGGGTGTCTCCACAGCGGGGTTCCCCGAGAGGAGCGAGCCCTCACCCGCCATGCATCCCGTTGTTATCCGGCCTCATTATTCCTGCTCTGGACGGAGGCGGCGGCCGATGGTTAATCGCGTCTTAACCTCGCCCTATCTATGGTGAACTGAACCGCTTCCCGCCGGGGCCTTCGCGCGACCGGCTGTTCCGAGAGTGCTGGCGCCCAGAATGGTCATGACCGCTTCATCCCGTGCGCCACAGGCCAGTGGAAACTCCGATGCCGGACGCTCGCCCTTCGTCCGGCTGAACGAGTTGCTGGCGCCGCATCAACCCGGCAAGCCCTTGATTTCGCTCGCAGTCGGCGAGCCCCAGCATCCGGTGCCTGATTTCGTCGGCCCGGTGCTGGCCAAGCACATCGCCGATTTCGGCCGCTACCCGATGAATCAGGGCACCGACCCGTTCCGCCAGGCCGCCAGCGCCTGGCTGTCGTCGCGCTTCAAGCTGCCGCGACCGCTCGACCCCAAGAGCGAGATGCTCGTCCTCAATGGCAGCCGAGAGGGGCTGTTCCTCGCCGCGATCGCGGCGGTTCGCTATGTCGGGCCACGCCCCGGCAAACCGGCGATCCTGATGCCGAATCCGTTCTATCCGGTCTACGGCGCCGGCGCGGGTGCCGCAGCTTGCGAGCCGGTCTACCTGCCGACCACGGTCGAGAACGGCTTCCTGCCTGACCTCGATGCCATCGACGAGGCGACGCTGGCGCGCACCGTGGCGTTCTATCTGGCCTCGCCGGCCAATCCGCAGGGCTCGGTCGCCTCGCGCGACTATTTCACCCGCCTGAAGAGCCTCGCCGATCGCTACGGCTTCATGATCCTCAGCGACGAATGCTATTCGGAGATCTATACCCGCGACGCACCGGGCAGTGCGCTCGAATGCGCCGGCCCCGATTTCACCCGCGTGGCTGCGTTCCAGTCATTGTCGAAGCGCTCGAACCTGCCGGGCCTGCGCGTCGGCTTCGCCGCCGGCGACAAGAAATTCATCGGCATGTTCCTGGAGCTGCGCAACATCGCGGCGCCGCAGGTGCCGGTGCCGCTCCAGCATGTCGCGACCTTTGCCTATGGCGACGAGGCGCATGTCGAGGAGAACCGCCGGCTCTACCGGATCAAGTTCGATCTCGCCGACCAGATCATCGGCAATCGTTACGGCTATCGCCGGCCCGACGCCGGCTTCTGCGTCTGGCTCAACACGTCCGAGATCGGCGACGACGTGTCGGTGACGCTGAGACTCTTCAAGGAAGCAGGCGTGCGCGTCGTGCCCGGCAGCTTTTTGGCGCGGCAACAGCCCGACGGCTTCAATCCCGGTGCAGGCTATATTCGCCTGGCGCTGGTGCAGGATGGCGAGACCACGGCGCAGGCGTTGCACCGGCTGGTCGAGACTCTGGGTTAGGCGGGGCCCATGAGCATGTCGGCAATCGAACGTGTCATTCCACTGGTCGGCCATCTGCCGCCCTCGATCCGCGAGGGACTGGCGCGGCGCGTGCGCGAGCTCACCGGCTTCGGCCTGATCGCGTTGTCGGGCGTTGCCTCGGCAGCGCTGATGACCTGGTCGGTGCAGGACCCCAGCCTGAGCCATGCGACCTCGAGGCCAATCCGCAACATTCTCGGTTATGCCGGCGCGATCGGCGCCGACCTTGCGATGCAGATCCTCGGGCTCGGCGCCATCATGCTGGTCCTGACCGTCGCGGTCTGGGGCTGGCGCATGATGACCCACCGCCCGTTCGACCGCGAGGCGCTGCGACTCGGCTCCTGGATTCTCTGCACCGTGATCGCGGCAGGCTTCGTCAGCTGCTGGCCGCATGGCGGCGCATGGCCGCTGCCGACCGGCCTCGGCGGCGTGGTCGGCGATGCGCTGGTGCGCGCGCCCGCAGTGATTTTCGGCCCGGCCGGCACGATCTATCGCGTGGTGCTGGGCACGATCCTGTTCGCCGCGATGGCCGCGACCTTCCTGATCGCCTGCGGCCTTGGCGCCCGCGAGCACGATGACGACCTGGCGGAGATCGAGGACGACGACAAGCCGCTCGACGAGGACGAGGAGAACGATCGGGGCTCGGTGTCGCTGGGCTGGCTGTTCCATGCGCTGATGAGCACGAAGGCGCGGCTGATCTGGCTGTGCGGTGCCGCTTACCGCTCGCTGGTGTCGAGCGGCCCGAAGACCAAGGCCGTGGCGTTCAGCCGCCAGGAGCCGAATCTCGGCGGCGGCCGCGCCGCGCCCTCGATCTCGCCGCAGTCCGAGGACGAGGACTACGAGGATCAGCACGAGGAAGAGGAAGAAGACGAGGAGGAAGAGGAGGAGCCCGCCGCGCGCGCCCCGCGCAAGAAGGCTGCCCCGAAGGCTGCTGCCAAGAAATCCTCCGACAAGTTCGAGCTTCCGTCCGTCTCCGTGCTGGCCGCGCCCAAAGCCGGCGATCGCCAGCCGCTCAGCAAGGCCGAGCTGGAAGCCAATTCGCGTTCACTCGAAGGCGTGCTGCAGGACTTTGGCGTGCGCGGCGAAATCGTCAAAGCCAATCCGGGCCCCGTGGTCACGCTGTACGAGCTGGAGCCGGCGCCCGGCATCAAATCCTCGCGCGTGATCGGACTTGCCGACGACATCGCCCGCTCGATGAGCGCGCTGTCGGCGCGTGTCGCCGTCGTGCCCGGCCGCAACGCCATCGGCATCGAGCTGCCGAATGCGCACCGCGAAAAGGTCTATCTGCGCGAGCTGCTGATCGCCAAGGAAGCCACCGAGACGGTGGCGAAGCTGCCGCTCTGCCTCGGCAAGACCATCGGCGGCGATCCTGTGATCATCGACCTCGCGCGCACGCCGCACATGCTGATCGCCGGCACCACCGGCTCCGGCAAATCGGTCGCCATCAACACCATGATCCTCAGCCTGGTCTACCGGCTGCGCCCGGACCAGTGCCGCCTGATCATGGTCGATCCGAAGATGCTCGAACTCTCCGTCTATGACGGTATTCCCCATCTGCTCACGCCCGTCGTGACCGACCCGAAGAAGGCGGTGGTCGCGCTGAAATGGGCCGTGCGCGAGATGGAAGAGCGCTACAAGAACATGGCCAAGCTCGGTGTGCGCAACATCGACGGCTACAACACGCGCCTGCTCGAATTGAAGGCCAAGGGCGAAGAGCCGACGCGCACGGTTCACACCGGCTTCGACAAGGAGACCGGCAAGGCGATCTACGAGGAAGAGAAGCTCTCGCTCGACCCGCTGCCCTACATCGTCATCATCGTCGACGAAATGGCCGACCTGATGATGGTCGCCGGCAAGGACATCGAAGGCGCGGTGCAGCGCCTCGCGCAGATGGCGCGCGCCGCCGGCCTGCACGTGATCCTCGCGACGCAGCGTCCGTCGGTCGACGTCATCACCGGCACCATCAAGGCGAACTTCCCGACCCGTATCGCCTTCCAGGTGACGTCCAAGATCGACAGCCGCACCATTTTGGGCGAGATGGGCGCCGAGCAGCTGCTCGGCCAGGGCGACATGCTCTACATGGCCGGCGGCGGTCGCATCAGCCGCGTGCACGGACCTTTCGCCTCCGACGAGGAAGTCGAGAAGGTGGTGCGTCACCTCAAGACGCAGGGCCAGCCGGAATATCTCGAGGCCGTCACGGCCGAAGAGCCCACCGAGGACGAGGACGGCGCGGTGTTCGACGCCACCGGCATGGGTGGCGATGGCGGCGGCGACCTCTTCCAGCAGGCCGTTGCGATCGTCAAACGCGACCGCAAGGCCTCGACCAGCTACATCCAGCGCCGCCTGCAGATCGGCTATAACCGCGCCGCATCCTTGATGGAGCGCATGGAACTGGAAGGCATCGTCGGACCCGCCAACCACGCCGGCAAGCGCGAGATTCTGGTCGAGGAAGAAGACAGCCATATGTGAGGCAGCCGCCTCCAGACATCATTTCACGCGAAATCGTTATCTGCTTTTGCCCGAAATCACGCTAAAAGACGCCCAGCCACGTTAGGACGACGCGTTGATCAGACATCCGGACATTCGATTCGCTGCCACCATCGCTGCGCGAAGCGCGCGCGTGGCCGGCGTGCTTCTCGTCACCGCTGCGATGGTGACGGCGTCCTCGCTCGCGCAGAACGTCCCGGTGCCGAAACCCGCGCCGAAGGGCCGCGACGGCGGAGCGTCCGCCGGCGGGCCCGCTGTCACCGGCGCGACCCAGACGCCGCCAAACCCGGTGATCCCGGATCCGCGCCGCAACGTGCCGACCAGCATCTTCCAGACCTTCGATGCCAACCAGAAGGCGCAGGCCGCCAAGGTCAGTGCCTATCTGTCGTCGCTGTCGACGCTGGTCGGGAATTTCGTCCAGGTCGGTCCCGACGGCAGCAAGACGCAAGGCGATTTCTACATCCAGAAACCTGGCAAGGTGCGCTTCGAATATGACGCGCCGAGCCCGATCGACATCGTCGCCGACGGATCCTCGCTGGTGGTGCGCGACCGCAAGCTCGCGACCCAGGACGTCTATCCGCTGTCGCAGACGCCGCTGCGCTTCCTGCTGTCGGATCGCATCGACCTGATGAAGGACACCAATGTCGTTGGCGTCTCGGCCGACGACGTCTTCGTCAGCGTCACCATCGAGGAGAAGCAGGCACTGGTCGGCACCAGCCGCCTGCTGCTGATGTTCGGCGCCAAGGACGGCCAGTTGAAGCAGTGGACCGTCACCGATCCGCAGGGCTACGACACCACGATCGCGGTCTACAATCTGGACTCGAGCAAGAAGCTCGATCCCGGCATGTTCAAGATCGATTTCACCAATTACGGCCCAGCGCCGGGATAGGTCTCGTAGAGTGGGTTAGCGCAGCGTAGCCCACCACTTCTGCTACCGCGGTGAAAGACCGTGGTGGGTTACGCCTTCGGCTAACCCACCCTACGAGAGCTCGCTGTGGACAAGCATTTTCCCCGCGGCAATCCATGCTAAGACGCAGCCCTCATGCGTTTTTCCCTGACAACCTGGAACATCAACTCGGTGCGGCTGCGCATCGATCTGGTCGCGAAATTCCTCAAGAGCGCACGGCCGGACGTGCTGTGCCTGCAGGAGACCAAGTGCATCGACGATGCCTTTCCGCTGAAGCGCTTCAAGCGGCTTGGCTATGAGCACGTCGCGTTGAACGGGCAGAAGGGCTATCACGGCGTCGCCATCGTCTCGAAGATTCCTTTCGAATCGACCGATATCCGCACCTTCTGCGACAAGCTGGATTCGCGTCACATCTCCGTATCGTTCGGCGAGAAGGCCAATATCGCAAAGCCGCTGGTGGTGCATAATTTCTATGTGCCCGCCGGCGGCGACATTCCCGATCCCGCGCTGAACGAGAAATTCGATCACAAGCTTCGCTTCCTCGACGAGATGAAGGCGTGCGAGCCGCTGCATCCGCGCGGCGAGGATCGCCACATCCTGGTCGGCGATCTCAACGTCGCCCCGCACGAGAACGACGTGTGGTCGCACAAGCAGCTTCTGAAGGTGGTCTCGCACACGCCGATCGAAACCGAAAAGCTCAAGGCCGCGCTGGCCGCCGGCGAATGGGTCGACGTCGCGCGCGAGCGAATTCCAATGTCGGAGAAAGTCTACACGTGGTGGAGCTACCGCTCTGCCGACTGGACCGTCGGCGATCGCGGCCGCCGGCTGGACCACATCTGGGTCTCGCGCGCGTTGAAGGATGCGGTCAGCGATTTCAGGATCCTGCGCGATGCGCGGAGCTGGGAGCGGCCGTCGGACCATGTCCCTGTGACGGTGACGCTGGAGGTGTGACCTCTCGTAGCCCGAATGGAGCGCAGCGAAATCCGGGACAGTTTTTCCGCACGCCAGAATCCCAGATTGCGCTGCGCTTCATCCGGGCTACGATGTCAGCTTCGCACCCGCCATCAGGATATCGCTAGCGATCTGGCTGGAGCGCACCGCGAACTCGTCGCGCAGCCGAACCGCCGCGGCGGGGTCGCTTTCGAGCACGCGCTGGAACAGGCTGCGTGCGACGCGGATGACGGAGGAATGCTCCAGCGCGATCGCGCTCGACGGCCGCTTCATCGGCACCACCAGCGCGAGCTCGCCGATCAACGCGCCGGGGCCAGCGATCATCTCGGCGCCGGCGCCGTCATCGACCCGGAAGGCGCCGCGCTGGACCACGAAGCCGGCATCGGCGTCGTCGCCGAGATTGAACAGAGTATCGCCTCGGACGAAATTGCGCTGCTCGGAGCCGATCGCCAGCATGCGCAACGAGGCGTCTCCCAACAGGCGCAATGTCGGGACACGCTCGAGAAGCGCTACGTCGTCGTCGATTGACATTCAGATCCGAGGCTCAAAGGCGTGCAATCTAAAACGATTCGCACCCCCTTCGAGCGTATCACGGCACCAGCTTGTAGCCACCGGCTTCCGTGACCAGGATTTCCGGGTTGGCGGCGTCCTTCTCGATCTTCTGGCGGAGGCGGTAGATGTGGGTTTCCAGCGTGTGGGTGGTGACGCCGGAATTATAGCCCCAGACCTCCTGGAGCAGGGTCTCGCGCGAGACCGGCATCTGGCCGGCGCGGTAGAGGAAGCGGAGGATGGCGGTCTCCTTCTCCGTCAGCCGCACCTTGCGCGCATTGGCGGCGGTGAGCATCTTGGAGCCGGGCCGGAAGGAGTAGGGGCCGACCGAGAACACCGCGTCCTCGCTGGCCTCGTGCTGGCGCAGCTGGGCGCGGATGCGGGCCAGCAGGACCGCGAAACGAAAGGGCTTTGCCACATAGTCGTTGGCGCCGGATTCAAGCCCCAAAATCGTATCGGAATCGGTGTCGTGCCCGGTCAGCATGATGATCGGAGCCTTGAAGCCGCCCTTGCGCAAGGAGCGAACCACTTCGCGGCCGTCGGTGTCGGGCAGGCCGACGTCCATGAGGACGAGATCGGGAGCATTGGCCTTGGCGGCGCTCGCGCCTTTGGCGCCGGTATCGACCGCGGAAGCTTCGAATTCCTCGTGTAGCGATAATTGCTCCACCAACGTGTCGCGCAGATCGGTATCGTCATCCACGATCAGGATCTTGCGGGCATTGGCCATAGGGGGTCATCCTTTTGGGGTCCGGCTCGGCGCGCATCCATGCTGCACCCAGCCGTGAGGGGAAGTTTAGGGGTCGCCGTTATTATTGTTGTTCGTGTTGAAGTAGTGGGCTGTTACCGATTCACAAGCCAGAAGCACTCTAACTCAGAATAGCAGGCCGGTTTGATGAATGTCCTGTAATGAATTCGACATTGCACGCTCACATGAAAAATAAAGCAGCTTCAGTTGGTTACACCAAAAATCGAAGCGCCGGACCGCTCTCGGTGATCCGCGTTAAGGCTGCGGCCGGGAATCCGCGCCGAGGCTGGCTGACGGCGGGATCGCTGACCATGCCGGTCGCGCTGGGGCGGGGCGGCATCCTGGCCAACAAGCGCGAGGGCGACGGCGGCACCCCCAGAGGCAGCTTCCGTCCCCGGCGCCTGTGGTGGCGGGGCGACCGGCACAGCCGTCCGCAGAGCTTCTTGCCAGCCCGGATCATCACCGGAGAGGACGCCTGGTGCGAGGACCCCAGGGATCGCCTTTACAACCAGGGAATTCGGCTCGACGAAGGGCAGGGCGGCGACCGACTCAAGCGGGCCGACCATCTCTATGACTTCATCATCGAAATCGACCACAACACACGACCGCGGGTCGCCGGCCGCGGTAGCGCGGTATTCTTGCACCTGGCCCGTGACAATTTCGGCCCGACCGCGGGCTGCGTCTCCATGACGAAATCTGCGATGCTGCAATTGCTGCGGCGATTGGGGCCACGAACAAGAATCATCATCGGGTGAGGATGCATGCTCGACAGGGATCAGATCGCGGCCGCCTCGCGCGTGCTCGTTCAACATTGGCGCGACGGCACCAAGCTTGACGTGCTGGAGCTGCGATTGCGGCCGCAGAGCCGCACGGAGGGCTACGCCATCCAGGCCGGGCTCGAAACATTGTCGCACGGGACGTTGTTCGGCTGGAAGATCGCGGCCACGAGCGTATCAGGACAGAAGCACATCAATGTCACGGGACCGCTGGCCGGACGCATCATGAGCGACACAGTGATCGCCGATGGCGGCACTGCGTCGATGAAGGGCAACGAGATGCGCGTCGGCGAGCCTGAATTCGCCTTCCGCATGGGACGCGATCTGGCGCCGCGTGCAACGCCGTACACTGTCGATGAGGTGCTCGCCGCCGTCGACACCTTCCATCCTGCGATCGAGATTCCCGATTCCCGCTTTGCCGATTTCGCCAGAGCGGGCGAGGCCCAGCTGATCGCCGACAATGCCTGCGCGCATCTGTTCGTGCTGGGCGCGGCGACGACTGCGAACTGGCGTGCGATGGATCTCGTCGAGGAGCGGCCGCTGATCACGCTGCGCGGCGAGCGCTATGTCGGCCATGGCAAGAACGTGCTCGGCGATTCCCGCGTAGCGCTCGCCTGGCTCGCCAATGAGCTGCGCGGGCTTGGCCTGACCTTGCGGGCAGGGGAGGTGGTGACCACAGGCACGTGCCATCCGCCGCTGCCGATCCAGGCCGGCGATCATCTCGCGGCGGACTTTGGCGTGCTGGGGAAAGTGTCGGTGGGGTTTGTGTAAGTAGCCTCATGCTCGGCTGTCGTCCCTGCGAACGCAGGGACCCATAACTCCGGGGAGAAGTTTGACGAGGATTGGGAGTTACCTGAGTTTCGCCGGTACGAAGACCGCCCACCAAACAAAGATTGCGCGGTATGGGTCCCTGCATGCGCAGGGACGACGGGAATCACCTGTGCCCGAAGATCGCGCTGCCCACGCGGACATGGGTGGCACCCAGCATGATGGCGTTGGCGAAATCCGCGCTCATGCCCATCGAGAGATTCGTCAATCCATTACGCGCGGCGATCTTGGCGGTCAGCGCGAAATGCGCCGCCGGCGGCTCGTCGACCGGCGGGATGCACATCAATCCGGAGATCGTCAGCCCATAGCTGTCGCGGCAGCTGGCGAGGAAGGCGTCGGCCTCGCCGGGCGCGATGCCGGCCTTCTGCGGCTCCTCGCCGGTGTTGATCTGGACGAAGAGTTGCGGGTGCTTGTTCTGGGATTCGATTTCCTTGGCTAACGCCTGGCAAATGCTCGGACGGTCGACCGAATGGATCGCGTCGAACAGCGCGACCGCCTCTTTGGCCTTGTTGGATTGCAGCGGTCCGATCAGATGCAGCGCGATGCCCGAGTAAACAGACGTTAACGCAGGCCACTTGCCTTTGGCCTCCTGCACCCGATTCTCGCCGAATACGCGCTGTCCGGCGTCGATAACCGGGGTAATTGCATCCGCGGCGAAAGTCTTGGACACCGCGATCAGCGTCACGGAGGCGCGATCGCGTCGCGCATCCTTGCAGGCGCGGGCGATTTCGGCTTCGACCGCGGCGAGCGCGTTTGGTGAATGGCCGGTTACCGGCGCGGCGTTGGCTTCTGTCATGACGTCGCTTGGCTGTGATCCTGACCGAGGTAAGTCCAATTTTACCGAGTTCAAGAAAGAGTTTTTGAACCCTTCGCTTTACCTTGGCCGACGGGGTGGGTAGCGAAGATGGCAAGAATCAGTCTCAACCGCAAACGAGCGAAACTCAAGCAGGTTCTCGGAATCCGGGCGCGGCTTGCATTGCTCGCGGTGATTCTGGTGGCGCCCTTGATGCTCGAGCGCATCCGTTCGCTCGAAGATACCCGCACCCGGCAGATCGCGCAGGCCACGGTTGAATTCACCACTGTCGCGCGACACAGCGCCGATGCGCAGCGCGAGGTGATCTCGTCGGTCGAGACCATCCTGAAATCGGAGGCCTTCATTCGTGCCTCCGCCGGCGGCGTCAGCAAGAGCTGCGACGTGCTGCGCGCGAGCCTGCCGTCGAACCTGCCCTGGATCCGCACGCTTTTGATCGCGGGCGTAGACGGGCGCATCCAGTGCGCGACGAACAATATGTATGTCGGCCTCGACCTGAGCGACCGGTCCTACTTTCAGCAGGCCCAAACGAGCGGCCGCTTCGTGCTGAGCGATTTCATCCTGTCGCGGCCGATAGCAGCACCGACGGTGATGGCGGCTTATCCCGTATCGGCCTTCAGCGGCGTCTCCGATGCCGTCGTCCTTGCCACGGTCAATCTCGACTGGATGTCGAAGGTCATGAGCAATCTGGGCGGCCGCGCCGGCATCACGGCCGTGCTGGTGGACAGCGCAGGCACCGTGCTGGCCGCTCCGGCCGATCAGCACAGCGCAGTCGGCCGTCCGCTCGACAACATGCCGCTGATGTCGGCAATCGCCGACAGGGCGCTGCGTTCCGACCAGGATGAAGGCTCACTGTCTTTCCTTGCTGCCGACGGCTCGCGCCGCGCAGTCAGCTACATCCGCATCTCCGGCACCAACGCCCGCCTGATCGCCAGCATCGACGAAGACAAGGTATCCGCAGCGGTCAACCGCGATATCCGCACCGCCTATCTCCAGCTCGCTTTCGTCGTCGTGTTCGTCCTGCTCGGCGCACTGATCGCCGCTGAAAAGCTCGTCATCAAGCCGATCGAGATGCTCGTCGACATGGCCAAGCGTCTCGGCGAGGGCGATCTGTCGGCCCGCGCGGCGCGCAATCGCTTGCCGGCCGAGTTCGTGCCGCTGGCCCGCGCGTTCAACGCGATGGCGGCGCAGCTAAGCCAGCGCGAGCGCGAGCTGATCGCGAGCAACGACCGGCTGACGGTAATGGCCTCGATCGACATGCTGTCGGGGCTCGCCAACCGTCGCGGCTTCCAGAGCCGGCTCGACTTCGAATGGATGCGCGCGCAGCAATATGGCAGCGACCTCGCGCTGCTGATGATCGACGTCGATCATTTCAAGCTGTTCAACGACACCTATGGCCATCTCGAAGGCGATTCCTGCCTGACCAGGCTCGGCGAGTCGCTGTCCGGCATCGCCGCCGACACGATGGGCTTTGCGGCGCGCTATGGCGGCGAGGAGTTCTGCCTGCTGCTGCCGAACACCGATGTGAACCGCGCCGTCGAAATCGGCGAGCTGGCCCGCGCAGCCGTGCTGAAGCTGTGCCTGCCGCACATCACCTCAGCCCACATGATCGTCACCGTCTCGATCGGCGTTGCCGCGACGAAGCCGAACGAGGCCTTGCGTCCCGGGGACCTGATCGAAGCCGCCGACGCCGCGCTCTACGCCGCAAAACACCGCGGCCGCAACAATGTCGTCGAGCACGGCGTGCAGGCAATCGAGACCGGCGCCGCCGAAATGATGATGGCGGGCTGATCGTCAGCCAAGACCAACGTCATCACCAACGTCGTCGTCTCCACGCCCCGCAACAGGCTACCCCGCGGTCCCCAAACGATCGAGCTCGGTCTCCGTCACCACGCGATTGCGGCCGCTGCCCTTGGCGAGATAGAGCGCGCGGTCACAGCGCTCGATGAGATCGGTGATCGCCTCGCCGGCCCGGTACTGCGCCACGCCGATCGACACGCTGATGCTGGGCAGGACCTCGCCGGTGGAGCGGCGGGTGATCGTGCATTCGGCGAGCGCGTGCCTGATGTGCTCGGCGATCTCGGCACAGGTGGCGAGATCGGCATCCGGCAGCACCGCGATCAGCTCCTCACCGCCATAGCGGGCCGGCAGATCCTGCTGGCGAACCTTTTCACGCAGCACCTTCGCCATCAGGCGCAGCACCTGGTCGCCGACGCCGTGGCCGAAATTGTCGTTGAAAGTCTTGAAGTGGTCGATGTCGAGCATCAGCACGCTGAGCGGCTCGCCCCACGCCGCGGTCGCCTGTGCCTTGCGCAGGAATTCGTCGAGCGCCCGCCGGTTTGCGAGTCCCGTCAGCGTGTCGGTCCGGGCGCGTTCCTCGGACCTCGATAGCGAATCGCGGATCACGTCGAGCTCGCGGGTCTTTTCCGCAAAGCCTGCTTCCAGCCGTGTCGCCCGTGTGGCGGCCCGCGCCAACTCGTTCATGAGCTGGGCAACCAGCGACTTCGGATCGACGCCGGCCTTGCCCTGGTCCGCCACCTCGCTGATGACCTGCATCTGCGAATGATTGTCGGCGATCGCAGTCGCCAGAAACTCCTTCGCGGCCCCCATGAGCGTTTGCAGCCGCTCGGACGTGTCGACCACGGCGGCACTCACCTGGGGCGCGACATAGGTCTTGAACAGGTCCTGATTGGTTCGGGCGTCGAACGGACGATTGTGGTCGATCAGAAGATCAATCGCGTTGCGCAGATCCTCGTGGCCGTCCCCGAAATACAGGAACCAGACGGCAAAATTGGCCGGGGTCGGCGCAATCCGCTGTTCGGCCATGCTCCGCATCGCCCGTCCGGCAATGGAGGCGGCATAGTCGTAATCGGGCTCGTCGAAGCTGGAATCCATCGCACTCATGCGGTCTCGTCGGGCCGCAAATTGGCATTGACCCCTTAATCACACCCCAACGCCGACCTTCGTAGTTATGCGGAGGCGCCGGCGAAGTTCCAAACTGCGGCAACCCATTGACCCCCTAAGGACTTCTATGGCCTAGTCCGCCGTCTTGAGACGGCCGAACCCACGAAAACCCCAACGATTCCATGACCTCCGAACGCTATAACGCCCGCGACGCCGAACCGCGCTGGCAACGCCTCTGGGACGAGCAGGCGATCTTCGTCTCCAAGAACGACGATTCGCGGCCGAAATACTATGTGCTCGAGATGTTCCCCTACCCGTCGGGACGCATCCATATCGGCCATGTCCGGAATTACACGCTCGGCGACGTGCTGGCCCGCTTCATGCGCGCCAAGGGGTTCAACGTGCTGCACCCGATGGGCTGGGACGCCTTCGGCCTGCCGGCCGAGAATGCCGCGATCGAGCGCAAGGTCGCGCCGAAGGCCTGGACCTACGACAACATCGCCGCGATGAAGAAGCAGCTCCGCTCGATCGGGCTGTCGCTGGACTGGTCACGCGAATTCGCGACCTGCGACCCCAGCTACTACAAGCATCAGCAGAAGATGTTCCTGGACATGCTCGGTGCCGGCCTCGCCGAGCGCGAGAAGCGCAAGCTCAACTGGGATCCGGTCGACATGACCGTGCTCGCCAACGAGCAGGTGATCGACGGCCGCGGCTGGCGTTCCGGCGCCGTTGTCGAACAACGGGAAATGAGCCAATGGGTCTTCAAGATCACGAAGTACTCGCAGGAGCTGTTGTCCGCGCTCGATGGGCTCGATCGCTGGCCCGACAAGGTGCGGCTGATGCAGCGCAACTGGATCGGCCGCTCGGAAGGGCTGCTGGTCCGCTTCGCGCTGGATGCGGCGACGACGCCCGCCGGCGAGAGTGAGCTGAAGATTTTCACGACGCGCCCGGACACGCTGTTCGGCGCAAAGTTCATGGCGATCTCGGCAGATCATCCGCTGGCGCAGGCAGCCGCCGCGAAGAACCCCGAGCTTGCGGAGTTCATTGCCGACATCAAGAAGATCGGCACCGCGCAGTCGATCATCGACACCGCGGAGAAGCAGGGCTTTGACACCGGCATCCGCGCGGTGCACCCGTTCGATCCGAATTGGAAGCTGCCGGTCTATGTCGCCAATTTCGTGCTGATGGAATACGGCACCGGCGCGATCTTCGGCTGTCCGGCGCACGACCAGCGCGACCTCGATTTCGTCAACAAGTACAATCTCGGCAATACGCCAGTCGTCTGCCCCGAGGGCCAGGACCCGAAGTCATTCGTCATCACCGACACCGCCTATGACGGTGACGGCCGCATGATCAATTCGCGCTTCCTCGACGGCATGACCATCGATCAGGCCAAGGACGAGGTGGCGAAGCGCCTAGAGACCGAGCTGCGCGGCAACGCGCCGGTCGGCGAACGGCAGGTCAATTTCCGCCTGCGCGACTGGGGCATCTCGCGCCAGCGCTATTGGGGCTGTCCGATCCCCGTCATCCATTGCCCGAAATGCGATGTGGTGCCGGTACCGGATGCCGATTTGCCGGTGACGCTGCCTGACGATGCGACGTTCGACAAGCCGGGCAACGCGCTCGACCATCATCCGACCTGGAAGCACGTCACCTGCCCCAAATGCGGCGGCAAAGCCCAGCGCGAAACCGACACCATGGACACCTTCGTGGATTCGTCCTGGTACTTTGCGCGCTTCACCGATCCCTGGAACGAGACCGCGCCGACGACGCCCGCCGTCGCCAACCGGATGCTGCCGGTCGACCAATATATCGGCGGCGTCGAGCACGCGATCCTGCATCTGCTCTACAGCCGCTTCTTCACCCGCGCGATGAAGGCGACCGGGCACATCGCGCTGGACGAGCCGTTCGCCGGCATGTTCACGCAAGGTATGGTGGTGCACGAGACCTACCAGAAGGCCGACGGCACCTATGTGCAGCCGGCCGAGGTCAAGGTCGAGGTCGGCGGAAATGGGCGCCGCGCAACGCTATTGACGACGGGCGAAGACATCCAGATCGGCCCGATCGAGAAGATGTCGAAATCGAAGAAGAACACGGTCGACCCCGACGACATCATCGAGACCTACGGTGCCGATGTCGCCCGCTGGTTCATGCTGTCGGATTCCCCGCCCGACCGCGACGTGATCTGGAGCGACGAGCGCGTCCAGGGTGCCTCGCGTTTCGTGCAGCGGCTGTGGCGGCTGGTGAACGATTCCATCGAGCTCGGTAAAGCCGCGCCGGCGGCCCGGCCGGCCAGCTTCGGCCCCGACGCGACCGCCTTGCGCAAGGCCGCCCATGGCGCGCTCGACAAGGTCACCACCGGAATCGAGCGGCTGCACTTCAACGTCTGCCTGGCCCATATCCGCGAATTCGCCAATACCTTCTCGGAGATCCTGCAGCGCCCCGGCCAGCCAACCCCCGATTTGGCTCCAGATTTAGCTTGGGCGATCCGGGAAGCCGGCCAGATCCTGGTCCAGCTGTTCTCCCCGATGATGCCGCACCTTGCCGAAGAGTGCTGGCAAGCTCTGGGCCAGAGCGGGCTGGTTTCCGAGGCCAATTGGCCGCAAATCGAACGCGATTTGCTGGTTGAAGACAGCGTGACCCTCGTGGTCCAGGTCAACGGCAAGAAGCGGGGTGACGTCACAGTTGCAACAGCGGCCCAGAATCCGGAAATCGAGGCTGCCGTTTTGGCTCTCGATGCGGTAAAACTGGCCCTGGACGGCAAGCCCGTCCGCAAGGTGATCATCGTCCCCAAGAGGATCGTAAATGTTGTCGGCTAGGATCCGCATCGCAGCCCGCTTGCTGGCGGTCGCCGCATTGGCGGCGCTGACGGCTGGTTGCTTCCAGCCGATGTATGCCGAGCGTGGCGACGGCACCCCCGGCTTGCGCGAGAAGCTGATGGGGGTCGAGCTCCCGCCGATCGCCAAGCCCAATGCCTCCCGCGAGGCCCGTGTCGGTGTCGAAGTCCGCAATGCTCTCGCCTTCAAGCTCTACGGCACCGCGACCGGAATGCCGCCGACCCATCGGCTGGACATCCGCTTCACCTCCAGCCGTTCTTCGCTGATCGTCAGCGCCACGACGGGATTGCCGACCAGCGAAAACCTCGGCATCGACGCCCAGTACAATCTGATCGAGGTCGCGACCGGCAAGTCGGTGATGACCGGCACCACGTTCTCGCGCGTGTCCTATGACATGCCCGGGTCCTATCAGCGCTTCTCCCGCACCCGCGCCGTCCGCGACGCGGAGGATCGTGCCGCCAACGAGATCGCCGAGAACATCACGACCCGGCTCGCCTCGTTCTTCACCGCTGGCACCTGATTATTCCCGTCATTCGGGGCTCGCGAAGCGAGAACTACGGTGCGCAATTGCGCACCTGAGAATCTCGATTCCCAACCTCTGGATTCCGGGTTCGTGCTTCACGCGCCCCGGAATGACAAGGTAACAGGCAACATGGTCGCGCTGCGTGGAAAAGAGATCGACGCCTTCCTCGCCCGCCCCGATGCGGGCCGTCCGATCATCCTGCTCTACGGTCCCGATGCCGGCCTGGTGCGCGAACGCGCCGATGCGCTGATCGCATCGGCCGTCGACGATCCCAACGATCCGTTCTCGCTGGTCAAGCTCGACGGCGACGAGCTCTCCGCCGAGCCCTCGCGCCTCGTCGACGAAGCCATGACGGTGCCGCTGTTCGGCGGCCGCCGCGCCATCCGCATCCGCGCCGGCTCGCGCAGCTTTGCCAGCGGTATCGATACGCTGGCGGAGATGTCGGTGAAGGATTGCCGCGTCGTGATCGAGGCCGGCGAGCTGCGCCCGGAATCGCCGCTGCGAAAAGCCTGCGAGAAGGCCAAGGCCGCGGTGGCGATCGGCTGCTATCCCGACACCGAGCGCGACCTCGCCAAGCTGATGGATGACGAATTGCGCATTGCAAATTTGCGCATCGCGCAGGATGCCCGCGCGGCGCTGATGTCGTTCCTCGGCGGCGACCGCCAGGCCTCGCGCAACGAGCTGCGCAAGCTGACGCTCTACGCCCACGGCAAGGGCGAGGTCACACTCGATGACGTGATGGCGGTGGTCGCCGACGCGTCCGAGCTGAAGCTCGACCCGATCGTCGACGGCGCCTTTGCCGGACGGCCCGACATCGTCGAGACCGAATTCGCAAAGGCCATGATCGCCGGCACCTATCCCGGCGTGATCATCTCTGCCGCGCAGCGTCAGGCTGCATGGCTGCACAAATCCGCGCTCGCGATCGCCGACGGCCAGCCTGCCTCCGCCGTGCTCGATGGCGGCTATCCGCGCCTGCATTTCTCGAGAAAGCCCGCGGTCGAAACGGCGCTACGAAATTTCAGCGTGGCGCGGCTCGCCGCCATCATCGAGCAGCTCGCAACCGCCGCGCTCGACACCCGCAAGCAATCCACGCTGGCCGCCGCCATTGCCCAGCGCACATTGATGGCGATCGCCGCGAACGCGAAGCGGCGGGGCTGAGCCACGCTGTCATCCCGGCGAACGCGGGGATCCATAATCACAGGAAGTGGTTTGGCGAAGACTTGCAGTCCGGTACTGCGCCCCGCTCCGATCGATAAATCACGCGGTATGGGTCCCCGCGTTCGCGGGGACGACAGCGAGGGCTTGGCCTACAGCGCGCCCTTCGCCAGCCGCTTCATCACCTCGTCGAGCTGATCGAGGTTGCTGTAGCTGATCTGGACCGAGCCGCCGGGGTCGCGGTGATTGACGGTGACCTTGAGACCGAGCGCGTCGCTGACGCGCTTCTCCAGGTCGATCGTATCAGGGTCCTTTTCCTTGCCCCCGGTCGCGCGCGCCTTCTGCGGCTTGCGCTCGGGCACGCCCTCTTCATGCGCGAGCGCTTCGGCCTGGCGGACGTTGAGGCCTTCCTCGAGGATGCGCTTGGCGGCCGCGAGCGGATCGGGCACGCCGATCAGCGCGCGGGCGTGGCCGGCGGTCAGCTCACCGGTCGCGATGAAGGCCTGCACCTCGGCCGGCAGCTTCGTCAGCCGCATCATGTTGGCGACGTGGCTGCGGCTCTTGCCGACGACTTTTGCGATGTCGTCCTGGCTGCGTTTGAACTCGTTGGCGAGCGCGTGATAGCCCTGCGCCTCTTCCATCGGGTTGAGGTCCTCGCGCTGCACGTTCTCGACGATCGCGAACTCCAGTGCATCGCTGTCGCTGATGTCGACCGGGACGATCGGCACTTCGTGCAGGCCGGCCATCTGCGAGGCGCGCCAGCGCCGTTCGCCGGCGATGATCTCAAAGCGATCCTGTGCGCCCTTCACCGGACGCACCACGATCGGCTGGATCACGCCGTGCTGCCTGATCGACTCGCTGAGCTCCTTCAGTTCGGTGTCCGAAAAGGTGCGGCGCGGATTGCGCGGATTGGCCTTGATGAACTCGATCGGCACCTTGCGCTGCGCGCGCGGCCGATCGACATGCTGGGCCTCGCCGCCGACGTCACCGATCAGACTTGCAAGACCCCGGCCCAGTCGCGAACGCGCTTCGTCGGCCATCGCCAGCTCCCTTGGATTCACGGTGCAGCACTCCAGAACTGAATTTCGAATCGTAGGGTGGGTTAGCGAAGCGTAACCCACCTCTTCTGTTTCCGCGGAGATAGACAGTGGCGGGTTACGCCTTCGGCTAACCCACCCTACGCCAGCGTCAATGCGTGACGCGCAGCTCGCGCTCGCGCTGGATCACTTCGGTGGCGAGCCGCAGGTACGCTTCGCTGCCGACGCATTTGAGATCGTAGACCAGCACCGGCTTGCCGTAGGACGGCGCCTCCGAGATGCGCACGTTGCGCGGGATCATGGTCTTGTAGACCTTCTCGCCCATGAACTGCCGGACGTCGGCGACGACCTGGTTGGAGAGGTTGTTGCGCGAGTCGAACATGGTCAGCACGATGCCGTGGATCGACAGGTTCGGATTGAGCGTCGAGCGCACCTGCTCCACCGTCTGCAGCAATTGCGACAGACCTTCGAGCGCGAAGAACTCGCACTGCAGCGGCACCAGGATCGCGTCCGACGCCGCCATCGCGTTCACCGTGAGCAGGTTGAGCGAGGGCGGGCAGTCGATCAGCACATAGGTGTAATCGGCATCCGGCGAGACGTTGTTGTTGAGCGCGCCGATGGCGTCGCGCAGCTTGAAGGCGCGGCCGGGCGTGGTGCCGAGTTCGAGCTCGAGGCCGGAGAGATCCATGGTCGAGGGCGCGATGTGCAGCCGCGGCACCGCGGTCGAGACCACGGCTTCACGCAGCGGGGCTTCGCCGATCAGCACGTCATAGGTC
Source organism: Bradyrhizobium sp. 25ACV (assembly GCF_054863005.1). NCBI lineage: Bacteria > Pseudomonadati > Pseudomonadota > Alphaproteobacteria > Hyphomicrobiales > Nitrobacteraceae > Bradyrhizobium > Bradyrhizobium sp. 25ACV. Next base: position 240,839 of record NZ_JAVAYO010000005.1, read on the forward strand.
GAGCATGAGCGGTTGCGGCGATCGATGCCGAGACCGGTCGAGGCGTTGCCCTGCGGATCGAGATCGACGATCAAAACGCGCTCGCCGATCGCGGCGAGTGCCGTGCCGAGGTTGATCGCTGTGGTTGTTTTTCCCACACCGCCCTTCTGATTCGCCAGCGCCAGGATGCGCGGGTGGCCGTGCGGCACCTCGCTGGTCGGTTCTTGGGTCTGCTCTTGCTGCGGCTCGTCAATCACGGTCATCGAAATTTCCCCACTCAACCCCTGAGCGCCTCAGCTGCGCCGTTCGGCGGCATCGAGCTCCACGATCCAGCCGTCACCCGTGCGGCTTTGGTGGAGTCGAGGCTCGATACTCCAATATTTAGAGGCTTCGGTCAATTCAGCCTCTACATCTTGTCCCTTGAGAAATAACGCCTTTGCGCCCTGGCGCATTAGCGGCTCCGCAAAGCCGATGAGTTGATGTAGCGGAGCCAGCGCACGCGCGGTGACGCAATCGACGGGGCCGGTGATTCTATCCACATTATCCCCGATCTCAGCGAGATGTACGACTCCCGGAGATGTGGTGACGCGAATTGCTTCGCGCAAAAAGGCTGCCTTCTTGGCGATTCGCTCGACGAGATGGACGCTGGCGCCCGGGGTCCCGGCCATGGCGCAGGCCAGCACGACGCCGGGAAAGCCGCCGCCGCTGCCGAGGTCAGCCCAGCGCTTTGCGGCGGGCGCGAGATCGACGAGCTGGAGCGAGTCGGCGATGTGCCGGGTCCAGAGCTGCGGCAAGGTCGAGGGCGCGACCAGATTGGTCTTGGCCTGCCACTCCCGCAGTAGTGTGATGTAGCGATCAAGCCGGGCTTCCGTTTCACGTGAAACGGGGGCGAGCTTGAGCGCCGCGATCTTGTCAGCGGCGATGATCGCATCGAGTGATTGATCGTTGGCGCTGGCCTTGTCGATCTTTGGTCCGGGCTGTGACGGCGCGGCCCGCCGTCCTGCTCCCTCGCCCGCCTCAGGTCGTTGCGATGAAGATCTACCGCCTGCCGGCCCGCGTTGTTTCACGTGAAACGCCTATGCAATCGCTTTCGAGGTCTTGCGTGCTTCGCGCCGGAGATAGGCCGCGAGGATGCCGAGTGCAGCCGGCGTCATGCCGTCGATCCGGCCAGCCTGCCCGACGGTGAACGGCCGCGCCTTCTCCAGCTTGGCCCTCACCTCGTTGGAGAGCCCGGGCACCTGCTGGTAATCGACCTCCGACAGGACCATCCCCTCGTCGCGCCGGAAGGCCTCGACGTCGGCACTCTGGCGCTCGAGGTAGACATCGTACTTGGCGTCGATCTCGAGATGGACGGCGATAACCGGATCGATGGCGGACAGCTCCGGCCATATCGCGCGGACCTGGCTCCAGCCGATATCCGGATAGGCCATCAGCGAGAACGCCGACCGGCGCTGGCCATCCCGGTTCAGGGACAGTCCGTGCTTGATCGCCTCGTTCGGGGTGATCGCCAGCGACTTCGAGAGGGCCCTGGCCGCGTTCAGGGCGTCCATCTTGGCGCGATGATGCTGGGTCCGGGCACTGCCGACGCACCCCAAGGCGATGCCCTTCTCGGTCAGGCGCTGATCGGCATTGTCGGCCCGCAGCGTCAGGCGATACTCGGCCCTGGAGGTGAACATCCGATAGGGCTCGCTGATCCCGCGGGTCACGAGGTCATCGATCATCACGCCGAGATAGCCGTCGGCGCGGTCGAACACGGTCAATGTGGCACCGCTCGCAGCCAGTGCCGCGTTCAGGCCGGCCACGATGCCCTGCCCGGCGGCCTCTTCATACCCGGTGGTGCCGTTGATCTGTCCGGCCAGGAACAGGCCGCCCAGACGTTTGGTCTGCAGGGTCGGATCGAGCTCGCGGGGATCGATGTGGTCGTATTCGATGGCATAGCCCGGGCGGACCATCTTGACCCGCTCCAGGCCAGGAATGCTGGCGAGGATCGCGAGCTGGACCTCCTCCGGCAGCGAGGTCGAGATGCCGTTGGGATAGACGGTGCTGTCGTCGAGGCCTTCCGGCTCCAGGAAGATCTGATGACCGTCGCGGTCGCCGAAGCGGACGATCTTGTCCTCGATCGAGGGGCAATAGCGCGGACCAGAGCTCTTGATCTGGCCGGAGTACATCGGCGAGCGATGGACATTGGCCCGGATCACCTCATGGGTCGCGGCCGTCGTCCGGGTGATGCCGCACTGGATCTGCGGGGTCGTGATCCGCTCGGTCATCACCGAAAACGGCTCCGGCGGCTCGTCGCCGGGCTGCATTTCGACCGCCGACCAGTCAATCGTGGTGCCGTCCAGACGGGGCGGAGTGCCGGTCTTGAGGCGTCCCAGGGTGAAGCCGGCGCGCTCAAAGGAAGCGGAAAGACCCATGGCGGGCGCCTCATCGACGCGGCCGGCCGGCCAGTTCTTCTCACCGAGATGAATGAGACCGCGAAGGAAGGTGCCCGTGGTGACAACCACAGCCCCTGCCCGAAGCTCACGGCCATCGGCCAGACGGAGACCGATGACACGGCCATCGGCCACGATCAGCTCGTCAGCCTCACCCTCGATGACCGAGAGACCTTCGGTCTGCCGGATCGCGGCCTGCATCGCGGCGGCATAGAGCTTCCGATCGGCCTGGGCCCGAGGACCGCGGACGGCGGGACCTTTGCGGCGATTGAGCACGCGAAACTGGATGCCGCCGGCATCGCCGACGCGACCCATCAGACCGTCCAGTGCATCGACTTCGCGAACCAGATGACCCTTGCCGAGACCGCCGATCGCGGGATTGCAGGACATCGCGCCGATGGTGGAAAAACGATGCGTCACCAGAGCGGTCGTTGCGCCCATCCGGGCAGAGGCGGCCGCGGCTTCACAGCCGGCATGGCCGCCGCCAATCACGATGACGTCGAAGCTCTCTCGCTCTGTTCGCATGGCCGAACTTCTAGCTCAGTGTGGGGAAAGCCGGAAGAAGAAACTGGGGAGCGGATGTTTCACGTGAAACACGGACCAGGGAGCCGAAGCGATTTCGCGAAAACAACCCCATGCACAGTAGAAGTGACATTGAATTGGCTCGTGTTTCACGTGAAATGAATCAGACCCAACAAGGTACGGGCCGGTGGTGCGCTGGCCTCGCCACACACTCCATCGCGAGCGAGCAAAGCAATCCAGAATCCCTTCCTGGAAGGTAGCCTGGATTGCTTCGTCGCAAAGGGGGCCTCTCAATGACAAGGCGAGAGCAGCAACCCGAAGCGGTCAGTTGCGCACGGAGAGACTGGAACTCCCGAGGCGACGCTCGCTCTCAGTCGAGCAGTGTTTCACGTGAAACAGTCTGGCGCGCGGCCGGATCGAGCGCCGAACGGGCCCCGGATCGCTGCCTCCCTTCCCCATCCAGGAGGCCAGGGTTCCCCGACAGACCTAGCCGAGCGGTGGGATCTTTCACGTGCACACAAGGAATGGAACAAGCGCTAGTTCTACAATGAAGAACTAGACTTACTTTCCGATGCAAAACTTTTGGAAGATGGCTCCAAGGACGTCTTCGACATCCACCCGGCCCAGCAACCGACCAAGGGCATAAGCCGCCGCTCGCAGCTCCTCGGCCGCCAGCTCCTCGCCGTCTTCTACAAGGTCCAGACTCCGGCGCAAGCTCTCTGACGCCCGGACCAACAGGTCCCGTTGGCGAGCCCGGGTTACCAGCGCTCCCTCGGTGGTTCCGAAAAATTCGCCAGCGTATATCACCAGCGCATCCACCAGCTCGGGGATGCCATCACCCCGCCTTGCCGAGATCCCGAACTCGCCGCTCGGCTTGATGCCCCGGCCCCCGAGATCGATCTTGTTACGGACGAGCCAGACAGACCCCTCCGACCGATCCCCGTCTCCGGATTTCCGAAGGGACCGCATCGCACTGGGATCGACGGCCTGCTCCCCCTCCACCAGCCACAGCACGAGGTCGGCGTCCTCGGCCCGCGCTCGCGCGCGGCGCACGCCCTCCTGCTCGACCGGATCATCGGTCTCGCGAATGCCGGCGGTGTCGATCACCGTGACGGGATAGCCATCGAGATCGAGCTGGACCTCGATCACGTCGCGCGTCGTGCCGGCATGCGGCGAGACGATCGCGACCTCGCGGCGCGCGAGCTGATTCATCAGCGTCGACTTGCCGACATTCGGCTCGCCCGCGATCGCGACCACGAGGCCCTCGCGCAGACGTTCAGAATGTCCCTGTGCCGCAAGGACTTTTGTGATTTCGTCGTGCAGGGCCTCGATCGCTTTCACTGCCGGCGCCCTCAGCTCTGCCGGCACATCGCCCTCATCGGAAAAATCGATGCCGGCCTCGATCAGCGCCGAGGCCTCGATGATGCGCTCGCGCCAGTCGCGCGCGCGATCGCCGAGCAGCCCCTGCAACTGGCGCAGTGCCTGACGGCGCTGGCGGTCAGTGTCGGCGTGGATGAGATCGTCGAGGCCCTCGGCTTCGGTGAGGTCGAGCTTGCCATTCTCGAAGGCGCGCCGCGTGAACTCGCCTGGCTCGGCGGCACGAGTATTCGGAATTACAGAAATAGCAGCGAACAGCACCGAGAGCACAGCGCGGCCGCCATGAACGTGGAATTCGGCGACGTCCTCGCCGGTCGCGCTTGCCGGCCCCGGAAACCACAGCACCACCGCATCGTCGATCGGCTGGCCGGCGCCGTCACGAAGCAGCCGGCGGCTGGCCCGCCTCGGCGCCGGCAGCTTCCCCGCCAAGGTCGTCAGCGCCAGGCCGGCCTGTGGACCCGAGACGCGCACCACGGCGATCGCACTCGGCGCCCGGCCGGACGACAGCGCAAAGATGGTCTGGTCTCGCGGATGCATGGCCTATTTGTCCGGCTCGCGACGAAAAGGCAAACGGCCCGTTCCTCGACAGCGGCGCGTCTGTTTTGCTGCGCCTTTGCCGCAGCAAAGATCGTATTGCAATGCAATAACGGCTCGGCAATTTGCTGCAAAAACCTCGTCGCTCGAGAAAGGTCCGCCAGCCAATTTCAAGCATTATGTAGATAAATCAACATCTTCCGAGAAACTCCGATCTACGCTTTGACACTGCTCCATGCTGCACCGTTGCCGCAGCAAAGGCGCACAACGAAAAAGGGCGCCCGAAGGCGCCCTCTGATTTCTTGTTGCACTGCACTCAAGTGTTCATGGAGTCGAAGAACTCCGAATTGCTCTTGGTCGAACGAAGCTTGTCGAGCAGGAAGTCGATCGCGTCCATCGTGCCCATCGGGTTGAGGATGCGGCGGAGCACGTACATCTTCTTGAGCACCTGCGGATCGGTGATGAGCTCCTCCTTGCGGGTGCCGGAGCGCGAGATGTCGATCGCCGGGAAGGTGCGCTTGTCCGAGACCTTGCGGTCCAGGATCAGCTCGGAGTTACCGGTGCCCTTGAACTCTTCGAAGATGACTTCGTCCATGCGACTGCCGGTATCGACCAGCGCGGTCGCGATGATGGTCAGCGAGCCGCCCTCCTCGATGTTGCGGGCGGCACCGAAGAAGCGCTTCGGGCGCTGCAACGCGTTGGCGTCGACACCGCCGGTCAGCACCTTGCCGGATGACGGCACCACGGTGTTGTAGGCGCGGCCGAGGCGTGTGATCGAATCGAGCAGGATCACGACGTCGCGGCCGTGCTCGACCAGGCGCTTGGCTTTTTCGATCACCATCTCGGCGACCTGGACGTGACGCACCGCCGGTTCGTCGAAGGTCGACGACACCACCTCGCCCTTCACCGAGCGCTGCATGTCCGTGACTTCTTCCGGACGCTCGTCGATCAACAGCACGATCAGATAGCACTCGGGATGATTATGCGTGATCGAGTGCGCGATGTTCTGCATCAGCACGGTTTTACCCGTGCGCGGCGGCGCGACGATCAAGGCGCGCTGGCCCTTGCCGATCGGCGCGACGATGTCGATCACGCGTGCAGAAAGGTCTTTCCGCGTCGGATCGTCGATCTCCATGCGGAAACGCTGATTTGGAAACAGCGGCGTGAGGTTGTCGAAATTGACCTTGTGCTTGGCCTTTTCCGGGTCCTCGAAATTGAGCGTGTTGACCTTCAGCAGCGCGAAGTAGCGCTCGCCCTCTTTCGGGCTGCGGATGTGGCCTTCGATGGTGTCGCCGGTGCGCAGGCCGAAACGGCGGATCTGCGACGGCGAAACGTAAATGTCGTCCGGGCCCGGCAGATAATTCGCATCGGGCGAGCGGAGGAAGCCGAAGCCGTCGGAGAGAACCTCGACGACGCCCTGGCCGACAATATCGGTCTCGGCGAGCGCGAGCTGCTTGAGGATGGCGAACAGCAGCTCCTGCTTGCGCATGGTGCTGGCATTCTCGACCCCATTCTCCTCCGCGAACGAGACGAGCTCGGCCGGCGTTTTGGACTTGAGGTCTTCGAGTTTAATTTCCCGCATTGGGGTGGTCCTGTGGGGTAACCTTGGGAGGGGTGCGAGGAGGCTCTGAAATGCGGACGTGAGAAGATAAGGTCCGCAGGTCTGGCAAGGTTAAGTGCCGATGAGGCTTCAAACCTGATGCGGTGTCCGGCCTCTGGAAAGCTCAGACACAACCACATCCGCCTGCGTTGGGTGGGATAGCGACAATATAGAAAATCGCTCCCTTCTCCGCAAGCCGAAGCGCTGAGCTAATCGTCGCGCGCCTCGCCTAGAACGGCTTCACGATCACCATAATGACGATGAAAATCATCAGAACGGTCGGCACCTCGTTGATAATTCTATAGAATCTCTGGGTCCGGGGGCGCCGGTCGGCAGCGAAATCCTTCAGCCAGCGGGAAAAAAAGCCGTGGACCGCCGACATCGCCAGGACCAGTGCCAGTTTTACGTGCAGCCAGCCGAATGAGAACCAATGGCCGGACCAGGCGAGATAGAGCCCGGCGAGCCAGGTGACGGTCATGGCCGGGTTGATGATGGCCTTGAGCAGCCGGCGTTCCATGATCTTGAACGTCTCGGACTGCTTCGAGCCGATTTCGGCCTCGCTGTGATAAACGAACAGCCGCGGCAGATAGAGCATGCCCGCCATCCAGGCGATGACGGCAATCACGTGCAGCGCCTTGATCCAGAGATAGACGTCTTCAAACATTTTCCGCGTCCGGATTTCTGACCCAGCCGAGGGAACGCTGGGGATAGTAAGAACTCGTTAAGGTCTAGCCTGCACACATATCCGTCCGTAGCGCCTTCCTCAAATCTAGAATCTTAGATTCTTAAGGTTTGAGTCTATGTGACCGTGGATTGGACTCACACAATTCCGTCCGCGCGTTCACGCGCGCTTGTTCACATCCATCAACATATCCCTGATCGCTCTGGCGACTTGCGATAAGTCGGCCAGCTTCAAAGGCTTGCGCCTTTCTGTCGGCAGCTTATCAAGGGGGTTGTCCGCGCAATCCCGTTTCCCTGCAGCGAGGGCGCCGGACTTGTCCTGACGGGCAGCGGTGTGAAGAAAATTGGCACTTGTCCCGCCCCTGGTGTCGCACAACCCTTTCCGAGGGGTTAAGCTCCACAGAAATCCACAAATCACCCCGCCTTCATCCAAAGAGTTTTCGTGCCAACCTCGAACAATTATTTCCATCTGCACCTCGTGTCCGACTCCACCGGCGAGACGCTGATCACCGTGGCACGGGCGGTTGCGGCCCAATACGCCAACGTCACCCCGGTCGAGCACGTCTATCCGCTGGTGCGCAGCCAGAAGCAGCTCGACCGCGTGCTCGACGAGATCGAGGAAGCGCCGGGGATCGTGCTGTTCACGCTGCTGGAGAAGGATTTGGTCTCCAGGCTTGAGGACAAGTGCAAGGAGATCAATGTTCCGAGCCTGTCGATCATCGGCCCGGTGATGCAGCTGTTCGAAGCCTATCTCGGGGCTGCGACCACCGGCCGCGTCGGCGCCCAGCACGTCCTCAACGCGGAATATTTCAAGCGCATCGATGCGCTGAACTACACCATGATCCATGACGATGGTCAGCATGTCGAAGGCCTCGACGATGCCGATGTCGTCCTGGTCGGCGTGTCCCGCACCTCGAAGACGCCGACGTCGATTTATCTGGCCAATCGCGGCATCCGCACCGCCAACGTGCCGCTGGTTCCCGGCATTCCGGTGCCCTCGCAACTGGAGACGCTGACGCGGCCGCTGGTCGTCAGCCTGCACGCGACGCCGGAACGCCTGATCCAGATCCGTCAGAATCGCCTGCTCTCGATGGGAACCGATTCCGGCAACGACACCTATACCGACAGGCAGTCGGTCACCGAGGAAGTTGCGTTTGCGCGCAAGCTCAGCGCCAAGCATGATTGGCCGCTGCTGGACGTCACGCGACGCTCGATTGAGGAAACCGCGGCGGCGATCATGAAGCTCTACAGCGATCGCCAGCGCAACCGGCCTTCCGGATAGCTTTCGCGATGGGTCTGTGGCTCGGCAAATCTCCGTTGATCCTGGCCTCGCAAAGCAGCGCCCGAAAAATGCTGCTGGCCAATGCCGGGTTGGAGTTCAAGGCTGTTACCGCCGATATCGACGAGCGCGGTATTCAAGCCGCTTCAGCGCTTTCAAATCCGCGCGAGATCGCTCTGCTGCTGGCACGCGAAAAGGCCAAGGCGATCTCGGCCAATCATCCCGGAAGCTACGTGATCGGGGCCGATCAGACACTGGCTCTTGGCAACCGTCTTTTCAACAAGCCCGCAGGCCGTCCGCAGGCATTGGCGCAATTGCGCGATCTCGCCGGCAACAGCCATGAGCTGAATTCCGCCGTGGCCGTGGCGCATGACGGCAAGATTGTTTTCGAAGACGTCGCGGTCGCACGTATGACCATGCGCGAGATGACCGAGGACGAGCTTTCAGCCTATCTGGACGCTGCCGGCGACGCCGTCACCACCAGCGTCGGCGCCTATCAGCTGGAAAGCCTGGGCATCCATCTGTTCGAGCGGATCGAGGGCGATCATTTCACCATTCTCGGCCTGCCGCTGCTGCCACTGCTTGCGTTCTTGCGACGCGAACGGCTAGTTGCGGTGTGAATGACAGACAGGGCTGAGCGCTGATGCGGATCCTGGGACTGACCGGCTCGATCGGGATGGGAAAATCCACCACTGCGAAACTGTTCGCGGAGGCCGGCGTGCCCGTCTACGACGCCGATGCTGCCGTGCATCAGCTCTATGAGGGCGAAGCGGCTCCCGCGATCGAGGCCGCCTTTCCCGGCACCACCGTGAATGGCAAGGTCGATCGGCCAAAACTGTCGGCGCGCGTGGTGCACGATCCGGCCGCGATCAAGCAGCTCGAGCAGATCGTCCATCCGATGCTCGGCGCGTCCCGGCAAAAGTTTTTTGCCGAGGCGGAAGCCGCCAAGGCGCCGGTCGTGCTGCTGGACATCCCGCTGCTGTTCGAGACCGGCGGCGAGAAGCGCGTCGACGCCGTGGTCGTGGTCTCGACCTCGCCGGAACTCCAGCGCGAGCGGGTGCTGGCGCGCGGCACCATGGACGAGGCCAAGCTCGATGCGATCATCGCCAAGCAGACGCCCGACGCCGAAAAGCGCAAGCGGGCCGATTTCGTGGTGGATACGTCGCACGGACTTGAACCGGTGCGCGCGCAAATCGCCCACATCCTGGCCGAGGTCGTTAAGATGCCGCAGCGGCGAACCTGATTCGCCGCCTCACACGGCCCTCACGACACTGATCTCAAGACATGCGCGAAATTGTTCTCGATACCGAAACCACCGGCCTCGATCCGCTACGCGGCGATCGTCTGGTCGAAATCGGCTGCGTCGAGATCCTTAATCGCATGCCGACCGGACAGACGTACCACGTCTATATCAATCCAGAACGAGACATGCCGGCGGAAGCCTTTGCGGTGCATGGGCTGTCGGCCGAATTCCTGTCGACCAAGCCGTTGTTCCACGAGGTTGCCGATGCATTTCTGGAGTTCATCGGCGATGCGCCGCTGGTGATCCACAACGCCTCGTTCGACATCGGCTTCATCAATGCCGAGCTCGACAAGATCAAGCGCGCGGCGATCCCGCGCGAGCGGCTGGTCGATACGCTGCTGCTGGCGCGCCGCAAGCATCCCGGCGTGTCCAACCGGCTCGATGACCTCTGCTCGCGTTATGCGATCGACAATTCACACCGCACCAAGCACGGCGCGCTGCTCGACGCCGAGCTGCTGGCCGAGGTCTATGTCGATCTGGTCGGGGCGCGGCAGTCGCAGCTGCTTCTGGCGTCGGACGCTCAGGAGATTCGCGTCAATGCGGCTGGCGATGCGCCGCGGCGGCAGCGACTGGTGCCGCTCGCGCCGCGGGTTTCCGATGCCGAACGCGAGGCCCACAAGGCCTTCATCGCAACGCTCGGCGACAAGGCGATCTGGAACGAGTTTTTGCCCGCTCCAGCTCCTCCGGCCGGTTAGGCCTGGCCGCTCGGCTGAGCGGCCATTTGCCGCTCCATGTTCTGACGATAGAGGCCGACGAAGTCGACCGGATCCAGCATCAGGGGCGGGAACCCGCCGTCGCGCACGGCCGTCGCGATGATCTCGCGGGCGAACGGGAACAGCAGGCGCGGGCACTCGATCATGACCAGCGGATGCAGATTCTCCTTCGGCACGTTGGCGATACGGAACACGCCGGCATAGGCGAGCTCGAACGAGAACATGATCTTGCCCGCGGTCTCGGCCTTGCCTTCGACCGACAACGTCACCTCGAACTCCTGTTCGCTGAGATTGTTAGCGCTGACATTGATCTGGATGTTGATCTGGGGGGGCTGGCTCTGCTGCTGGAGCGAGCTGGGCGCGTTCGGATTTTCGAACGAAAGGTCCTTGGTATATTGCGCCAGCACGTTGAGCTGGGGAGCCTGGGCCGCCTCGGGAGGGGTGCCGTTACCGTTGGTCATGAGAGTCTCTCCTTACCCGATTTGGGCTGAATTTCGCGGCGGTTGGCTAACATAGGGCCGCCTCATTCCACAAGGACGAACGGTCCCGGAGGCGGGATTCCGGCCGCGCCGCAACTGCCGCGTTCATCCTGCCTTTTCCGTAAAACTGCGCCTTAAATGATTGAAGATGCGCGATTTCCGGGCAGGATCGGGTTTCCCCTTAAGCATAAAACGCGCTACACTCGGTGCTGTGCCAAAAGGCGCCATTGGCCCGGCAAGATTTCGTGCCTACATCCCACGGACCTGACGCGGACCTAAAATGGTGATGTAGACTTGCCGTTCCCGTATGGAACGGTCTACTGGCCGGATTGATTTTCCCGGCGACGACCCCAAAGCGAAGACCCAGAGCAAAGACCAGAAAGCGAATCCGACGTGGACATCTACACCATCATCTTCCTGGCGCTGGCGGTCTTCATCTTTCTGCGGCTGCGCAGCGTGCTCGGGCAGCGTACCGGCAACGAGCGGCCGCCGTTCGATCGGACTGCCGCCCGCAATGCGCTCGGGGGTGCCCAGGACAACAACGTCGTGACCATGCCGGGCAAGGTGATCGACCAGGCCCCGCTGGCGCCGACGGCCGAGCCGACCCCGCCCTCCGATCGCTGGAAGGGCCTGACCGAGCCGGGCACTGCGCTGGCGCAGGGCTTGGATGCCATCGTCGACAAGGATGCCACGTTCGACCCGCGTCATTTCATCTCGGGCGCCCGCGGCGCCTACGAGATGATCGTGCTGGCCTTTGCCAATGGCGACCGCCGCGCGCTGCGCGACCTGTTGTCGTCGGACGTCTATGACAGCTTCGAAGCCGCGATCAAGGAACGCGAGAAGAACGAGCAGAAGACCGAGACCCGCTTCGTCTCGATCGACAAGGCCGAGCTCGTCGGCGCCGAGCTGCGCGACCGTACCGCCCAGCTCACGATCCGCTTCGTCTCGCAGATGATCTCGGCCACCCGGGACAAGGCCGGCAACATCGTCGACGGCAGCGCCGACACGGTCGCCGACATCACCGACATCTGGACTTTCGCCCGCGACGTCACCTCTCGCGATCCGAACTGGAAGCTGGTTGGCACCGGAAGCGCGAATTAAGGTCTATCTGAAGACCGGCGCGACGGCGCTTTGCGCAGGTGTCGTCGTGCTGTCGTCGTTTTCGCTCGGCGCCGAGGCGGCGCGGCGCCACTATCGCAGCCATCACCATCATCCCCCGCAATTGCCTGCGGCTCCGCCGCGGGCCTTGCCCTATCCGCAGCTCCCGCTGCCGTTCGAAATTCCGGGCGCGCAATATCTGCCGCTGGCCTGGGCGGATGTGAAGGGCTGGAGCGATGACAATCATCTCGCGGCGTACAAGACGTTCCGCGCCAGCTGCAAGCCGATCAATGCGCAGACCAGCGCAGCCGAACCGAAGGCCTTGGGAGGTTCGCTGAGCGAGCCTTGCCGGGCGGCGAAATCGCTCGAGCTCACCGACGACGCCAAAGCAAAGACCTTCTTCGAGGAGAATTTCGCGCCGCTGCGGATCTCGCGCCTCGGCGAGCCCGACGGTTTCGTCACCGGCTATTACGAGCCGGTGCTGGAGGGATCGCGCACGCAGACCGACGTCTACAATGTTCCGGTCTACCGCCGTCCCTCGAATCTGTTCGTGCGTGGCTACAAGCAGGATTCGGTCAGCCTGCCCAACAAGGGTCCGGTCTATCGCAAGATCGGCCGCCGCAAGCTGGTGCCTTATTACGACCGCGGCGAGATCGAGGACGGCAAGATCGCCGGCCGCGGGCTGGAGATCGCCTGGCTGAAGGATCCGACCGATCTGCTGTTCGCGCAGATCCAGGGTTCGGCGCGGATCAAGTTCGACGACGGCGGCACGGTCCGGCTGAATTACGACGCCTATAACGGCTATCCCTACACCGCCGTCGGTCGCATCCTGATCGAGCGCGGCATCATTCCGAAGGAAGAGATGTCGATGCAGAAGATCAGGGAATGGATGACGCAGAATCCTGATGGCGCCAAGGAGCTGCGCCGCGCGAACCGCGCCTATATCTTCTTCCGCGAGGTCAACCTCTCCGACAAGGACGAGGCAGTGGGCGCGCAGGGCATTCCGCTGACGGCCGGGCGCTCGATCGCGGTCGACAAGGCGCTGCACGTCTACGGCACGCCGTTCTTCATTGAGGGCGAGCTGCCGATCGAGTCCGAACGCGCCAAGACGCCGTTCCATCGGCTGATGATCGCGCAAGATACCGGCTCGGCCATCATCGGCCCCGCGCGCGCCGATCTGTTTTTCGGCGCCGGTCAGGAAGCCGGCCGCGTCTCCGGACGCCTGCGCCATCCCATGCATTTCGTGATGCTGGTGCCGAAGGGCCTCGATCCCTCGGCGCGCGGCGCGCGGCTGCCGGTGCCTGATCCGCGCCCCTCGGAGAAGATCGCCAAGCTGTTTCCGCAAACCGATCCCGGGAGGGGGACGGCGAAGCCGGCTGCTGCCGCCGGCGCCGCGGACACAAAGAGCGACACGGTCGCCATCGCGGGTCCAGTCCCGCTGCCGGCGCCACGTCCCGTGATCGAGCCTGCTTCCGAACCGCAGCGGCCGGTAAAGAAACGTCCCCATCGGCAGCAATGAAGCGATCGTCCCGTCCGCCCGTGCTGGAGCCTCGCCCCTCGCCGCGCCGCCGCGCGCTGAGCGAGGAGGAGCGCGCGCTGTGGGAGGTCGTTGCCAAACAGGTCAAGCCGCTGAGGAAGCACCGCGCGGCGAAGGCGCATGTCGCTCCGCGCGCCGAGCCCTTGCCCGCAGCACCCGTCACGCGGCCTGCGTCATCGCCACGGCCGGTCGCTGCTGCACCGGCGCCGCGCGCCGCAAAACCGGCCGTCCCGCCTTTGGCGCCGCTCGGCAAGCGCGAGCGCACAAAACTGTCGCGCGGCCGCAGCGAGATCGAGGCGCGGCTCGATCTGCACGGCATGACCCAGACGCGCGCGCATCGCGCCCTGACCGGATTCCTGCACCGCGCCCATCACGACGGCCTGACCTTCGTGCTCGTCATCACCGGCAAGGGCCGCAGCGGCGGCGAAAGCGGCGTGCTGCGCCGCCTGGTGCCGGAATGGCTGAGCCTGCCGGAATTCCGCGCCTTCGTCGTCGGCTTCGAGACGGCGCATATCGGCCATGGCGGCGAGGGCGCGCTGTACGTGCGGATCAGGCGGGCGAGGTTTTAGAACGGCCGGATGATTCCGACGCGCGGGATCAGCGTGAGGATCAAGCCGAAGATATTGGTCTTCTGATCCTCTGCCGGAATCAGCGCTGTCTCCTGCGCGGCCGGCAGCATCTTCACGGCATGCAGGAGCAGGAACATGCAGACCGCCCAGTTCGAGATCCAGCGCGAATAGTCGAACACCATCGCAAACATCACGAGATAGGCGAGGCTGATTCCGATCAGTGCCGCGAGCACGAGGCGGCGGTGCGTCTCGTTTGCGAGCGCGGCGATCAGCTTGGCAAAATAGCTCCACAGCGGCGTGTGCAGCCAGATCAGCAGCGCGAACACAGGCACGCCGAGGATGTTGTGCGGCAGGCGCCCCCAGGTGTCCGAGACCTCCTTGGACAGCGGCTGGTACCAGATATAGGCGAATTGCAGCAGGTCGGTTCGCGAGGGATCGGCCATCCGGCTCTTCAGATAGGCGACGAAATCCGCTTCCGGGATCGGCATCGTTCCCAAAAATTGCGCCGCAAAGAACAGCACTGCAACGATGAGCAGGGCGACGATGCCGAAGGCGACATTGCCGCGATTGAGCCCGCAGGCGAGATAGTGCCTGATCACGACGATGGTGACGATCGTCGGCACATACATCAGCAGATGAATGTGGTGGATCAGCACGAGAATGATCGAGAACAGCGCAGCTGTGGCCACGAACAGCAGAGACCTTGCCGGCATCAGCAAGAGGACGATTGCCAGCGCGCAGCCATAGATGTCGAAATGGCCGAGCGTGTGCATGAAGTTCTTCAGGAAGAACGGTGAGCCCGCGACGAAGACAAACAGCGGCAGCGTCTTCGCGGTGAAGCCAAAGCTCTTCTGAAACAGCCTTGCGTATAGGCCGAGCGTCACCAGCCACGTCACCCCGCCGATCGCGAACACCGACCAGACCGGCACCTTGGCCGTGAACAGCGCGACGATCGCCCCGATCAGCGCGCGCTTGATGAAGCCGAAATGGTAGTCGACCACGAGGTGGATGTAGGGGACGTAAGGCGGCAGCTGGATCTTGTGAACGAACACGCCGACGATAACCGCGGCGTTGATCGCGAGCAGCAGCCGCCAGGGATTTTGCAGGATGGGTACGGTCACGCCGCATCAATAGCGTGACCGCCCGAAATTACAAAATGAACCGGCTCAAATCGGCGTTCTTGGCGAGATCACCCACGTGCTTCTGCACGAAATCCGCATCCACCTTGACGGTCTCGCCGCTGCGGTCGGGGGCGGTGAAGGAGATCTCGTCCAGCACCCGCTCCATCACGGTCTGCAGCCGCCGCGCGCCGATGTTCTCGACGGTGGAATTGACGGCGACCGCGACGTCGGCGAGCGCGTCGATGGCGCCGTCGGTGATGTCGAGCGTCACGCCCTCGGTCTGCATCAAGGCGACATATTGCTTGATCAGCGAGGCCTCGGGCTCTGTCAGGATGCGGCGCATGTCGTCGCGGGTCAGCGCCTGCAATTCGACGCGGATCGGCAGGCGGCCTTGCAATTCCGGCAGCAGGTCCGACGGCTTTGCGACGTGAAAGGCGCCGGAGGCGATAAACAGGATGTGGTCGGTCTTGACGGCGCCGTGCTTGGTCGAGACCGTGGTGCCCTCGATCAAGGGCAACAGATCGCGCTGCACGCCCTCGCGCGAGACGTCGCCGGCGGCACGGCCTTCGCGCGCGCAGATCTTGTCGATCTCGTCGAGGAACACGATGCCGTTGTTCTCGACCGCGTTGATCGCCTCCAGCGTCAGCTGATCGGTGTCCAGCAGCTTGTCGGATTCCTCGTTGACGAGGATCTCGTGCGAGCCCTCAACCGTCAGCCGCCGCGTCTTGCTGCGGCCCCCCAACTTGCCGAAGATGTCGCCGATCGAGATCGCGCCCATCTGCGCGCCCGGCATGCCCGGGATCTCGAACATCGGCATACCGCTGCCGCCGCCTTGCGTCTCGATCTCGATTTCCTTGTCGTTGAGCTCGCCGGCACGCAGCTTCTTGCGGAAGGATTCACGCGTCGCAGGGCTGGCATTGGCACCGACCAGCGCATCGAGAACGCGCTCCTCGGCGGCGAGCTGCGCGCGAGCGTGCACGTCCTTGCGCTTCTTCTCGCGGACCTGGGCGATCGCGACCTCGACGAGATCGCGCACGATCTGCTCGACGTCGCGGCCGACATAACCGACCTCGGTGAACTTGGTCGCTTCTACCTTCAGGAACGGCGCATTGGCGAGCTTGGCGAGCCGCCGCGCGATTTCCGTCTTGCCGACGCCGGTGGGGCCGATCATCAGGATGTTCTTCGGCAGCACCTCTTCGCGCAGCGAGCCTTCAAGCTGCTGCCGGCGCCAGCGGTTGCGCAGCGCGATCGAGACGGCGCGCTTGGCGTCGGCCTGGCCGACGATGAAACGGTCGAGTTCGGAAACGATTTCGCGGGGAGAGAAGTCTGTCATGTCTGTCTAGCTAGGGCGGGAGGCGGTTAAGGACAAGTCGCTTTTTAGGTCAGATGATGGGCGGACCCGATTGCCATTGCTTCACGGCTTCGATCGGATGGATCAACATCAGGATATTGAGCGTCAGATTGTCGCGAATGTGCAGCGCCAGCATGATCTCGAAGGCGAGCCCGATCAGGACGGTCGCACTGACAGGCAGCGCGCGTGCGGCAAGGAACCCCAGCACCATGGCCAGATTGTCGGAGACCGAATTGACGATGCTGTCGCCAAAATAATCCAGCGAGATCGTGCCGGCGCGGTAGCGCTCGATGATGAAGGGCGAGTTCTCGACGATCTCCCAGGCGCCTTCGATCAGCATGGCGATGATCAGTCGAGCCGGCCAGGACAGAGACAGCAACGGCAATCGCGCGAACAGCAGCCAGGTGAGGCCATAGAACAGGAAGCCGTGCAGAACATGGGAAAAGGTGTACCAGTCGGCGATGTGCTGGGAGTTCTCCGAGCTGTTCACCACGCCGTGCCACAGCTTGACATAGCCGCAGGTGCAGATCGGCACCCGCCCCATGCCGAACAGGATCGCGGCCTGCAGCGCCAGCAGCAACAGCGCGATGCCGGCCCAGGCGAGCGGCGGAAACGCCGTCTTGACGGTGGAGGTTGCGGCAAGCGTCATGGCTCTCGGATCATTAGGAGTGCGGGACCATCGGGCGTAACGATCTCGTGCTGCGGCACGAATCCAGCTTTCTCATAGGCACGAATTGCGCGCGGATTGGCGGGGCTGGGGTCGATCACGATGCGTGGCACGCCGCGGGCAAAGAGCTGGTCGATGAATGCACGGATGAAAGCCGAGCCATGGCCGCATTCGAGCATGTCGGCCTCGCCGATGAACTGATCGAGGCCGCGGGTGCCCGCGGGCTGCGGGCCGAAGCTGACATGCCAATCGCCGATCTGGTAGCACTGCAGATAGGCGAACGACCGGCCGTCAAGGCTGACGATGAACTGCGCCAAGTCAGGATGCTCGAGGTCGCCACCGACGAGCTCGAGCGTCTCCGGATCATGCCACCATTCGGCGACATGCGGCGCGTCCAGCCAGCGCCGGATCATCGGCATGTCGGCCGCAGTCATCGGGCGGAAGGTGTAGGCGGGCGCCATAAGCTATCCCGCTGCCAGGCTCTCGATGGTGAGATTCCGGTTGGTGTAGACGCAGATGTCGGCGGCGATGTCGAGGGAGCGGCGGACGATGGTCTCGGCGTCCTTGTCGGTGTCGAGCAGGGCCCGTGCCGCCGCCAGCGCGTAATTGCCGCCGGAGCCGATCGCCATCACGCCGGCCTCGGGCTCGAGCACGTCGCCGGTGCCTGTCAGCACCAGGGAGACGTCCCTGTCGGCCACGATCATCATGGCCTCCAGCCGCCGCAAATAACGGTCGGTGCGCCAGTCCTTGGCCAGCTCGACCGCAGCCCGGGTCAGCTGCCCCGGATATTGCTCGAGTTTGGCTTCCAACCGCTCAAACAGGGTAAAGGCATCGGCGGTCGCGCCGGCAAAGCCGCCGATCACGTCGCCCTTGCCGAGTTTCCGGACCTTCTTGGCGTTGGACTTGATCACGGTCTGGCCGATCGAGACCTGGCCGTCGCCGCCGACCACCACCTTGCCGCCCTTGCGGACGGTCAAAATCGTGGTGCCGTGCCAGCCCGGCGAGCTGTTCTGGGAATCCTGCATGAAGTACCTCGTTGTCCGGCCTGATTTAGGCGGTCGGAGGCAAGGGGACAACCTGGGCACAACGGGCCGCTCCGGCCCCAATTCGCTCACCATAGGTGGAAGTGCCGGCCAGCCAAGGCGATCCCGCGGTAGCGAAGGCGTCATTTGGCTGTTAAAAGACCGGCGTTTTCGGCCCCGAGCCAGGATGAGAGCTAGTTTCAATGCGCACCGCGACGATCAAGCGCAAGACCAAGGAAACCGACATCGAGGTCTCCGTGAACCTCGATGGCACCGGCGTGGCCAATATCGCGACCGGCATCGGCTTTTTCGACCATATGCTCGATCTCCTCGCCCGCCACTCCCGCATCGACCTCACGGTCAAGGCGGTGGGCGATTTGCACATTGATTACCACCATACCACCGAAGACACCGGCATCGCGCTCGGCCAAGCGGTCAAGCAGGCGCTCGGCAACATGGCGGGCATCACCCGCTATGCCGGCGTCCACATGCCGATGGACGAGACGCTGTCGCGCGTGGTCATCGACATCTCGGGCCGCCCGTTCCTGGTGTTCAAGGCCGACTTCCCCCGCGACAAGATCGGCGAGTTCGACACCGAGCTGGTGCGCGAGTGGTTCCAGGCCTTCGCCATGAACGCCGGCGTGACTCTCCACGTCGAGACCCTATATGGCGATAACAGCCACCATATCGCCGAGTCCTGCTTCAAGGGCCTGGCGCGGGCGCTGCGCACCGCGGTCGCGATCGATCCGAAAGCGGCGGGAGAAATCCCGTCCACCAAGGGCTCGCTCGGCGGCTGACGTCTTTCGGCCGGCGGCTGCGCGCCGCCTGCGGCATCACTGAATTCCTAGGAACGGGGCATCCACCATGCCTGTCTACACAATTCATGCTCCCTCCCCGGCCGGAGCCGATTTGCGCGCGACCGACAAGTTCGTGTTCGTGCGCGACGGATTCCATTTCTGGGCGATGATCCTCGGTCCGTTCTGGCTGCTGTGGAATCGGCTGTGGCTGGCGCTGATCGGCTGGGTGGTTTTCGTCGCAGCGTTCAACGCCGGACTGTCGAGCCTCGGCGTCGGACGCGGCTCGATCTTCTTCGCCGATCTCATCGTCGCGCTGCTGATGGGCTTCGAGGCCTCGAGCCTGCGCCGCTGGACGCTGTCGCGCGGCAAATGGCGGCAGCTCGACGTGGTGGTTGGCGATGACGAGGACACCGCCGAGCGCCGCTTCTTCGAGCGCTGGAGCCAGAAGCAGCACGGCATCGTCAACGATCAATGGGCCGTCGATCGCGGTGGCCCGCCGCCGACCCGCAGCGTGCCGGGTCAGCCATTCTCGAACCCGCCGCCGATTCCGGCCGGCGGCATCATCGGGTTGTTTCCAGAACCGGGAGGGTCAAGATGAGCGTCGCCATCATCGATTACGGTTCCGGCAATCTGCATTCCGCCGCCAAGGCCTTCGAGCGCGCCGCGCGCAGCCTCGAAAATCCGCAGAAGGTTTTCGTCACCAGCGATCCCGATCAGGCCTACGAGGCAGACCGTCTGGTGCTGCCGGGCGTCGGAGCCTTTGCCGATTGCCGGCGCGGGCTCGACGCCGTCAACGGCATGGTCGAGGCGATCACCGAAGCGGTGCGGGTCAAGGCGCGGCCGTTCTTCGGCATTTGCGTCGGCATGCAGCTGATGGCGACCCGTGGAAAGGAGCACGTCACGACCGATGGCCTGAACTGGATCGGCGGCGACGTCGAGAAGATCACGCCGCGCGACGAGAGCCTGAAGATCCCGCACATGGGCTGGAACACGCTCGACGTGCTGCAGGAACATCCGGTGCTGAACAAGCTGCCGCTCGGCCCCAAGGGCCAGCACGCATATTTCGTGCACTCCTACCACCTCAATGCTGCCAACGAGGCGGACGTGCTCGCGCGCGCCGACTACGGCGGGGCCGTCACCGCGATCGTCGGCAAGGACACCGCGATCGGCACCCAATTCCACCCCGAGAAGAGCCAGCGTTTTGGCCTCGCTCTGATCTCGAACTTTTTGCGATGGAAACCGTGATCCTCTTCCCTGCGATCGACCTCAAGAACGGCCAATGCGTGCGCCTCGAGCAAGGCGACATGGCGCGCGCGACCGTGTTCAACCTCAATCCGGCGGCGCAGGCGCAGAGCTTCGTCGTGCAGGGCTTTGAGTATCTCCACGTCGTCGACCTCGATGGCGCCTTTGCCGGCAAGCCGGTGAATGCCGAGGCCGTCGAGGCGATGCTGAAGACGATCAAGATCCCGGTGCAGCTCGGTGGCGGCATTCGCGATCTCGCGACCGTCGAGGCCTGGCTCGACAAGGGCATCACCCGCGTCATCATCGGCACCGCCGCGGTGCGCGATCCGGAACTGGTGAAGGCTGCGGCGAAAAAATTCCCCGGCCGCGTCGCGGTCGGGCTGGACGCGCGCGACGGCAAGGTCGCGGTCGAGGGCTGGGCCGAGACCTCGCAAGTGACCGTGCTGGAGATCGCAAAGCGCTTCGAGGATGCCGGCGTTGCCGCCATCATCTTCACCGACATCGCGCGCGACGGCCTGCTCAAGGGCCTGAATCTCGATGCGACCATTGCGCTGGCCGACGCCATCTCGATTCCCGTGATCGCCTCAGGCGGCCTCGCCTCGATCGAAGATGTGAAAGCCATGCTGACGCCGCGCGCGAAGAAGCTCGCCGGCGCGATTGCCGGCCGCGCGCTCTATGACGGCCGGCTCGATCCAGCCGCCGCCCTCACCTTGATCCGCAACGCGCGCGCGCCTGGGAGCTGACACATGTTCAAGGTGCGCGTGATCCCCTGCCTCGACGTCAAGGACGGACGGGTCGTCAAGGGCGTCAACTTCGTTGATCTCCGAGATGCCGGCGATCCCGTCGAAGCCGCGATCGCCTACGATGCCGCCGGCGCCGACGAGCTTACGTTCCTCGACATCACCGCGACCCATGAGAACCGCGGCATCATGCTGGACGTGGTCCGGCGCACGGCGGAAGCCTGCTTCATGCCCGTGACCGTCGGCGGCGGCGTGCGTGAGGTCAACGACATCAAGACGCTGCTGCGCGCCGGCGCCGACAAGGTCTCGATCAACAGCGCCGCGGTGTCGCGGCGCGAGTTCGTCAAGGAAGCGGCGGAAAAATTCGGCGGGCAGTGCGTGGTGGTCGCGATCGATGCCAAGCGCGTCAAGCGCCCCGGCGGGGACCGCTGGGAGATCTTCACCCATGGCGGCCGCAACTCGACCGGCATTGACGCGATCGAATACGCCCAGGAAGTGGTCTCGCTCGGCGCCGGTGAAATCCTGCTCACCTCGATGGACCGCGACGGCACGAGGCAGGGCTTCGACATCCCGCTGACCCGGGCGATCGCCGATAGCGTTGCCGTGCCCGTGATCGCCTCGGGCGGCGTCGGCAATCTCGACCACCTCGTCGACGGTATCCGCGACGGCCACGCCACGGCCGTGCTGGCCGCCTCGATCTTCCATTTCGGGGAATTCACCATCCGCGAAGCCAAGGAGCACATGGCCCGGCGCGGACTGGCCATGCGCCTCGATGCCTGACGACTCCCGTACATAAAAGTGCTACATGAGGTAGCGGGGAATGGCCTCCGTGGCCAAGTGTGTTGCCAAGCGTGTTTCCGAGTAATTCCGATGCCGCGTTTCACGATCCACGATCTGGCCGAGACCATCGACGCCCGCGCGGCGGCCGGCGGCGAAGCGTCCTATACCCGCAAGCTCCTCGACAAGGGCGCCGAGCATTGCGCCAAGAAGTTCGGTGAGGAAGCAGTCGAAACCGTAATCGCAGCAGTCGAAAACGATCGCGCGCATCTGATCGCCGAGAGTGCCGACCTGCTCTATCACTTCCTTGTCCTGCTGAAGGCCCGTGGCGTAAAGCTGGAAGAGGTCGAAGCGGCGCTCGACAAGCGTACGAATATGTCAGGGTTGGAAGAGAAAGCGTCGCGTAAGGGCTAGTATAAGCCGCAACGGAAAGGTCGCGTTATGGATATCCGCGCACCCGAGCAGCAGTATAATCCGTACCGCATCTATTCGCGCGAGGAGTGGGCGCGTCTGCGCGACGATACGCCGATGACGCTGGAGCCGGGCGAGTTCGACCGGCTGCGCTCGCTGCACGATCGCCTCGATCTCAAGGAAGTCGAGGATATTTATCTTCCGTTGTCGCGCCTGCTCTCGATCTATGTCGATGCGATGCAGCGCCTGTATTATGCGGAGCGCCAGTTCCTCAACATCCGCGACCGCAAGGTGCCCTACATCATCGGCGTCGCCGGCTCGGTCGCGGTCGGAAAATCCACCACGGCCCGCGTGCTCCAGGCCCTGCTGGCGCGCTGGTCGCCGCGCCCGAAGGTCGAACTCATCACCACCGACGGATTCCTCTATCCGAACGCCGTGCTCGACCGGCAGGGCATCATGCAGAAGAAGGGCTTTCCGGAAAGCTACGACCTGCCGCTGCTGCTCAGCTTCCTCTCCGATATCAAGTCCGGCCGCCGCCATGTGCGTGCGCCGGTCTATTCGCATCTGACCTACGACATCGTGCCCAACCAGTGGGCCGAGATCGACCAGCCCGACATCCTGATCGTCGAGGGCGTCAACGTGCTGCAGACCGGCAAGCTGCCGCGTGACGGCAAGGCGGTGCCCGTGGTCTCCGACTTCTTCGATTTCTCGGTCTATATCGACGCCGACGAAGCCCCGCTGCGGCAATGGTACATCAAGCGCTTCCTGGCGCTGCGCGACACCGCATTCACCAATCCAAAGTCCTACTTCAACCGCTACGCGCTGTTGTCGGACGAGGAAGCCACTGCCACCGCGATCGCGATCTGGGAGCGCACCAACCTCGCCAATCTCGAGGACAACATCCTGCCGACCCGCCCTCGCGCGACGCTGATCCTGAAGAAGGGCGCCGACCACACCGTGGAGAACGTGGCGCTCAGGCGTCTGTAATCGCGGCGGTCGGCGGGACCTGCGCCTCGCGCAGCATCTTTTGTTGCAGACCAACAAGAGGTATTGGGCTATGACCTTGGAAAACGCGAGGTCTCGATGGTTGATCTTCTCAGAAGTGCTGCGGAACAACTCGAAGCACCGACCTGTGCGGATTGCCATGTCGAGATGAGGTGGTACCGCTCGGAATTGCTCGCGGACGAGCCGGTTCCGGTGATCGCGCATCTCTTCGTATGCCCGCATTGCAAGCGAGCGGCAAAGACCGACACCATATTCAAGGGTACTCCGGGGCCGCCTGACAAGCTCTCCGCGCCGCGCTTCGTAGCTTACGCCGCGTAGCAGGTCATTCCCGGACTTCCTGTTGCTCTTTCGAGCGGACGTAGACCTGCCAGGCCGTCAGGAACATGGCCGCGACGAGTGGGCCGATGACGAAGCCGTTTGCTCCGAAAGCCGCAAGGCCGCCCAGGGTGGCGAGCAACACAATGTAGCTTGGCATCCGGATCGACTGTCCTACCAGGATGGGGCGGAGAAAGTTGTCCGCAAGGCCAATCACGAAGGTGCCGAAAGCGAGCAGGATGATTCCCTTCGTGACCGAGCCTGCCACAAGCAGATAGAGCCCGGCTGGAAGCCATACCAGCGCGGAGCCGAGCACGGGCAGTAGCGAGAGCAGCGCCATCAGCGCGCCCGCCAGGAGCGGCGCGGTCAGTCCGAGCAGCCAGAAGATCACCCCACCAAGCGCGCCCTGAATCAGGGCAACGAGGATGATTCCCTTGATCGTCCCGCGAACCGCCAGGGTGAACGCATTCAGAATCTCGGCGCTGTGGCTCGGACGCAGCGGCAGGGCGTCGCGGATGCGCGCGTTCAGCTCGTCACCGTCGCGCAGCAGAAAGAACAGCAGGTACAACATCACGAGCAAGCTTGCGACGAACTCGAGCGTCACCTGACCGATGTTGATCGCATGCCCGGCCAGCTGTTGGCCGGCGGGGACGACGAGACCCGAGAGGCGTTCCTTCAGGGCCGAAAAATCGATGCTGGCGAGGCGATCCGCCATGGGGGCGGCCCAGTCGGGCAGCGCGGATTTCAGCTGCTGAAGCGGATGAGCAAAACTGATCTCTCCCGACTGAACCCGCTGATACAGCTCCCCTCCCTGGTCGATGAGCGAGGCGATGACGATCGCGACGGGGATCAAGACGATCACCACCACGACGACAACGGTGGAGAATGCGACAAGGTTGCGCTTTCCCGGGAGGGTTTCCAGGAAGCGTCGATAAAGCGGGGCGAAGATGATGGCCAGCAGCGTGGCCCACAGCAATGCTCCGGAGAAAGGCCAGAGCACCCAGCCAAACGCTAGCGTGATTGCGGCAAGCAATACGAGAAATGAGCGGTCTTCCGATGTTCTCACGTGTTCGCCAGCCTTTCAGTCGGAACTCGCAAGATGTGGGTATCACAAGACGATCGTGCGGGGGCAAGTCGCACAAGGTCAATCTGTCCGCGGCGCTTCGGCAACGTCTCGGCAAATCTCGGTTTGCAGAGACGTTGGCCGGATACCCTCCACGTGAGCCGGCTCGTCGACAGGCCCGGGAAATCCGGCCCCTCCATCACACTAGCGATCAGGGTCGAATGCAGGCGCGTCACTTGCCGGCCTTGGCGCTCCAATCTGCAGGCTTGATGCGTCCGGCAAAGGTGGCGGGGCCGGAGCTGCCGGCCTTGTAAACGAAAGCCTCGCCTTCCCCGACGTCACCGGCCTCCTTGCCGAAGGCATCGGCGATGTTCGTCTTGTGGGTGACCAGGAAAGTGTTGCTACCGGCTTTCGGCGTCGCGTCGACGAGCTGGCGCACGGCCTGTCCGGCCTTTGCATTGGCGCCGGTCGGGTTTGCCATTCCCGATGCGCTGGCGTTGCTGCTGTCCGTCAACGCGTCGACCGGCTTGACCTCGCCGCCGGAGATCAGCTTACCGGCCTCGATCGCACGGTTGAGCCGGCTGGTGTAGACATCGCCGATCGGGATCGCGAGGTCCTTAATCGCCGCCCCGATCTGGCGCGCCATGTCCCTGCCCTTTTCGCTGAGCTGACGCTGGGCGCTCATGTCGTCGAACTTGAAGGGGTAGACGTCCTTTTGGCTGTCGTCGGTGGCGGTGTGCCGAAAGATCAGCACGTAGCCGCCTTGCTTGAGCGAGGCGATGAGCTCCGGCGTATCGGCCGCGGCGTGTCGGGAAAATCCAGCGAGAAGGACAATGAGTACGAGGCGGCACAGCACGTTCATGCGCGAAACCCTCCTGCAATGCCCCCGGAGGATGGTGACGCGCAACGCGGTCGATTTCAATTATCGATTGCCTGCCGGGATGAGTTCCCGTGAAGTTCGGATCAAACTGCCAGCCGCCGTGACGCCGACAGCCCCGCCAGCGCTTCGTCCAGCTTGTCGCGATCGAGCGGCTTGATCAGGAATCCGTTCATGCCCGCCTCGAAGCAGGCATAGCGATCCTCCACCAGCGTATTGGCGGTGAGCGCGAGGATTGGCGTGTGGTGGCCGCCGGTCGCGGCCTCATGCGTGCGGATTCGCTTCGTCGCCTCGATGCCGTCGAGGTGCGGCATCTGGATATCCATCAGCACGAGATCATAGGGCGTGCCGGCCGATGAAGCGGCGAGCCAGGACTCCAGCGCGGCCTCGCCGTGCACGGCGATGACGACGCGATGACCGAGCTTCGTCAGCAGCGAGCGCATCAACAGCGCGTTGATCTCGTTGTCCTCGGCGACGAGGATCGACAGGCCTTTGGTCGTTCCTTTGGCCGGTGTCGCGCCGCCAGCCTCCGCCGGTGGTTCCGGCGCCAGATCGGGCGAGGCCACCTCCGGCGTCATCGCAAGGCGCGCGGCGAGCGAAGCCGCCCGCAGCGGCTTCACCAGAAAACCGGTGAAGGCCGGCGACAGCTTTTCGTGGCGCGAGCTGGAGGTCAGCAGCACGAGGCGCTGCAGCGCATGTGTGCGGGCCATTTCGCCCAACTGGTCGGCTACGGCAGAGCCGATCGCACGATCGATCAGCACCGCGTGCCATGAGCGTTCCGGCAGCAGCGCTTCGGCAACCGCGGCATCCGCAACCATGCAGGTCTGGCCACCCCAGCGCTCGAGGCGCCGTGCGATCAGCGAGGCTTCGATGCCGTCGGCGACGAGGAGCATCGACTTGCCGGTGAGGTCGGGGCTCGGGAAGGCCGTCTGTCCCGCGCTGGCTTGCGACGGCGGAAGCGGCACCGCGATCTCGAAGGTCGAGCCTTGGCCCGGCTCGCTCGCGAGCGTGATCCGGCCGCCCATGCGCTTGACGATGCGCTCGCTGATGGCAAGGCCAAGCCCGGTGCCACCATAGGTGCGGGCGACACGCTCGTCGGCCTGCTCGAATTCGCGGAAGATGCGCTGCTGCGCCTCCGGCGCGATGCCGATGCCGGTGTCGCGGACCAGGAAGCTGATCTCGTTCGGCCAGATGCCGGGTTCGACGATCAGCGCGACGCCACCGCTCCCGGTGAACTTGATGGCGTTGCCGGCGAGATTGAGCAGCACCTGGCGCAGCCGCGCGGCATCGCCGACCACCTCCAGCGGCAGGCGCTCGTCGACATAGGCGGCGATCTCGAGCGACTTGGCCTGTGCGCGCGGTGCGAGCAGCTCGGTGATTTCCTCGACCAAGGTCGAGAGCGCGAAGGGACGTTGTTCGAGATCAAGCTTGCCGGCCTCGATCTTGGAATAGTCGAGCAGTTCCTCGATCAGCGCCATCAAGGCTTCGCCCGAGGTTTTCACCGCCTTGGCATAGGTCGCCTGCTCCGGCGTCAGATTGGTGTCGAGCAGGAGGCCGCCCATGCCGATGATGCCGTTGAGTGGCGTGCGGATCTCGTGCGAGGCCATCGCGAGGAAGCGCGATTTGGCGCGGTTGGCGGCGTCGGCCTGGTCGCGCGCGTCGGACAGAGCGCGTTCGGTCTCGGTGCGGTCGGTGACGTCCCGTCCCACGCTCTGCAATTCGGCCGGCTGTCCGGCATCGAGGCGGACATAGCCTTCGCGCCAGGCGATCCAGCGCGCGCCGAGCGGGGTTGCGATCTTCTGGTCGTGGATGCGTGTGCCGCTGCTCTCGCGCGCGCTGTCGCCCTGCTCCAGCACGTCGAAATCGAAACGCGTGCCGACCAGCGCGCTGCGCGCCTGTCCTGCGAGCGCGCAATAGGCTTCGTTGGCAAAAGTGATGCGGCCATCGGTAGCGCGCAGCACGATGAGGTCGCCCTGCTGCTCGAACAGGCTGCGGGCGCGTTCTTCCGCCTCCTTCAGCTCCCAATTGCGGTCGATCAGCGCCTCGTTGTGGGCGGCGAGGGTACGCAGCCGCTTGTTCACGAAACGCAGGCGCATGCTCAGCGTCGCAAGGCCGAGGCAGGCGAGCGCGAACAGGAAGCTCGCGCCGATCGCAAAGGTGTGGGGATCGTAGCCGGAGCTTTCGGACCGGCTGCCGGACACGAAACCGTAGGCGCCGCCGAAGGTCGCCGAGAAGATCATGAAAGAGCGGATCGCGAAGGCGATGCGGGGATGCTGTCGCCTGAAACGGCGCATGCGCACCTTGATCCGGAACGTCCGACCCATCGTCACCGACCCCGACTCTTTTTCGAATCCCGCCACCCGCCGTCTGCGACGATGTCGCTCTGACCTTGCGAACAGCTTGAGGCTTTGGCGCTGCCTCCAAACAGGGTTGACGAGGTGTTAACGCATCAGAGCGAGGCGGCCTGGAGCGGGAGCGGGCGATGGCCGCCATGGGCGCCGACGATCAGCGCCGCGGCCTCGCGCTGCGAGAACGACTTCGAGCGCACATAGATGCGGTAATCCGCCGGCCCTTCGGTGGAGAGATAGATCACCTGGCCGCCATCGACGGGCTGAGCGGCAATCGAGACGAGGCGCCTCGAGGCATTGGCCTGACAGGAATCCGGCTCGGAACCGAGACCGTCGTCGACCACGGCGAAGTCCGCAGTATCGGCATCGTCGGTGATCTGAACCCGCACCGTGGCCCGGGCGGGATCTTCGGTGAACGCGACATGGACGCCGGCCGTCCAGAACAGGGAGGTGAGCTCGACCGAGGTTTCGCCGAGGGCGATGCAGGGATGCGAGACCGATCCGATCTCTGCGCGGGCGAACACCGCAGCCGCCAACAAGGGAACAACCGAGGCCAGGATCTTGAAACGCAACATGACACTCTACTCGCCAAGGACTCGCCAAGGCCGCCAGGAACTGCTCCCGGGAACTCATTGGGCCTTATGGTTTGCAGAGCGTAAAGGAAACTCGTTACCGCCGGGTTGATGCGCGGAATGATCAAGCCATCTGGCGCACATCCTCCGCGAGTGCGCGGTAGGACAAGGCTTCGGCCAGATGCAGCCGGCCGATCTTGTCGGCGCGATCGAGGTCGGCCAGCGTGCGCGCCACCCGCAGCACGCGGTGATAGCCGCGCGCCGACAGCCGCATGGTCTCGGCGGCGTCGCGCAGCAGCTTCTGGCCCTGCGCGTCCGGCTTGGCGATCTCCTCCAGCACAGAGGCAGGAGCCTCGGCATTGGTGCGGACATGGGGCAGGCCGGCATCGGCATAACGCGCGAGCTGGATGTCGCGCGCCGCCGCCACGCGGGCGGCGACCTCGGCGGAGCCTTCCGCCGGCGGTGGCAGAATCAGATCGGCCGCGGTCACGGCGGGAACTTCGATGCGCAGGTCGATGCGGTCCATCAGGGGACCGGAGATGCGCGCCTGGTAGTCGCCGGTGCAGCGGTCGACGCGGCCGCGCTTGCAGGCATAGCCCGGCTCGAACGCGTTGCCGCAGCGGCACGGATTCATCGCTGCGACCAGCATGAAGCGGGCAGGGTAGGTGACGCGATGGTTGGCGCGCGACACCGCGACCTCGCCGTTCTCCAGCGGCTGCCGCAGCGAATCCAGTACGCGCGGATCGAATTCGGGCAGCTCGTCGAGGAACAGCACGCCCTGATGCGCCAGCGAGATCTCGCCGGGTTTTGCGCGCATGCCGCCGCCGGTGAGCGCGGCCATGCTGGCGGAATGATGCGGCGAGCGGAACGGCCGCCGCGCCGTCAGCGCCCCGC
This sequence comes from Bradyrhizobium sp. 25ACV, assembly GCF_054863005.1. Taxonomy (NCBI): domain Bacteria; kingdom Pseudomonadati; phylum Pseudomonadota; class Alphaproteobacteria; order Hyphomicrobiales; family Nitrobacteraceae; genus Bradyrhizobium; species Bradyrhizobium sp. 25ACV. The sequence continues at coordinate 270,144 of NZ_JAVAYO010000005.1, forward strand.
CCTCGATCTCGCCGGCAACGGAGGCGATCATCGAGACCTCCAGCAGTTCGCTCGGTGACAGCGGCGGCAGGATCGAGGGCAGGCGCGCCGCCAGCATCGATTTGCCGGCGCCGGGCGCGCCGATCATGAGCAAATGATGCCCGCCGGCGGCGGCGATCTCCAGCGCGCGCTTGGCGCTTTCCTGACCCTTGATGTCGCGCAGGTCGAGTGTGGAGGCGGCGGGCTCGTGCACCTTCGGTGACGGCCGCGACAGCACCTGGGTGCCTTTGAAGTGGTTGGCGATCTGGATCAGCGAGCTTGCCGCGATGATCTGGATGTCCGGGCTCGCCCACGCCGCTTCGGAGCCGCACGAGGCCGGGCAGATCAACCCTTCCTCGCGCATATTGGCGCCGAACGCGGCGGGAAGAACCCCGGCCACGGGCGCGATCGAGCCGTCGAGGCCGAGCTCGCCGAGCACGGTGAAGCCGGTCAGCGCATCCGGCGGGATCGCGCCAATCGCCGCCATCAGGCCGAGTGCGATCGGCAGGTCGTAATGGCTGCCTTCCTTCGGGAGGTCGGCCGGCGCCAGATTGACGATGATCCGCCGCGCCGGCAGCGCCAGCCCCGAGGCGATCAGCGCCGAGCGCACCCGCTCGCGCGCCTCCGACACCGCCTTGTCCGGCAGGCCGACGATCGCGAAGGCCGGCAAGCCCGGCGCGACCTGCACCTGCACGTCGACCGCACGGGCCTCGATCCCCTCAAAGGCGACGGTGGAAACCCGCTGAACCATGCTCAAACCAGCCTGCCCCTCTCGCACAATTAGGGGTAGCAGAGGTGGGCCGTTTTCGCAAGAACAATACGGGAACGGTCTGGGGCGGGGAGCAAGCCCTAAGCAATCGTAAACGCCACGCCGACACTACGTCTCGAATGCCGGCTTCTGTCCTCAGCACATTCCAACGAATGTCCGCTACTCCTAAGGCTGCGGGATGGGCCGTGGTCTAACGGGTGAACAATTCAAATGCTTGCAAATCGCCGGAGAAGCGAACGTCGGGTGTGCAGCCGGCTCGCCAAGATCCATTTTGGCGCGGGCTCGCTGCCGCGGGACTGCACGATCACCGATATCTCGGATGGCGGCGTGAAAGTGGTGGCGGAATACCTGGAAGTGCCGCCGCAATTCACCATCATCTTCGCACCCGACTATTCCCGCCAATGCCGCCTGAGATGGCGCATCGGCTGCGAATTCGGTGCCGAGTTCACCGACTAAAGCGCGATGCGATGAGGATGAACGTCATCGCGCTTTAGGTTGTTGTTCAAGCATGATCTTTTCGGAAAACCGCTGCGCACTTTTCCGGATCATGCTTTAAGATCCCCCAAGCCGCGTCCTTAACGGGACTTTAGCGTTAATCGGTAAGCATCTCTGATCAGTTGCCGAGTGATCAGAGTATGTCCAAGCGTTCGTCCCTCGCCGCTCCCCCGGCGAGATTGCTGCTTCCCGCACTCCTGGTGCTCGTCCTCGGCGGTTGCCAGACCGCCGGCATCGAGGATGTGACCGGCGCGCTCGGCGTCAGATCGGAAACGGCGGTCAAGGCCGACGCCAAGCCAGAGATGGACGCGTTGCGCGAGCGCTATCGCGCCAAGCCCAGTGATCCCAACGTTGCGCTCGCCTACGGCAAGGCGCTGCGCGAGAGCGGCCAGCGTGCGCAGGCGGTTGCGGTCATGGAGCAGGCCGTGCTCGCTCATCCCAGCAACAAGGCGTTGCTCGCCGGCTATGGCCGCGCGCTCGCCGACAGCGGCAGTTTCCAGCAGGCCTTCGACGTTCTCAGCCGCGCGCATACGCCGGAGGATCCGGACTGGCGCATCCTGTCGGCGCAGGGTGCGGCGCTCGATCAGCTCGGCCGCAACGAGGAGGCGCAGCAATATTATGCCGCGGCGTTGAAGATCGTGCCGGACGAGCCGACCGTGCTGTCCAATCTCGGCCTGTCCTATATGCTGCAAAACAATCTGCCGAAGGCCGAACAGGTGCTCGGCCGCGCTTATCAGCGCAATCAGAATGATGCGCGGGTCCGCGCCAATCTCGCGCTCGTGCTGGGGTTGCAGGGCCGCGAGGCCGAGGCCGAAATCCTCGTGAAGGCAGATTTGCCGCCGGACCAGGCCGCGGCCAAGGTCACAGCGCTGCGGCAACTGCTGGCGAAGAAGCAGCAGCGGGCGGACAAGTAGTCCGCCCCTTTTTATGTACGCTTACGACGCCTTGCGATGCGGCGCCGAGTTGCGGCTTGACTTGCCCTTCAGCTTCTTCAGCAGCGGCCCGAGCAGCGAGCGCTTCGGCTTCTTGACCTCGCCACGCCCGGCGAGGCGGTTCGCCATGTTCTGGAACAGCTCGGTGGTGCGGTGGCTCTTGGAGACTTCCGCGATCATCTGGCCGTTATTGGCCGCGGTCGAGAACAGTTTCGAATCGAACGGGATCACCGCGATCGGCTGGCTTTCCATCGTCTTGGCGAACGCCTTGACCTCGATCTCCGCGCGCTTGTGCATGCCGACCTGGTTGAGGCAGTACAGCGGCGGCCGGTCGTTCGGCCGCGCCGCCTTCAGCACGCTCAGCATGTTCTTGGTGTTGCGCAAATTGGCGAGATCGGGCTCGGCCACGATCACGATGTCGTCGGCGTTCACGAGCGCGCGCCGCGTCCAGCCGGACCATTGGTGGGGAACGTCGAGCACGATGCAGGGCGTGGTCATGCGCAGCGTGTCGAACACGGCGTCGAAAGCTTCGGCGCCGAAATCATAGACGCGGTCGAGGGTGGCGGGCGCCGCGAGGAGGCTGAGGCGCTCGGTGCATTTGGAGAGCAGGCGCTCCATCAGCGCCGTGTCCGGCCGGTCCTGCGACAGCACCGCGTTGGCGATGCCCTGCACCGGGTCCTGGTTGTAGTCGAGGCCTGCGGTGCCGAAGGCGAGGTCGAGGTCGATCACGACGGAATCGAGCGCGAGGTCACGGGCGATGGTCCACGCCACATTGTGTGCGACCGTGGAGGCGCCGACGCCGCCCTTGGCGCCGACCACCGCGATGACGCGGCCGGTGATGATGGCCTCGGAGGCCGAGAACAGGCTGCAGATGGAGCGGACGACGTCGAGCGTTTCGACCGGCCCCACCACGTAATCGTTGACGCCGCGGCGCACCAGTTCGCGATAGGGCGCGGTGTCGTTGGGATTGCCGATCACGACCACGCGTGTGCCGGGGTCGCAGACGCCGGCGAGGTCGTCGAGTCCCTCGAGGATGTCGCGCGTACCGTCGGATTCGATCACGATCACGTTCGGCGTCGGCATCGATTCATAGACTTCGATCGCCGCGGCAAGGCCACCGTCCTTGGCGGTGAGGTGCGCCTTGGCGAGCCGGCGGTCCTGCCCGGCCGCGGTTATCGCGGCGAGCGTCTTCTCGGTTTCGCAAAAGGCCTGCACCGAGATGCGGGGAACCGGCGCAATGTGTTCCTCGGGGTGCTGCGGATCGTCCGCTTCTTCGTCGTGGATGCCCGTCATTTGCCTGTGTCGCTGAGCTTGGCCCTGTCGGCCTCGGAATTGGGAGTCGAGATCGCGGTGCCCTTGCGATAACGATCAAAGGCGATGTCGCGCCGCGCGGTATAGGCCGGCGTCTCCGATCGCGGCTGCTCGAGGTCGGCCGGATTGTCGATCATCGCCGCGAGATTGCGCTGGCTGGCGCAGCCCAGATTGAAGTAGGGCCGGTTCTCGTTGTAGCCGGGATCGAGGATGTTGGGGCCGAGGTCTTCCGGCCACAGCCCGCAGGGACCGGCGACCGCGGCGATCTTCGAATAGCTCAGGCGGATGGTGGGCAGCAGCCCGGGATCTTCAGGGCGATAGGGATGCTGGACGATGGCACGCGACGGCACGCCGCCGGATGCGAGCACGGAACGGATTTCCCGATAGGTCGCAGCCGCCGCGCGCGAATTCGCGCTGTCGACGGGAACGTCGACGACGACGGAGCCGGTGCCTTCGCGCACCCAGTCCCGGGCGATGCCCGCGACGTCCGAATGCTGCGCGGCCGACAGGCCGCCCCTCGCCTTGCCGACGAAGATCACGATCGACTTCTTGCCTTCCTGCACCGCGATCGGGTGGCGCTGGCGATAGTCGGTCGGCACCGTCTGGGTGACGATCTCGCCGGTGGTGTTGCAGGCGCCCAGCATGACGGAGAGTCCCGTCAGGGCCAGCGCGACGCCCAGATTGCGACGTCGATCGGCTGTCGTCTTCGTCATCGCTTCATCCCCTCTTGCCCCGATTCCCGCACCGTTCCCCGGCCGTCCGTTCGTCTCAGTCGATGATGAAGCCGAAATCGCCGGGGGCGCCGGCGATCGGATCGACCCGACGCGCGATGCCATAGAGGCGGTTCATGCGGCCGAGCAGCGCCGTCTGCGCGTCCGAGGCCGGCGCGAAGCCGTCGTCGGGCCGCGCCAATTCCTTCTGGGCGACCGCGCGCACCACATAGGGCGTCACGATCACCATCAGTTCGGTCTCGTTGTTGACGAAGTCCTGGCTGCGAAACAGAGCGCCGATGATCGGCACCTGGTCGACGCCGGGCAGGCCGTTGATCGCCTGCTTGGTCTGCTGCTGGATCAGGCCGGCCATCGCCATCGAGCCGCCCGAGGGAATTTCCAGCGTCGTCTCGGCGCGGCGGGTCTGGATCGAGGGGATGGTGATCGAGTTGCTCGAGGTCGAGGACACCGCCTGCGTCAACGTGATCGAATTCGTATTCGACAGCTCCGAGACCTCGGTCATCACGCGCAGGCTGATGCGGCCTTCGCTGAGCACGACCGGGGTGAAGTTCAGCGAGATGCCGAACTTCTTGTAGGTCACCTGGGTGGTACAGACGTGGGTGACCGGATCGCAGGAATAGCCTGCCGGAATCGGGAATTCGCCGCCGGCGATGAAGGTGGCGGATTCGCCCGAGATCGCGGTCAGGCTCGGTTCGGCGAGCGTGCGCATGACGCCGGCGCTTTCCATCGCGCGCATGGTGGCGCTGACGGTGGCGACGCCCTTGGCGAGGCCGGCGACGCCGAGCCCGTTGCTGCCGACGATCGGTCCGCCCGAGACCGAGAACGGGTTGGAATTGTTGAAATTCACCACGGCGGTGCCGGCGTTCAGGCTGGCGCTGAGATCGACGCCGAGCTGCTTGACGATGTCGCGGCGCACTTCGCCGACGACGACCTTGAGCATCACCTGGTCGCGGCCGCGCACGACGATGCTGTTGACGACCTTGTCCGAGCCGCCGACCAGCTTTGCGGCGACCTCGCCGGCCTGCTGGGCCTCGACCGGGCTCGACACCGATCCGGTCAGCATCACGCTGTCGCCGACGCCTTCGATCTGGACGCCCGGCAGCGACTGGCGCAGGGCCGCGCGCATGCCGTTGAGATCGCGCTTTACAGCGATGTCATAGGAGGCGACCTGCTGGCCGTCGGCGGTGAAGAACACGACGTTTGTCTGGCCGACCTGACCGCCGATGATATAGGCGCGCTGGGCCGAGCGGATGACTGCATTGGCGATCTTGGGATCGGCCACCAGAACGTCCTTGACCTCGCGTGGCAGGTCGATGACAACGGACTTGCCGACGCCAAGCGAGAGAAAACGCGTCTTCGCCGACGCGATGGTCGCGACCGACGACACGCCGAGATCCGGTGCCTGCATCGGCGCCTGGTCGCCGACCGGCGCATCCGTCGCGCTGACGAGGTCGGGGGCTGCGAGCAGCCCCAGCATCAGCATCGTCCCCGTCCAGAACGAGCGCGTGCGCTTCCCCCGAAGGCGCAGGCCCGTCCGATCATCCCCGTAGTTCATGCTATCCCCATCATCACTTCTGTGACGTCAATTGCCGTGCCTGCACCCCGTAACGGATCACATTCACGCCGCCCGCGCGCTTGATCCCCTGGTCCTCAGGCGTGCCCTCGACTGCGTTGACATCGACGATGCTCCGCAGCGCGAGCTGGAGCGTGCCGCCCTGGCGCGCGGCTGCGAGTACTGCGACCTGGTCGGGCCGGAGCTCGAGCGTGACGGTCTTGCCGACGACGGCGTTCTGGCCGTCCTTCTCCTTCGGCGCCTGGTCGATCGCGAGCACGCGGATATTGGTCAGGATGACCTCGGACAGGACGAGGTCGTTGCCGCCGGTCGGACCGTTGTTGTTGGCGCCGTCGGGGTTCTTCAGACGGCGAGTCAGGACGATGTCGACGCGGTCATTCGGAAGGATGAAGCCGCCAGCGGCGGTCTCGGCTGAAATCTCGGTGGAAACGGCGCGCATCCCGGCGGGCAGGATCGCGGCCATGAAGCCGGAGCCGTCGGCCTTGACCAGCTTCTGCTCGCGGATCGGTTCGCCCTGCATCAGGGGGACGCGCGCGATCGAGCCGGCGATCTGGGTCTGCGCCTCGGGCCTGCTGTCGCGGCGGATGAAGGCGCTGCTCGCGGTCGCTGCCGGCCAGGCCTGCCATTGCAGGTCGTCGGGCTTCACGGCCTGGCCGAGCCCGATGTCGGACTTGGCGACGAGGACCTCGACGGTCGGCAGCTTCTCGGCGACGGGCAGAACGGGCGCGGGCTTGTTGTCGAAGCCGCTCGCCAGATACGCAGCGACACCGCCGGCGCCCAGCGCGATGACGAGAACGACAATGCGTGCGGTATTCATACGCTTCTACTCTTACGCGGGGCACTCGAACCGCACCTGGCGGGTTCCCCGTGTCGATGAGTAGGGAGTAAAAGTATAAGGGGTGTTGCGAGGCCGAACGCGCCGGCCGGCCAGCGATGCTGGTTTTCGGCAGATGGTGAACGCGGCGTTATCCGGTCGGCCAGCGGCCCCGTAGATTCACGCAGTACGCAACGTCCGTTCGAATGACCTGCGCGGCGTCATGGTGAATGGGTAGTTAGTGATGCGCGGCCGCGACGCAGCAACGCGCGGTAACAGCTGAGCCGTCGCCCTTCGAGGGCCGCTGAAGAAGCGGCCACCTCAGGGTGACGGTGATGGATCAGTATCCGGGCTACGAAAAAGATCAGCGTTTACTTCGCCCGCTTCTGCTCGATCACGTCCCAGACCTTCGCCGCGACATCAGGCCCGCCGAGCCGCGCGATGGCGCGGATGCCCGTTGGCGAGGTCACGTTGATCTCGGTGAGGTTGCCATTGATGACGTCGATGCCGACGAACAGCAGGCCGCGCTCACGCAGCGCCGGGCCGACGGTGGCGCAGATCTCGCGCTCGCGCGGGGTGAGCTCGGTCTCCTGCGCCGCGCCGCCGCGCACCATGTTGGAACGGAGGTCGTCGGTGGCCGGCACGCGGTTCACCGCGCCAGCGAACTCGCCATTGACCAGGATGATGCGCTTGTCGCCGTGCTTCACCTCGGGGATGAATTGCTGGATCACCCAGGGCTCCCGGAACGTCACCGAGAACATGTCGAACAGCGAGCCGAAATTCATGTCCTGCGGCATCACGCGGAATACCGCCGCGCCGCCATGGCCGTGCAGCGGCTTCATGACGACGGCGCCGTGCTTGTCGCGGAAGGCGTTGATCTCGTCTAAGTCGCGCGAGACCAGGGTCGGCGGCATCAGCTGCGGAAAATTCATCACGAACAGCTTTTCCGGCGCGTTGCGCACCGAAGCTGGATCGTTGACCACCAGCGTCTTCGGATGGATGCGCTCCAGAAGATGCGTCGAGGTGATGTAGGCGAGGTCGAACGGCGGGTCCTGGCGCAGCAGCACCACGTCGAAGCCGTTCAGCGCCTCACGCCTGGGTTCGCCGAGCGTGAAATGGTCGCCGGACTCGTCGCGCACGGTCAGGAGCTGAACCGGCGCCACGATCTCCTCGCCGACCATCGAGAGCTTGTCGGGCGTATAATAGGACAGGCCGTGGCCGCGCTTCTGCGCCTCCAGAAGCAGCGCAAAGGTGGAATCGCCCTTGATGTTGATGCGGGCGATGGGGTCCATCTGGACGGCGACGTTCAGTTTCATGGTCTGCCTTTCAGGTCGAGGCGTCGAATGCCGCCAACACATGGCGCGGAAGTGAGCGCGGCGCAATCAGCATGGCGTCGAATCGCAATTCGAATTCGGCATGCTCGGGATGCGCCACGAGCCAGCCTTGCGCGGCGGCGATGATGCGCTGCTGCTGGCGCGGCGTCACGGCGAAGGCGGCGTCATCCAGCGTGGCGCGCGCCTTGACCTCGACGAAGGCGATCAGATTGCGGCGGCGCGCCACGATGTCGATCTCGCCATGCGGGGTGCGGTAGCGCTTGGCCAGGATGCGATAGCCCTTGGCCATCAGATAGGCCGCGGCGCGACTCTCCGCGGAGATGCCGGTGTGGAACGCGGCGACGCGTTCGGGCGAGGCGACCTTCGGTTCCGCCGGGACCTCAGTCTTCGCCATCGTCGCCCCTCAAGTCTTTGGCGAGCTCGAGCGCGCGGGCATAGACCTCGCGGCGCGGCCGGCCCGAAAGCGCGACCGCATGCGCCACGGCATCCTTGACGCTGTGCGCGGCAAGCTGCTCGCGCAACAGATCGTCCAGCGCATCCGATGTCAGCACCTCGGCGTCGGCCGCTGGCGGAGCGATCACCAGCACGAACTCGCCGCGCGTCTCCAGCGTATCGGCCTCGCGCGCCAGCTGGCTCAACGGTGCGCGCGAAATCTCCTCGTGCAGCTTGGTCAGCTCGCGGCAGATCGCGGCCTCGCGCGCCCCCATGATCTCGGCGAGCTCTGCCAGCGTGTCCTGCACGCGGTTACCCGACTCGAACATCACCAGCGTCGCGTCGATGCGTGCGAGCTCGGTCAAGCGCGCCTTTCGCGCGGCTGACTTCGCCGGCAAAAAGCCTTCGAAGAAGAAACGGTCGGTCGGCAGTGCCGCCACCGACAGCGCCGCCAGCACCGAGGACGGGCCGGGAAGGGCATACACCGCATGGCCGGCAGCGCAGACCTCGCGCACCAGCTTGAAGCCGGGATCGGAGATCAGCGGCGTGCCGGCGTCGGAGACCAGCGCAATCGAGCCGCCCTGCCCCAGCGCCTCCAGGATTTTCGGACGCGCGGCTTCCGCATTGTGCTCGTGATATTGCTTGAGCTGCGCCGCGATGGCGTAGCGTTCGGTCAGGCGCCGGGTGATGCGGGTGTCCTCGCAGGCGATGACGTCGACGCCGGCGAGGGTCTGCAGCGCCCGCAGCGTGATGTCGCCGAGATTGCCGATGGGGGTTGCGACCAGATGGAGGCCCGGTGCCGCCTTCGGCGCCGCAAGCCGATGGGCATCGATGGAGAAACCGCGCGAGGCGGCGTCTTGAGCTTCAGGCGTATTTATCGGGGCCGGCTTTGCGCGCATAATGAAGCCAACTTAGGCACGATCCGCAGGGCTGGGAACCGGCTCGGCGAAAAAGATCGTGCCGAGGTGAGGGGCGAGGAACGGACGGGAATGTGATCGATCCAGGATCACGTCGAGAGGGCGTGAGGGCTCTCACGCCATATTCGCGACCGAAACGCCGCCTTGATGCTGAATGAGCGAGGGTAAACAGCTGCCGGGACAGCAAGGCGGCCGCGTTAAGCGGCTATTATCCTTTTGTTTCGGTTAACTATTTGCCGACAATATGCCTGAATCCGCGGCTTGTGTCGTGGAAAGAATGTCGTGACTGGCCGGCGCCGGCGGGTCAGAAGAGAAGCTGAAATGGTGGGCCCGCGTCATCCAAAATCTCCCGTTCCGGGGTCCCTGATGTCAGGGGCGACCCGCCGGAGCGCGCTCGGCCTGCTGCTCGGTGCGCCGCTGCTGTCGGCCTGCGCCGGCGTGCAGCAGAGCCTGAGCCAGTTCTCCAACCCGTTCTCGAGCTCGACGCCGCCGGCTCAGCCCGCAGGTCCTCCGCAACAGGCGACGACCGCCGGCACCGGCGGCGTGAAGGTCGCCGTGATCCTGCCGCTTTCGGCCGCCGGCAATGCCGGCCTCGCCGCGCAATCCATGCGCAACGCCGCCGAGATGGCGCTGGCAGAGTTCCAGAACCCGAACATCCAGCTGCTGATCAAGGACGACAATGGCAGCCCGCAAGGCGCGCAGGCGGCCGCGCAGCAGGCCGTCGACGAAGGCGCCGAGATCATTCTGGGACCGCTGTTCGCGCAATCGGTGCCGGCGGTGGCGCAAGTCGCGCGCACGCGCGGCATCTCGGTGATCGCGTTCTCGACCGATTCCAGCATCGCCGGCCGCGGCGTCTATCTGCTCAGCTTCCTGCCGGAGTCCGACGTCAACCGCATCGTCGAATATTCCGCCAGCATCGGAAAGCGTTCCGTCGCCGTGCTGGTGCCGGACAATGCCTATGGCAATGTCGTCGAGGCCGCGGTGAAGGCGGCCGTGCCGCGGCGTGGCGGGCGCATCGTCGCCTTCGAGAAATACGGCGCCGATCGCGCCACACCGGCGCGCACCGTGGCGCAGCAGCTCGGCAGCGCGGATGCGTTGTTCATTGCCGATGACGGCGATGCCGTGGTGACGGTGGCAGATGCGATGACCGCGGCGGGCGCGAACTTACGCAACATCCAGCTGCTCGGCACCGGCCTGTGGGACAATCCGCGGGTCTATGCGAATGCGAACCTGCAAGGCGGCCTCTATGCCGCGCCCGACCCGGCCGGCTTCCGCGCCTTCTCCGGCCGCTACCGCACCAAATACGGCGCCGAACCGATTCGCACCGCGACACTCGCCTATGACGCGGTCGCCCTCGTCGCCGCGCTGGCGCGCACGCAAGGCACCACGCGCTTCTCGTCCGACGTGCTCACCAATCCCTCCGGCTTCGCCGGCATCGACGGCCTGTTTCGTTTCCGCGCGGATGGCACCAACGAGCGTGGCCTTGCGGTGATGAAGGTGGCGACGGGTGGCGGCGTTGCGGTCGCGGGCTCGCCGAAGAGTTTTGGGGCGTAGTTCGGGACGACGGTGCCGTAGGGTGGGCAAAGGCGCGCTTCGCGCCGTGCCCACGATCTCTTTCGATAGCTAATAATGCGTGGGCACGCTTCGCTTTGCCCACCCTACGGCAGCGCGTTACGCCGCGAGATCCGCGACCACCGCGTCCAGCACCGGAAATCCGCTACTCGTCACGCGCAGGCGGCCCGTCGCATCCACCGTGATCGCGCCTTCCTCGCGCAGCAGCGCGATACGCTTGGGATCGAGCGGGCGGCCGGAGAGGGCTTTGTAGCGCTCGGGGTCGATGCCTTCGGCAAGGCGCAATCCCATCAGCAAGAATTCGTCGGCGCGTTCTTCGCTGTTGAGGAGATCGTCGGTGACGACACCATGGCCGTTGGTCTCGACCCGCATCAGCCAGGCCTCGGGACGCTTCTCGGTGGCGGTCGCATGCCTGATGCCGTCGATGTCGAGCCGGCCATGCGCGCCGGGACCGATGCCGGCATATTCCTCGCCGCGCCAGTAAACCAGATTGTGCCGGCACTCGGCGCCGCGCCGCGCGTGATTGGAAATCTCGTATGCGGGCAGGCCGAGCTTGTCGCAGGTCTCCTGCGTGACGTCGTAGAGCGCGCGCGAGACCGCTTCGTCCGGCGTCTTCAATTTGCCGGCCTGGTGCAGGCCGAAGAACGGCGTGCCTTCCTCGATCGTCAATTGATAGAGCGACAGATGCTCGGCCGCTTCGTCGATGGCGAGACGCAGTTCATCGGCCCACATCGCCGGCGTCTGGTCGGGACGGGCGTAGATCAGATCGAACGAATAGCGATCGAACGAGCGGCGTGCGATGGCGACCGCATCGAGCGCCTCGCGCGCGCTGTGCAGGCGGCCCAGCGCTTTCAGCGACGCATCGTCGAGCGCCTGCACACCGAGCGAGACACGGTTGACGCCGGCGGCGCGATAGCCAGCAAAGCGCGTGGCTTCGACGCTGGTCGGGTTTGCTTCGAGCGTCACTTCGACGTCATCAGCGACGGTCCAGTGCTTGCCGATGGCATCGAGCACGGCGCCGACGGTTGCGGGCTGCATCAGCGAGGGCGTGCCGCCGCCGAGGAAGATTGAGGTGACTTCGCGGCCGGGCGCGCGCTCGGCAGTGGTTGCGATCTCTCGCGCGAAAGCGGAGGCGAAGCGCGCCTCATCGATCGCGGCGTGGCGGACATGGCTGTTGAAGTCGCAATAGGGACACTTCGACAGGCAGAACGGCCAGTGCACGTAGACGCCGAAGGCTTCAGATTCTTGTTTTGACGCGTTTTCCTGGCGCGAACCGGTATCCACTTCGCTCGAAAACGCTCTAGCGCGGCTCAAGGCAGATCTCCGCCAGTTTCACGAAGGCGCGGGCGCGATGCGACAGGCCAAGGCCGAGCGGCGGCAGGCCGTGCTTCTCGATGCTGTCCATCTCGCCGAAGGTGCGGCTGTGGCCGTCCGGCAGGAACATCGGGTCATAGCCGAAGCCGGCGGTGCCGCGCGGCGGCCAGACCAGCGTGCCGTCGACGCGCGCCTCGACCTCTTCGAGATGATCGTCGGGCCAGGCCACGCAGAGCGCGGAGACGAAATGCGCTTTGCGCTTATCCGGCGTGGTGGCGCCGCGCTCTTGCAACAGGCGCTCGATCTGCGCCATCGCCGCGGCGAAATCCTTGGAAGGTCCAGCCCAGCGCGCGGAGAAAATGCCCGGCGCGCCGTCGAGTGCGTCGACCACGATGCCGGAATCGTCGGCAAAGGCGGGAAGCTTGGTCGCCTGCGCTGCCGCGATCGCCTTGATCGCGGCATTGCTGCGGAAATCGTTGCCGGTCTCGTCCGGCTCGCCGAGGCCGAGCTCTCCGGCCGACACCGCCTCGATGCCGTACGGCGCGAGCAGCTCCTTCATCTCGGCGAGCTTGCCGGGATTATGGGTGGCGATGACGAGCTTTCCGGTGATTCGGCGGTGCATGGGCCTATTGACTACGCGACAGCCAGTTTCTGCAAGTCCACGAGACGCGCGATGCCCTTCTGGGCCAGCGCCATCAGCGCCAGGAACTCGTCCTGCGTGAACGGCTCGCGTTCCGCGGTGCCCTGCACCTCGATGATGCGGCCATCGCCGGTCATGACGAAATTGGCGTCGGTCTGGGCTTCCGAATCCTCGGCGTAGTCGAGATCGAGCACCGGCGTACCGTTGTAGATGCCGCAGGAGATCGCGGCGACATTGTCGCGCATCACATTGGCCTTGATCATGTTGCGCGCCTTCATCCAGTTGACGCAGTCGGCGAGCGCGACCCAGGCGCCGGTGATCGAGGCCGTGCGGGTGCCGCCGTCGGCCTGGAGCACGTCGCAATCGACCGTGATCTGGCGCTCACCGAGCGCTTCGAGATCGACGATGGTGCGAAGCGAGCGGCCGATCAGGCGCTGGATCTCGACCGTGCGGCCGCTTTGCTTGCCGGCGGAGGCCTCGCGGCGGGTGCGTTCGGAGGTCGCGCGCGGCAGCATGCCGTATTCGGCGGTGACCCAGCCGCGGCCCTGGCCCTTCAGCCACGGCGGCAGGCGATCTTCCAGCGTGGCGGTGACCAGCACATGGGTGTCGCCGAATTTCACCAGGCAGGAGCCTTCCGCATATTTGACCACGCCGCGCTCAAGCGTCACGGGGCGCAATTCGTCGGGCGCACGGCGGCTTGGCCGCATGGGAAATCCTCCAAAACTCGCAGGTGTAGGGCTGTTCGCGGTGCTTGTAGGTGGGGTGAGGGTATGCGGCAAGGGGAAAGGACAAGGCTTTTTCACCCCCGGTTTTCCACCCTGCAAACGCGACGCTTGTCAGAACCCTCCTGGATGGACAAATTATGAGCATCTGAGAGGAGTTACCGTCTGTGGCCCATCACGATCCGATCCATCTGATCGCGCCGCGCGCAGGCCTCGCCCAGCTCAACGAGCGTTCTCGCGACATCTTTCGTCAAATTGTCGAAAGCTACCTCGCGACCGGCGAGCCCGTGGGCTCGCGCAATATCTCGCGGCTCATCGCCATGCCGCTGTCGCCGGCCTCGGTCCGCAACGTCATGGCCGATCTGGAACAGCTCGGCCTGATCTACGCCCCGCACACCTCCGCCGGCCGGCTGCCGACGGAACTCGGCCTGCGGTTCTTCGTCGATGCCCTGATGCAGGTCGGCGACCTCAACGAGGCCGAGCGGCAGTCGATCCAGAGCCAGCTTGCCACCGTCGGCCAGGCGCAATCGGTCGAGGCGGCGCTGGACCAGGCGCTGACGCGGCTGTCGGGCCTGACCCGCGCCGCCGCGGTGGTGCTGACGCCGAAATCCAATGCGCGGCTGAAACACATCGAATTCGTCCGTCTGGAACCGGAAAAGGCGCTGGTGATCCTGGTCGGCGAGGACGGCCAGGTCGAAAACCGCGTGCTGTCGCTGCCGCCCGGAGTTCCCTCCTCGGCGATCACCGAGGCCGGCAATTTCCTCAATGCGCGCATCCGCGGCCGCACCCTGGCCGAGGCGCGGCTCGAGCTCGAGACGGCACTTGGAGAGGCCCGCGCCGAGCTCGATCAGCTTGCACAGAAGGTGATTTCCGCCGGCATCGCCAGCTGGTCCGGTGGCGAGAACGAGGATCGCCAGCTCATCGTCCGCGGCCACGCCAATCTGCTCGAAGACCTGCATGCGCTGGAGGATCTGGAACGGGTGCGCCTGCTGTTCGACGATCTCGAGACCAAGCGCGGCGTGATCGACCTGCTGGGGCGCGCCGAGACCGCTGAGGGCGTGCGCATCTTCATCGGTTCGGAGAACAAACTGTTTTCCTTGTCCGGCTCCTCCACGATCATCTCGCCCTATCGGGATGCCGCCGGTCATATCGTCGGCGTATTGGGCGTGATCGGGCCGACGCGGCTGAATTATGCCCGCGTGATCCCGACCGTGGACTACGCGGCCCGCATCGTCAGCCGCCTTTTGGGAGGCTGATCGGCGTTTCCGCCGATCACGGGCGCTTGATTTTCGGCGCTTTAGGCACGATATCCGGGCCAACAATCCCTGGAAACGAGTTCGAGATTAGAGCCGATGACCGAGCAAGACCGGCAACCCGAAGACACGACTGCCGCGACCGGCGAGCCCGTGGTGTCAAAACCCTACATCATGCCCGACGATCCCGAGCCCGGCTCGGTCGAGCTGTTGCAGAAGGAAGCCGCCGAGGCGCGTGACCGCATGCTGCGGACGCTGGCCGAGATGGAGAATCTGCGCAAGCGTACCACCAAGGAGGTCGCCGACGCCCGCCTCTACGGCATCACCGGCTTTGCCCGCGACGTGCTCGACATCGCCGACAATCTCCAGCGCGCGCTCGATGCCGTTCCGGCCGAAGCCCGCGCCACGGCCGATCCCGGCCTGATCTCGCTGATCGAAGGCGTCGAGCTCACCGAGCGTTCGCTGCTCAACGCGCTGGAAAAGCACGGCGTGAAGAAGCTCGATCCGCAGGGCCAGAAGTTCGACCCGAACTTCCACCAGGCGATGTACGAAGTGCCTGATGCGTCGGTGCCGTCTGGCACCGTGGTGCAGATCATGCAGGCCGGCTACACCATCGGCGAGCGCGTGCTGCGTCCGGCCCTGGTCGGTGTCGCCAAGGGCGGCGCGAAGCCCGCGGCCGCGGCGAACAACAACGAGTCGAGCGGCGCGGGGAATTGAGTTTGGTGTCATTCCGGGGCGGCTCGTGAGAGCCGAACCCGGAATCTCGAGGTTCCGGATTCGATGCTTCGCATCGCTCCGGAACGACCAGTTGTAATCCTACGCGCTCACCGCGATATCCGCAGACTGAATCCGCTTCACGCCGGCCTTGGCCATATCGGCCCAGGCTTTTGCCAGCGAGCCCTGCGTGTCGATGCCGCGGCAGGCGTCTTCCACGACATAGACCTCGAAGCCCGCCTTGCGCGCGTCGAGCGCGGTCCAGGCAACGCAGAAATCCGTCGCGAGCCCTGCGACGAAGACGCGCTTGATCTTGCGTCCCTTGAGATAGCCGGCAAGTCCGGTCGAGGTCTTGCCGTCGGCTTCGAGGAAGGCCGAATAGCTGTCGACGTCCTTGTGAAAGCCCTTGCGGATGATGAGCTCGGCATGCGGGATCGCAAGGTCCTTCGACAGCGAAGCGCCGTCGGTGCCCTGCACGCAATGGTCGGGCCACAGCACCTGCTTGCCATAGGGAAGGTCGACGGTCTCGAACGGCTTCTTGCCGGAATGCACCGACGCAAACGAGATGTGGCCCGGCGTGTGCCAGTCCTGCGTCATCACCACATTCGCAAATGCCTTCGAGATCTTGTTGATGACGGGCACCACCTGCTCGCCCTCTTTCACCGCGAGGCTGCCGCCCGGCAGGAAGCAGTTCTGCACGTCGATCACGAGCAGCGCGGAGGCATCGTCCGGCTTGATCGATGCCGCTGCAAGGAGTGCGGTTGGAGCCAGCGTTGCAAGCGCCGTCGTTCCAAGCATTGCCAAGACTTGTCGCCGATCCAGCATCGTTCGCCTCCCCTTAGGATGAACTCAACGGAGACGAAGCCTAGTTCCGTTCGTGTACGAACAGAAGCCCGAAAATGCGGCCGGCTTTGGTGAGGGCTTGGGCTGCCGGCCCCAACATAACTGTCGTCCCGGACAAGCGCGCCCTTAGGCGCGCGCCGATCCGGGACCCATACCCCCAGGGAGATGTTTGGCGAAGACTCATCATGGGTACTGCGACCGACCGCAATCGCACGATCACGCGGTATGGGTCCCTGCTTTCGCAGGGACGACACTGAGTATGCCGAACGGCTCAGCCCTTCGGCTGAATCCCGTCGCGCACGGCGCGGAAGCGGGTGAAGGCGGCCAGCCACTGGTCGCGCGGGGCGCTGGCGATGATGCGCAGCGAGGCGCCGCCGCTCGAGAAGCGGATCCATTGCACCACGGTCACCGGGACCTTGTCTTTGCCGCTGACGCCGTCGATCCGGGTCTCGAAGCCCTGCTGGCCGTTGATGCGGATCGGCTCGGACATGGTGACGCGCGATTCGCGCACGCCGGGGATCTGCAGCGCCGCCTCCTGGGCGAAGCGGGCGCGGTCGTCGGCCTGTTGCGGCGTGGCGCCGATCAGGCCGAGGATCATGAACGGCTTCGACTCGTAACCGGTGCTCTCGTCGCCGTCGGCCAGGATGATGCTCGAGCCCGGCGCCAGCGTGCGGATGTCCTTGAATTCGGCGAGATCGGTGATCCTGAACGGCATCAGCGCGATCTGCTCCTCCGCCGAGACCTGCTTGCGGGTGGTGGCGGTCGCAAACATCTGCCGCACCGCTTCATCCGTGTAGATCTTGGTCGCATTCTCCGGGACCTGCACCGCGACATAGCCGGAGAAGCCGGCGCCCGGCACGATCATCGAATAGCGTTTCACCGGGGTGTCGCCGGCCTTGCCGCTTTCGGTGGTGAAATAGGCCAGGCCCGCGGGCGTCTCGATCTTGTCCTGCTTGACGCCGCCAGCGCCGGCCGGATTGGAATTGAAGGCGCTCACGACCTCGCCATAGGCCGCCGGCGGCAGCTCGGTGATCAACACCTTGACGCTGCCGTCCTCGCTCTCGAATCCCGGAAAGGTTTTTGCCGTGCTGAGACCGACCAGCGGCACCATGCCGAGGCGCAAGCCGGGCGGAAACACGGCGTCGGCGGCGAAGGCCGGAAACGCGGAGGCGATCAGGAGGGCGAGCGCGGCGAGGGGGCGGATCAGCTTCATGGGCACTCTGATTGGTTCACATTGAGGCCGTTCGATGGTCGGCCACCGGGCCGCATTGTCGCGCGAAGCAGCTGTAGCGGCTGACCGGCCGGTCCGCCTTTTACCGGGTTTGGGCGTGCGGCAACAGGGCGGGCGGGCTTGCGGTAGCGGGGGCTTGCTGAAGCCTGAACCTGTTAATAATTCCTCACCCGCAAGGGCGGTGAAGCCCGGATATCATCGTCCAAAACCCAATGTTTTCACGGCAGAAACGTAGCTTCGGTCCTTGCGGGCCCCTCCCCCCCTCCTATATGAGCCTCAATCATCGCAATATCGCGGATGTTTGATCTTAGGGGGTTTCGGTCGGGTGCCTTCTGGGCCCAGCCAACCTGCCGCAAAAACAAGGATATCAGGACCATGGGAAAGGTCATTGGGATCGACCTCGGCACCACGAATTCGTGCGTCGCCGTGATGGATGGCAAGAACGCCAAAGTCATCGAGAATTCCGAAGGCATGCGCACGACGCCTTCGATCGTCGCCGTGACGGACGACGGTGAGCGCCTCGTCGGCCAGCCGGCCAAGCGCCAGGCCGTCACCAATCCCGAGCGCACCTTCTTCGCAGTGAAGCGCCTCATCGGCCGCCGCTACGACGACCCGATGGTCGAGAAGGACAAGAAGCTCGTCCCCTACAAGATCGTGAAGGCTTCCAACGGCGACGCCTGGGTCGAGGCCGACGGCCAGACCTACTCGCCCTCGCAGGTCTCGGCGTTCATCTTGCAGAAGATGAAGGAGACCGCGGAAGCCCATCTCGGCCAGAAGGTCGATCAGGCCGTCATCACCGTTCCCGCCTACTTCAACGACGCCCAGCGCCAGGCGACCAAGGACGCCGGCAAGATCGCGGGCCTCGAAGTGCTGCGCATCATCAACGAGCCGACCGCGGCCGCGCTCGCCTATGGCCTCGACAAGACCAAGACCGGCACGATCGCCGTGTACGATCTCGGCGGCGGCACGTTCGATATCTCGATCCTCGAGATCGGCGACGGCGTGTTCGAGGTGAAGTCGACCAACGGCGACACCTTCCTCGGCGGCGAAGACTTCGACATGCGCCTGGTCGGCTATCTCGCCGACGAATTCCAGAAGGAGCAGGGCATCAACCTGCGCAACGACAAGCTCGCGTTGCAGCGCCTGAAGGAAGCCGCTGAAAAGGCCAAGATCGAGCTGTCCTCGACGACGCAGACCGAGATCAACCTGCCCTTCATCACCGCGGACCAGACCGGCCCGAAGCATCTGACGATGAAGCTCACCCGCGCCAAGTTCGAGGCGCTGGTCGACGACCTCGTCCAGAAGACCGTCGAGCCCTGCCGCAAGGCGCTGAAGGACGCCGGCGTCACTGCCGGTGAGATCGGCGAAGTGGTTCTGGTCGGCGGCATGTCGCGCATGCCGAAGGTCCAGGAAGTCGTGAAGCAGCTGTTCGGCAAGGAGCCGCACAAGGGCGTCAACCCGGACGAAGTCGTGGCGATCGGCGCCGCGATCCAGGCCGGCGTGCTCCAGGGCGACGTCAAGGACGTGCTGCTGCTCGACGTCACCCCGCTGTCGCTGGGCATCGAGACGCTGGGCGGCGTGTTCACCCGCATCATCGACCGCAACACCACGATCCCGACCAAGAAGAGCCAGGTGTTCTCGACCGCCGAGGACAGCCAGAACGCGGTCACCATCCGCGTCTTCCAGGGCGAGCGTGAAATGGCGGCCGACAACAAGATGCTCGGCCAGTTCGACCTGATGGGTATTCCGCCGGCTCCGCGCGGCATGCCGCAGATCGAGGTGACGTTCGACATCGACGCCAACGGCATCGTCAACGTCTCGGCCAAGGACAAGGCCACCGGCAAGGAGCAGCAGATCCGCATCCAGGCCTCCGGCGGCCTGTCGGAAGCCGACATCGAGAAGATGGTCAAGGACGCCGAGGCCAATGCCGAGGCGGACAAGAAGCGCCGCGAGGCCGTGACCGCCAAGAACGAGGCGGATGGTCTGGTGCATTCGACCGAGAAGGCTTTGGCCGAGCACGGTTCGAAGGTCGGTGAGACCGAGCGCCGCGCCATCGAGGATGCCGTCGGCGACCTCAAGGAAGCGCTGAAGGGCGACGATGCCGAGGCGATCAAGGCCAAGACCCAGACGTTGGCCCAGGCTTCGATGAAGCTCGGCGAGGCCATGTACAAGCAGCAGGCCGAGGCCGACGCCAAGAAGGATGCGGCCAAGGACGACGTCGTCGACGCGGAATTCACCGAAGTCGACGACGACAAGAACAACAAGAAGTCCGCCTGAACCCCAAGAGGGTCATGATGCGGACGGCTTGGACCCCACACGCTCTACCGGCCTCCTCCTTCGCGGGGGAGGCCGCCGTGTCGGGACGGACGGGCGGGTCGCCCGTTACGATCGATCAATTCCCAGCCGTTATGCTGAACGCCGCCGCGCTGCCCTCTGCCGCCAAGCAGAAGGCTGCCTATATCGTCGTGTGGCGACGTCGTTTCGCTCCGACTTGAATCGCGATTGGATAGACCGAGTCCCACATGTCCACGTCCACCAAGCGCTGCTATTACGAAACCCTCGAAGTCGAACGCGATGCCGACGAATCGGTCCTGAAATCGTCGTTCCGCAAGCTGGCGATGAAGTTCCACCCGGACCGCAATCCCGGGGACGACACCAGCGAAGTCAAGTTCAAGGAAATCAACGAGGCCTACGAGGTCCTGAAGGACAAGGACAAGCGCGCGGCCTATGACCGCTACGGCCATGCCGCCTTCGAGCAGGGCGGCGGTGGCGCCGGCTTCGGCGCGGGTTTCGCCTCTTCCTTCTCCGACATTTTCGAAGATTTGTTCGGCATGGCCGGGCAGCGCGGCCGCGGCGGCCGCGAGCGCGGCGCCGACCTGCGCTACAACATGGAAATCACGCTCGAGGAAGCCTTCGGCGGCAAGACCGCGCAGATCGAGATTCCGGTCTCGGTCACCTGCGAGGCCTGCTCGGGCATCGGCGCCAAGGCGGGAACCAAGCCGAAGACCTGTTCGAGCTGCGGCGGCGCCGGCCGTGTGCGGCAGTCGCAGGGCTTCTTCACGCTTGAGCGCACCTGTCCGGGCTGCCAGGGCCGCGGCCAGATGATCGAGGATGCCTGCCCGTCCTGCTCGGGCCAGGGCCGCGTCACCCGCGAGCGGAATCTTTCGGTCAACATCCCCCCGGGCGTCGAGGACGGCACAAGGATCAGGCTCGCCGGCGAGGGCGAGGCAGGGGTTCGCGGCGGTCCGCCCGGCGACCTCTACATCTTCCTGTCGCTGGCTCAGCACCAGTTCTTCCAGCGCGACGGCGCCGATCTGCATTGCCGTGTGCCGATCTCGATGGTGACGGCGGCGCTCGGCGGCGAATTCGAGGTGCCGACCATCGAGAAGGGCAAGGCCAAGGTGAAGGTGCCGGCCGGGACCCAGTCGAACCGCCGGTTCCGCATTGCATCAAAAGGCATGCCGGTGCTGCGGTCGCGCCAGATGGGCGACATGTATGTTCAGGTCGTGGTCGAGACCCCGCAGAACCTCACCAAGAAGCAGCAGGAATTGCTGGCCGAGTTCGAAAAGCTGTCCTCCGGCAATACCCAGCCGGAATCCGAGGGCTTCTTCGCCAAGGTCAAGGATTTCTTCGGTAATCGGGCGAGTTGACCCGGCTTGACCATACCGCCTTCGGCCTATACGTCTTTATGACCATTTTCTGACACGCCGCGGTCCCGCGGTCCCGTCCGGTCCTGACATGCCATTGCCATCGTCCGCGCGTGCGTTGAAGAAGCCTCGTCTCGATGACGAGGTACGCTTCCTCAGATCATGGATCGAAAAGCCCCTGCACATGGGCGCCGTGATGCCGTCGGGCAAGCTACTGGCCCGGACCATGGCCCATTACGTCGATATCGATTCGGACGCGCCTGTGGTCGAGCTCGGGCCCGGCACCGGCGCCATCACCTCGGCCCTGATCGAGCGCGGCGTCGATCAGAAGCGTCTCGTCCTCGTCGAGTACAATCCCGGTTTCTGCGCTCTGTTGCGCGACCGCTATCCGCAGGCCAAGGTGGTGCAGGGCGATGCCTATCGCCTGCGTGACACGCTCTGGAACGTCCTGAGCGCGCCGGCCTCCGCGGTCGTCTCCGGCCTGCCGCTGGTGACAAAACCGATGCTGACGCGGCTGCGGCTGATCCGCGACGCCTTCACGGCGCTCGCGCCCGGCGCGCCCTTCGTCCAGTTCACCTATGCGGTGGTGCCGCCGATCCCGAAATCGCTGCCCGGCGTGTCCACAGAGGCTTCGGAACGGATCTGGATGAACCTTCCGCCCGCCCGCGTCTGGGTGTATCGCAAGGACTAATTCCGCCGGCTTGGTTCTTTGCGCGGCGGGCTCGTTTCGCCGAACGCATTGGATTGGATGTCAGCCCCCAAGATCCTGATCATTCCCGGCTCGCTGCGCACCGGTTCGCACAATGCGAAGCTGGCGGCGGTCGCCGCCTATGAATTCGCCCGCTCCGGCGTCGACGTCACCCGCATTTCGCTCGCCGATTTTCCACTGCCGATCTATGACGGCGATCTCCAGGCCAAGTCCGGCCTGCCGAAGCACGCGATCAACCTCAAGCGCATGATCGGCGCGCATCATGGCGTGCTGATCGTCTCGCCCGAATACAATGCCTCGGTGCCGCCGCTTCTCAAGAACGCGATCGACTGGGTCAGCCGCGTGCACGATTTGCACGAGGCGCGCGGCGATGTGTTCCGCAACCGCGCCTTCGCACTCGCCGGCGCTTCGCAAAGCCGGCTCGGCGCTGCGCGCGCGCTCCAGGCGCTTAGGCTGATCCTGACCTCCTGCCACGCCAACGTGATTGCCAGCCAGCTCACGCTCGCCTTTGCCGACCAGGCCTATGACGATATGGACAGGCTCAAGAACGAGGGCGATATCGCCGCGTTGAAGGAGCTGGTGGCGCAGTTGATCGACATTTCCCAACGCATGATGTGAGGTGACATGACGCCAGCCGAGATCGCCCCCAAGGACCGCCTGATCGTCGCGCTCGATCTGCCCAGCGTCGATGCCGCGGAGGCGACGATCAATCGCCTCGGCGACAGCGTCACCTTCTACAAGATCGGTTATCGGCTCGCTTATGCCGGCGGATTGCCGCTGGTCGGCAAGCTCGCCGACAAGGGCAAGAAGGTCTTTCTCGATCTCAAGCTGCACGACATCGGAAACACCGTGATGCAAGGCGTCGAAAGCATCACCAGGCTCGGCGCCACATTCCTCACCGTGCACGCCTATCCGCAGACCATGAAGGGCGCGGTCGAGGGCCGCGGCAATTCCAGCCTGAAGATCCTCGCCGTCACGGTGCTGACCTCCTACAACGAGGACGATCTGCACGCGGCCGGCTATCGGCTCGGCGTCTCCGAGCTGGTCGAGGCCCGCGCGCAGCAGGCGCAGGTGCTTGGCATCGACGGACTGGTATCGTCGCCTGAGGAAGTCGGGGCCTTGCGCAAGATTGTCGGCCACCAGATGCATCTCGTCACCCCCGGTATCCGGCCGGTCGGTTCGGCGACCGGCGACCAGAAGCGCATCATGACGCCGGGCCGCGCGATCGCCGCCGGTGCCGATTATCTCGTCGTCGGACGGCCGGTCGTCGAAGCCGCCGACCCGAAGGCGATTGCGGAAGCCATCCAGGCCGAGATCGCGCAAGCGCTCGGCTAATCAACAAACAAGGGAGAAGAACAATGGCAAAAGGTTACTGGATCGGGCGCGTCGATGTGAGCAGTGACGAAGGCTACAAGCCCTATGCCGTCGCCAACGGTCCGATCTTCAAGAAATGGGGTGGCCGCTTCGTCGTCCGCGCCGGCAAGTTCACCACCGTCGAAGGCGCCAGCCGCACCCGCAACGTCGTGATCGAATTCCCGGACTACGAGACCGCGATCGCCTGCTACAATTCGCCGGAATACCAGGCCAACATCAAGGTGCGCCAGCCCCACTCCGTCGCCGACCTCATCATCATCGAGGGCTATGACGGCCCGCAGCCGTCTGACGGCTGAGGCACGGTCATTCCGGGGCGGCTCGCAGAGCCGAACTACGGTGCGCAGTTGCGCACCTGAGAATCTCGTCATTCCGGGTCTGGTCCTTCGGACCATCCCGGAATGACGGTGACCATGGTGTCGCCGTGCCCGTCCCCTCGGTTGCCGGAACTGCGTCCCCCCGCTACAACGGCCATGAGAGGATCACACCATGTCCGACATGCGCCTGATTGTTGCTGGAGCCGGTGGCCGGATGGGCCGCGCGCTGGTGCGGGCGATTGCCGAGAGCAAAGGCGCGGTGCTGGCCGGCGCGCTCGAGGCCCCCGGCTCGGAGCTGCTCGGCAAGGATGCCGGTGTGCTCGCAGGCCTGCCGGCCAACGACATCAAGCTCTCCGCTGACCTCTGGGCGATGTCGAAGGAGGCCGACGGCATCCTCGATTTCACCGTTCCGGCGGCGACCATTGCAAATGTCGCGATCGCGGCACAGCGCGGGATCGTGCATGTCGTCGGCACGACCGGATTGTCGGGCTCCGACAATGCCGTGATCAAGAGCGTCACCAACCGCGCCGTCGTGGTGCAATCAGGCAATATGAGCCTCGGCGTCAATCTGCTGGCCGCCCTGGTCAAGCGCGTCGCCAAGGCGCTCGACCAGAGTTTTGATATCGAGATCGTCGAGACCCATCACCGCATGAAGGTCGATGCGCCATCCGGCACCGCGCTGATGCTGGGGCAGGCCGCAGCCAGCGGCCGCGGTGTCACCCTCGATGATCATTCCGAGCGTGGCCGTGATGGCATCACCGGCGCGCGCAGGCCGGGCAATATCGGTTTCGCCTCGTTGCGCGGCGGCACCGTCGCCGGCGATCACAGCGTCACCTTCCTCGGCCCGTTCGAGCGCCTGACGCTGTCGCACCAGGCCGAGGACCGCATGCTGTTCGCCCATGGCGCGCTGAAGGCGGCGCTGTGGGCGCATGGCAAGAAGCCCGGCCACTACTCCATGGCCGACGTGCTCGGCCTGTCCGACATCTAATCCAACCTAACGGAAAGCAGTCAATGAGCGAACGTCTTCTCGTGCTCGTGCGCCACGGCCAGAGCGAATGGAATCTGAAGAACCTGTTCACGGGTTGGAAGGACCCTGATCTCACCGAGCTCGGCGTCAAGGAAGCCACGGAAGCCGGCCGCAAGCTGAAGGCGCAGGGCCTCGTGTTCGACGTCGCCTACACTTCGGTGCTCACCCGCGCGCAGCACACGCTCGACCTCATTCTCGGCGAGCTCGGCCAGGAGGGCTTGCCGACGACGAAAAACCTCGCGCTGAACGAGCGCGACTACGGCGATCTCTCCGGCCTCAACAAGGACGACGCGCGCAAGAAATGGGGTGAGGACCAGGTGCTGATCTGGCGCCGCTCCTACGACGTGCCGCCGCCCGGCGGCGAAAGCCTGAAGGATACGCTTGCGCGGGCACTGCCGTACTACGTGCAGGAGATCCTGCCCGGCGTGCTCAATGGCAAGCGCACGCTAGTCGCCGCCCACGGCAATTCGCTGCGCGCGCTGATCATGGTGCTGGAAAAGCTCTCGCCCGAAGGCATCTTGAAGCGCGAGCTGGCGACGGGTGTGCCGATCATCTACCGCCTCAACGCGGATTCGACCGTGGCCTCGAAGCTCGATCTGGCGAGTTAGGTTTTCGCCGCAGGCGCGGTGCCGTAGGGTGGGTTAGACGACGGCTGCGCGAAGCGCAGTCGCTGGCGCAACCCACCACTTCTGTCACCGTGGAAACCAAAGAGGTGGGTTACGCCTTCGGCTAACCCACCCTACGACATCTCGCCTAGCCTACAGCACCCCCAGCTGTCCGGCCTCCCAGCCCAGCATCGCCTGCTTCCTCGTGATGCCCCAGTGATAGCCGGTGAGCGTGCCGCTCTTGCCGAGCGCGCGGTGGCAGGGCACGACGAACGAGACCGGGTTCTTGCCGACCGCCGCACCGACGGCACGCGAGGCCTTCGGGCTGTTGATGTTGCAGGCGATGTCGGAATAGGACACCGCGCGCCCCATCGGGATCTTCAGCAGCGTTTCCCACACCCGCACCTCGAAATCGGTGCCGATCATCACCACGCGCAGCGGCTGGTCCGGCCGCCACAGCTTCGTATCGAAGATGCGCGCTGCGAGCGGCGCGGTGCCTTCGTGATCTTCGACATAGGTGGCGTTCGGCCAGCGCCGGGTCATGTCGGCGAGCGCGATCTTCTCCTCGCCGTGATCGGCGAAGGCGAGGCCTGACAAGCCGCGGTCGGTGGCGATCACGATCGCGGTGCCGAACGGCGAGGGGTGAAAGCCGTAACGCAAGGTCAGGCCGGCGCCGCCGTTCTTCCATTCGCCCGGCGACATCGCTTCGTGGGTCACGAAGAGATCGTGCAGCCGGCCGGGGCCCGACAGCCCGGAGTCGAGCGCGGCGTCGAGGATGCTCGCGGAGTCCCGCAGCAGGCCCTTGGCGTGATCGAGGGTGAGCGCCTGCATGAAAGCCTTCGGCGTGATCGAGGCCCAGCGGCGGAACAGATGGTGCAGCTCATCCGGCGTGACTCCGGCCGCATCCGCCATCGCCTCGATGGTCGGTTGCGCGCGCCAGTTCTCCGAGATGAAGGCGATCGCCCGGCGCACCGAATCATAGTCGCGCAGCGCGGCGTTCTGGGTGCCCGGCCTGGCCAGGCGCTGGTCATGTATGGCGAGTGTCATCATGACTGGAAATGTAGGAGAGGGACGGGTGGGAAACCACCCGATTTCTGACTGCGCTCAGGTCACCGGATTGTAGGTCGGGCCGCGCCGGGCGGCATTCAGGGCGCTGACCAAGGCATTGTAAAAACTCGCTTTTTCCTCGGGCCCGAGAAAACCGGCAATGAGCAGCCGGCGGCCACGCGAGATCAGATAGAGGTGCTCGATGCCGTATTCCTCGTCGACCTCCTGGTCGAGCCGGACCCAGAGCGGGTTGAACGTCCATTCCGAGACCTGGCCGCGATGGCTGACGCGGCGCACGCGCAGCTCCGAGGGCGTGACCACGATCTCCTCGCTGGCCCGCGCCGCGCGGAAATTGGCCTTGAAGGCCCACCAGATCACGAGCACGTCGAGGCCGAAGAAACCGAACACCGGCCAGGCACCCATCATCAGGAAGGCGAGGCCCGTGACGAAGCTGACCACGCTCAGGAACAGCATTACGGCGAGGAAGCCGGTGCGGTTCAGCGAGCGGTGCGGCGTCAGCAGCGCAGAGAAGATCTGCACGTCGCGCGGATCAGGATCGCCGCCTTCAATTTCGTTGCCTGTGCTCATCGTCCCTCAGTATATCCCGATCATGGCGAAAATCACCCGCAAGCCGGCTCCGCGCAAAGCGCCGGTGCCGAAGAAGAAGGCAAAGGCGGTCGTCGCGAAGCCGAACGCGCCCGCCAAAAAGACGCTCAAGGCGACAAAGCGCTGGACGCCCGCCGAGGTCCATGAGGTCTTCAGCCGTTTCCGCAAGGCCAATCCGGAGCCGAAGGGCGAGCTCGAGCACGTCAATCCGTTCACGCTGCTGGTCGCCGTGGTGCTGTCGGCACAGGCAACCGATGCCGGCGTCAACAAGGCGACGCGCGCCTTGTTCGAGGTCGCCGACACCCCGCAGAAGATGCTCGATCTCGGCGAGGAGCGCTTGCGCGAGTACATCAAGACGATCGGCCTCTACCGCACCAAGGCCAGGAACGTGATCGCGCTGTCGGCGAAGGTGCTGAGCGAGTTCGGCGGCGAGGTGCCGCGCACGCGCGCCGAGATCGAATCGTTGCCCGGCGCGGGCCGCAAGACCGCCAACGTTGTGCTCAATATGGCCTTCGGCGAGCATACCATGGCGGTCGATACGCATGTCTTCCGCGTCGGCAACCGCACGGGGCTGGCGCCCGGCAAGACGCCGCTGGAGGTCGAGCTTGGTCTCGAAAAGGTGATCCCGGCCGAGTTCATGCTGCATGCCCATCATTGGCTGATCCTGCACGGCCGCTATACTTGCCTCGCACGCAAGCCGCGCTGCGAGGTCTGCCTGATCAACGATCTGTGTCGGTGGCCGGAGAAGACGGTGTGAGATTGGCAGCGGCAGTCATTCCGGGACGGTCCGAAGGATCGGAAAGACGGCGGTGAGAGCAGAGCATCTTGGGGTGAAATCGTGAGTCAACAGGAACTAGTCCCGCCCCCGCCTGCCGCCGCAACGCCGGTCCCGTCATCGAAGCCAACGCAGCGGCCAGCCACTTCGCTGTGGAGCCGGTTCGCGATCCCGCTGTTCGCCGTGATCGTCGCGCTCGGCTTCGTCGCGCTGGCGACGCAGCGCTTCGACGAATGGGTCGGCAATGCCGTGATCCAGACCACCAATGATGCCTATGTGCGCGCCGAGCTGACGCGGCTTTCGAGCCGCGTCTCGGGCGAAGTGCTGACCGTCGCCGTAACCGACTTCCAGCGCGTCAAGGCCGGTGATCTCCTGATCCAGATTGATCCCGCCGACTACGAGGCCCAGGTCGCGCAGTCCGAAGCTGCGGTCGCCGCCGCGCAGGCCACGCTCGACAATCTGGCCAACCAGATCGAGCTGCAATATGCGACGATCGCACAGGCGCAGGCGGCGCGGCTCTCCGCCGAAGCCATGGAAGTCGAGGCACGGCAGGAGCAGGAGCGTCAGCAATCGCTGTCGCAGACCGAATCCGGCACGCGGCAGCGGCTCGAGCAGGCGGTGGCTGCTTACGCCAAGGCGCAGGCCGACGTGCGTGCGAGCCGCGCCGTGATCGCAGCCCAGCAGCACCAGCTCGAAGTCCTGCAAGGCACCAGGAAGCAGCGCGCCGCCGATGTCGCGGCGGCCAAGGCAACGCTGGCGGGTGCGAAGCTCAAGCTTGGGTACACCAGAATATCGGCGCCGTTCGACGGCGTCGTCGGCGAGCGCCAGGTGCAGCCCGGCGACTACGTCAATATCGGCACCAACCTCATCAACGTTGTGCCGCTACCGAAGGTCTATGTGATCGCGAACTACAAGGAGACCCAGCTTACACACGTCGCGCCGGGCCAGCCGGTCGAGATCACCGTCGACAGCTTTCCGCGCGAGACGCTGCGCGGCAAGGTCGAGCGCATCGCGCCGGCGACGGGCTCGCAGGTCGCGCTGCTGCCGCCTGATAACGCCACCGGCAATTTCACCAAGGTGGTGCAGCGCATTCCCGTGCGCATCCAGCTCGACGAAGGCCAGCCGTTGCTGGCACGGCTGGTGCCGGGCATGTCGGTCGTCACCAGCATCGACACCAAGGCCGGCAATGGCGGAAAATGACGACGCCGATCGCGGACCGCTCTCGCGCGGCGGCGTCGCGCCGCGGCCGCTGTTCGCCGTGGCGGCCGTGCTGCTCGGCTCCTTCCTCGCCAATTTCGACAGCCGCCTGACCACCGTCGGCCTGCCCGATTTGCGCGGCGCGTTCTCGCTCTCATTCGACGAGGGCGCCTGGCTTTCCACCGCCGGCATCGGCTCGCAGATCTTCATCGCGCCGGCAGTGGCATGGCTCGCGACCGTGTTCGGGCTGCGGCGCGTGCTTGGCATTCCGAGCCTGATCTATGCCGTGATCTCGCTGATCGTTCCCTTCGTGCACGATTATCCAACGCTGCTCGCGCTCAGCGTCGTGCATGGCCTGCTGCTCGGCACCTTCGTGCCGGCGACGCTGATGATCGTGTTCCGCAATCTGCCGATCCGGTGGTGGCTGCCGGCGATCTCGATCTATTCGATCCGCGTCGGCTTTGCGCTCGATACCTCGAGCTCGCTGGTCGGCTTCTATGTCGATCATCTCGGCTGGCAATGGCTGTACTGGCAGAGCGTCGTGATCGCGCCCCTGATGGGGCTGATGGTCTATCTCGGCACACCGAACGAGCCCGTGAACCGCGCGCTGCTGCGCGAGGCCGATTGGGGCGGCATGCTGCTGCTCGGCGCAGGGGTCGCGATGATCTATGCCGGGCTCGACCAGGGCAACCGGCTGGATTGGCTGGGTTCAGGAACGGTGATGGCGCTGCTTGTCAGTGGCGCGGTGCTATTCGCAGGCTTCCTCGTCAACGAGTCGCTGGTGCGGCAGCCCTGGGCGCATGTGAACGTCTTGTTCTCGCGCAATATCGGATTGGGGCTGGTGCTGATCCTGCTCTACACGCTGACCAGCCTGTCCAACGCCTCGCTGGTGCCAAACTTCCTGGCCGCCATCGCCCTGCTCAGGCCGGAGCAGAGCGGCGTGCTGCTGCTCACCTATGGCGCATTGCCGATGTTCGTGCTGGTGCCGCTCTCGATCTGGCTGCTGCGGCATTTCGATACGCGGACCGTGGTGGTGGTGGGTTTCGCCTGCTTCGCCGCCGCCAATCTCTGGGGCACGCAGCTCACCCATGACTGGGCCCGCGAGGACTTTGTCGGCATCGTGCTGCTCCAGGCGATCGGGCAGTCGCTGACCCTGCTGCCGCTGATCATCACGCTGCTGTCGAACTCCGATCCAAGCCGTGCCACCTCCTTTGCCGCCTATATCCAGATCATGCGGCTCGGCGGCGCCGAGATCGGCGTGGCGCTGATGGGGACATGGCTGCGCGTGCGCGAGCAGGTTCATTCCTTCTATCTCGGCCAGAACCTCGGCGTCGGCGATGTCGATGTGGTCCGCGCCCTGAAGCAGCTCTCCGATCACTTCGCTGCCCACGGCGCCGGGCTGGCGCAGCCGCGCGCGGTCGGCACGCTGGCGGGCATCGTGCAGCGCGAGGCCAATGTGCTCGCCTATATCGACGGCTTCTGGCTGTGCTTCTGGCTCGCGATAGCCGCGCTCGGTGTCGTCGCACTGATCACCCGTGCGCCGGCCGGCCCGTTCACGCCGGCGCCATTCGGCTTCGCCAAGACGGTGCTGCGCAAGTGCGGCGTGCAGGTGACGTAGAGCGCGTTACCGCATCTGCCGCGCCGGCTCGATCAGCTCGGGCCGCGGGCCCGACAGCCGCTTGTGCATGTGGACCATGAAGGCCATGCCGAAGATCGGCGTCGCCAGATTCACGATCGGGATCGAGACGAAGGCGGCGATGAAGAGGCCGGCGGTGAAGATGGTGGCGGCATTGTCGCGCCGCATCGCCTTGGCCTCTTCCGGCGAGCGGAAGCGCATTGCGGCGAGCTCGAAATATTCGCGGCCGAGCAGCCAGGCGGCGGCGATGAAGAAGATCAGGAAGCCTGCGCCGGCAAAAAGCACCAGCGGCAACGCGATCAGATAGACCAGGATGGTCAGGAGCGCGGTCTTGATGCCCTCGAAAATGGCCTGGCTGAACGGCAGCGCCAGGCCCGGCTGCTCGGCGGGATAATGCTCGCGCTCGACGATGTCGGCGACGTCGTCGACGAACAGGCTCGCCACCAGCGAGGTGATCGCCGGCATCAGGAACACGCCGCCGAACACGACGCCGAGGCCCGCAGCGATCGAGACGATCCAGGACAAGACCTCGAGCGAGGTGTGCCAGCCCGGCCCGAGCAGGCCTTCCAGCCAGACCTCACCGGAGGTCGCAAACCAGCTCAGCAGCCGCTGCAAGCCGATCGCCAGCACGGTGATCAGCACGAGCGCAAGCCCGACCGATCGCCACAGGATCGAGCGCATCGGCGGCGAGATCATTTGCGACAGCGCCTTCACGGCGGCATCCAGCATGGGGGGAGCCTTTCAGGTAAACACTCCGCGAGAGGTAGACACCCGATGCGGCTTCGGCAAGGGAGCGTAATTGCCGCGATCTCTTGCTTACCCTCCCCTGGAGGGGGAGGGTCGGCACGTGATCGAGCGAAGCGAGATCATGTGACGGGGTGGGGTGATCTCTCCACTTGGGCACTGTTCGTCGCGGAGGGACCGTCACCCCACCCCGCTCGCGCTACGCGCGATCGACCCTCCCCCTCCAGGGGAGGGTAAGATCCGGCCTACCCATGCCTGTGCCCGTGCTTCCGCACCTTCGCCTGCTTGCCTTCCCCGGTCGGGATCATCACCACGCGGCCGTAGCGCACGCCGCGCTCGGCGATGATGTGGTCGGCGAAATGCCTGACCTCATCCGCCGACCCCCGCAGCGCCGTCATCTCCATGCAATTGTTGTCGTCGAGATGGACGTGCAGGGTTGCCAGCGCGAGGTCGTGATGGCCGTGGAATTCCTGCACCAGACGTTTTGACAGATCGCGGGCGGCGTGGTCGTAGACATAGACGAGACCGGCCACGCATTGGCCGGTCTGCGCGGTGTCCTCGGTGCTCTGCTGCAGGCCGGCGCGGGCGAGATCGCGGATGATCTCGGAGCGGTTCTGGTAGCCGCGGGCTTCCGCCGCCGCGTCGATCTCCGCCAACAGATCGTCCTCGATCGTGATGGTAATTCGCTGCATCAGATATTCCCCGCGTGCTTCGCTCTTCTTACCTCGCCCCGCTTGCGGGGAGAGGTCGGAATTCAAGCCTAGCTTGAATTCCGGGTGAGGGGGACTCTCCGCGAGTCCATCTGTCACCGAATTTGCTGAAGCAGCCCCTCACCCCGACCTCTCCCCGTAAGAACGGGGAGAGGGAGTGCATCCTCACAGCCGCGACGCCCGCAGCCGCAGCGCATTGCCGACCACGCTCACCGAGGACAGTGCCATCGCCGCCGCGGCGATGATCGGCGAGAGCAACAGACCGAACGCCGGATAGAGGATGCCGGCCGCGATCGGAATGCCGGCGGCGTTGTAGATGAAGGCGAAGAACAGGTTTTGCCGGATGTTGCTCATCGTCGCCTGCGACAGCTTTCGCGCCCGGACGATGCCGACGAGGTCGCCCTTGAGCAGAGTCACGCCGGCGCTCTCCATCGCCACATCCGTGCCGGTGCCCATGGCGATGCCGACTTCGGCCGCAGCCAGCGCCGGCGCGTCGTTGACGCCGTCACCGGCCATCGCGACGCTGCGGCCGGCCTTTTGCAGCTTCGTCACCACCGCGCTCTTCTGATCCGGCAGCACCTCGGCCTCGACCTCCGCGATGCCGAGCCGGCGCGCCACCGCTTCCGCCGTCGTGCGGTTGTCGCCGGTCAGCATGATGACCTTGATGCCTTCGGCAGCTAACGCCTTCAGTGCTTCCGGGGTCGATGCCTTGACCGGATCGGCGATCGCGAACAGGCCGGCCAGCCGGCCGTCGACGGCCATGTTGATCACGGTGGCGCCGTCGCCGCGCAGCCGCTCGGCCTCGGCGTCGAGCGTTTTGGTGTCGATGCCGATCGACGTTAGATATCTGGCATTGCCGAGCACGATGGTCTTGCCGTCGACCTTGCCGGTGGCGCCCTTGCCGGTCGGCGAATCGAACTGCTCGACCTGGCCGAGGGCAAGCTGCTTCTCCTTGGCCGCGCGCACGATCGCGTCGGCCAAAGGATGCTCGCTGGCGCGCTCGACGCTGGCGGCAAGCTTGAGGATGTCATCCTCCGCAAAACCTGACGCCGGCACGATCGCGACCACTTTGGGCTTGCCCTCGGTCAGCGTGCCCGTCTTGTCGACCACCAGCGTGTCGATCTTCTCCATCCGCTCAAGGGCCTCGGCGTTCTTGATCAGCACGCCGCCTTGCGCCCCGCGGCCGACGCCGACCATGATCGACATCGGGGTTGCGAGGCCCAGCGCACAGGGGCAGGCGATGATCAGCACGCTGACGGCGGCGACCAGGCCGAAGGCGAGCCGCGGCTCCGGCCCGAACCAGGCCCACGCCGCGAAGGTGGCGAGGGCGACGACGATCACCGTCGGCACGAACCAGCCCGCGACCTGATCGGCCAGCCGCTGGATCGGCGCGCGCGAGCGCTGCGCGTCCGCGACCATCTGCACGATCTGCGACAGCAGCGTCTCGCGGCCGACCTTGTCGGCGCGCATGATGAAGCTGCCCGACTGATTCAGCGTGCCGGCGATCACCTTCGCGCCGGCCTCCTTGGTGACTGGCATGGACTCGCCGGTGACCAGCGATTCATCGAGCGAGGAGCGGCCCTCGAGGATCACGCCGTCGACAGGCACCTTTTCGCCGGGGCGAACGCGCAGACGTTCGCCGGCATGCAGCGCGTCGATTTCGACCTCATGCTCGCCGCCGTCGTCATCGACGCGGCGCGCAGTCTTCGGCGCAAGCTGAAGCAGCGCCTTGATCGCGCCGGAGGTTGCGTCACGGGCGCGCAGCTCCAGCACCTGGCCGAGCAGCACCAGCACGGTGATGACGGCAGCCGCTTCGAAATAGACGGCGACCGCACCTTCATGGCCGCGGAAATTTGCGGGGAATATCTGCGGCGCGACGGTGCCGATGATGCTGTAGACATAGGCAACCCCGGTGCCCATCGCGATCAGCGTGAACATGTTGAGGTTGCGCGTCAGCAGCGACTGCCAGCCGCGAACGAGGAACGGCCAGCCGGCCCACAGCACCACGGGGGTGGCGAAGGCGAGCTGGATCCAGTTCGACAGCGTCTGATCGATCCAGTTGTGCGGGCCTGCGAGATGGCCGCCCATCTCCAGCACCACGGCCGGCAGTGCCAGCGCGCCGCCGATCCAGAACCGCCGCGTCATGTCGGCGAGCTCGGGGTTGGGGCCGGTCTCCAGGCTTGCCACTTCCGGCTCCAGCGCCATGCCGCAGATCGGACAGCTTCCGGGTCCGACCTGGCGGATCTCCGGATGCATCGGGCAGGTGTAGATCGTGCCCGCCGGCATCTCGGGCGCGGGGGCCTTGTCCTTGGCGAGATATTTTGCGGGATCGGCGGCGAACTTGGTGCGGCAGCCGGCCGAGCAGAAATGGAAGGTCTCGCCGTGATGGTCGAAGCGGTGCTTCGAAGTCGTGGGATCGACAATCATGCCGCAGACGGGATCGTGCACCTTGCTGGCCGCATCGCCATGGTCATGCGCGTGATGATGGCCGTGGCCGGCATGATCGCCGTGCCCGCCGCAGCAGGAGGACGCCGCCGGCTTGGCTGCTTCGGTCTTGGCCGGTTCAGTCTTGGCCGCTTCCGTCTTGGCGGAACAACCGCATCCGGAATGTCCGTCCGCGCCCTGTTGATGCCTATGTTCGTTCATTGCCCTTGCTCCGGCCTTATATCGAGGGTCTTGCAACCCATACCCGGTAGGGGTATATAGACCTCATGCGCAAGGACATCAAGGCATCTGTCGGAAAACGCCTCGGCCGGATTGAAGGCCAGGTTCGCGGCCTCTCGAAAATGGTAGAGGAGGACCGCTACTGCATCGACATCGTGACGCAGATCTCTGCGGTGCGTGCCGCACTGCGCCGGGTCGAGGAAGAGGTCCTGAAGGACCACGTCGCCCATTGCGTCGAGCACGCGATCGCGAGCGGCGACAAGGCCGACCAACGCGAGAAGATCGCCGAGTTGATGGCGGTGATCGGACGGGCGGAGCGGTAGGTCTTTACGTCGCAAGAGCTCCTCGCAACGACGGTTGCTGAGGAGAGGTTGCGCCACGCTCACAGCCGTCGTCCCTGCGAACGCAGGGACCCATAATCACAGGGAGGGGTTTGGCGAAGATTGGTCGTTCGGTACGTCTACCGCCCGGACTCGATAGATCACGCGGTATGGGTCCCTGCTTTCGCAGGGACGACAGCGGGGCTTACGCCGCGATCTCGCATATGTCTCCGCGGCGGCGCGCGCGGGACATCGCTAGTTCGTTCAGCTGCACAAAATGCTCGGAGAAATTGGTGCCCGTCTCCGCAAGGCACGCACTCATTTGCGCAGCCGGAATTTCAGCCGGCGCTTCTTGGTCAACCGTCTCAGGAACGAGCGGCGGCGCACTGATCGTTTCTGGAAACACACTGAATGTGCCCGCTACCTCCTCGAGCGGCTTCTGCTTGTCGGCCCAGTGCAGGGCGGTGTAGTCGAACCCGTGCACGATGGTGGGTTTGACGACTTCGAAATAGGGCGAGATGTCGAAGTCGCGGGGCATGTAGAGCGAGGAATCGCGGATGTGCAGGATCTCGCGGCGGGCGGCGCGGCTGCCGGCCTTGGTGATCTTGGGCAGGATCGGATAGCGCACCGCATCGAACGCCTGTGCGATCAGCGCCGAGCAGATGATCTTGGTCGGATCGCCCGAGCCGATCGCGATCATGCGTCGCCGCCAGCGCTGCGGCACCGGCAACGGGAACAGAAAGCGCATGAGGTCGACGATGTTCTTGGTGTCGTAGCCGAAACCGATGCGGTTGATCGCATAGCGGCAGACCGTTGTGCGGTCCTCGTAGGACAGCCCGACCGGGCGGCAGAGGCGGGTGTGATACGGGAAATATTTCGACAGCGGCGCCGAGGTGACGCCTTCGCCGATATTGGCCTCGATCAGCACATGCGGTTCGCCGTCGGGCTCCGTGGCGCCCTCGACCGGGCCGACATAGAGCGCGGCATGCGACCAGGTCGACTGCGTCAGATATTTGATGATGCCGGAGATGCGGTTGTTGCCCTCGACCAGCAGCACGTCGCCGGGTTCGATCACGCCGCGCAGGTGCTCCGGGTCGCTCGGCGTGAACGGCTCGTAGCCCGGCACCTCCTTGGAGAGGTACGCGGCAATTAGCTTGCCGACTGAATCTAGGACCGTCCCCATTTCCAACTCCCCCCACGACCTTTTGCGGCCGTCTTTTTCCCTTCTCTATCATGGTCGGAACGTGTTGCAATTCGGTTCATCACTCCGTGACATCAAGCACGATTGATTCACCATGATGGTTGCCGTGCAACATCAGATGCGGCAAGGTTCGCTGACTGTTCCCGTTCGCCGTAAGTCCTCGGAAACCATGACATGACAATCACGCGCCGCGGTTTCCTTGTCGCGTCGGCGGGTCTTGCAGCAATGCCGGTCCTGCGCGCAACCGCCGCGCCCCTGCCGCGCGAGGCCGACATCGTCGTGATCGGTGCGGGAGCCGCGGGAATCGCTGCGGCGCGGCGCATCATGGCGACGGGCCGCAAGGTCCTCGTGATGGAAGCGGCATCGCAAGTCGGCGGCCGCTGTATCACCGACAGCACAACCTTCGAGGTGCCGTTCGACCGCGGCGCACGCTGGATGCACAATCCCGACACCAATCCGATGATCCGGCTGGCGCGCAGTGTCGGGCTGGACGTGCTGCCGGCGCCATCGGGCCAGAAGATGCGCATCGGTCGCCGCAACGCACGCGCGGGCGAGACCGAGCAATTCCTGGCGGCGCTGGTGCGCGCCAACCGCGCTATCGACGATGCTTCGCGGGCTAAGCTGGATACCTCTTGCGCCTCCGTGCTGCCGAAGGATCTCGGCGACTGGGCGGGCGCGGCCGAATTCATGCTGGGCGCGGGCTTTGCCGGCAAGGATTTGAAGGAGCTGTCGGCGATCGACAAGGGACGCGCGCAGGATCGCAACGCGGCGATCGCCTGCCGTCAGGGCCTGGGCACGCTGATCACCAAACTCGGCGAGCAGGCGCCCGTGGCGCTGTCGACGCCGGCGAGCCGCATCAGTTGGAGCAACCGCGACGTCAGCGTTGAGACGCCAGCCGGCAAGATCGCCGCGCGCGCCGCCGTCGTCACGGTCTCGACCAACGTGCTGACATCGGGCGCGATCAAGTTCACGCCCGACATTCCCAAACGCACGTTGGACGCGGCGTCGAAGCTCGGCCTCGGCAGCTATGATCGCATCGTGCTGCAATTGCCGGGCAATCCGCTCGGCCTGTCGCGCGACGATATCCTCATCGAGCAAAGCAATTCGACACGCACCGCGCTGATGTTCGCCAATATCGGCGGCTCTTCGCTGTGCTCGATTGACGTCGGCGGCGCGTTCGGCCGCGATCTCTCCGAGCAGGGTGAGAAGGCGATGGTCGCCTTCGCCAGGGAATGGATCACGAAATTGTTCGGTAGCGAGGCTGCGGCTGCCGTCGGGAAGACCAGCGCTACGCGCTGGAACGCCTCGCCCTACGTCCTGGGTGCGATGTCGGCGGCTTCCCCCGGCGGCCAGCTGTCGCGTAAAATCCTGAGCGAACCGATCGGCAATGTGTTCCTCGCCGGCGAAGCCACGCATGAGACGCTGTGGGGCACCGTCGACGGCGCTTGGGAAAGCGGCGAGCGCGCCGCGGACGCAGCCTTGCGCAAGATCGGTGCGCTCAAGGACGATTCGGCGGATGTGCCGACGCAGTCGACGAAGAAGCGGCGGGCGCCAAGGCAGTAGGGCAGTCAAGCCGCAACACAATCCGCCGTCGTCCCTGCGTCCCCAGGGACGACAGCAGTGGTTACCGCAACACCCCGTCCAGCACCGGCAGTCCCGCGATCACCGCCATCGCGATCAGCCCGTAGCAGATCGCGCGAAATACCCGCTCGCTGGCGCGGCCGAACAGCGAGGCGCCGAATGCGACGCCGATCGCATAGACCGGGCCGACGATCAGCGAGAGCGCGAGCGATTCGCGGCTGATCAGCCCCGTGGTTGCGTAGCTGACCATCGAGAAGAAATCCGACGCGCCGAAGAACAGCACGATGTTGGCGCGCGCGACGATCGGCGCGATCGGGCGGCCGAGCCAGTAGCCGACGATCGGCGGGCCGCCGGTTTGTGCGAGGCCGCTGCAGAAGCCCGAGAGGCCGCCGATGCCGACCGAGAGCCAGGCGTGGTCCTTGCCGCGATAGCGCCAACCCGACAGCAGCAGGAGCAGCAAAGCGGCGACGAAGCAGGAGATGATCCAGCGCGTGGTGACGGGCTCGAGCACGCTGAGGAAATAAGTGCCGACGGGCACGCCGACCAGCGCGCCCAGCACGATCACCGCGGTCGCCTTGCGGTCGGCCTTGCGCCAGGCATCGGGCAGCAGCGGCGCCGCCGCGACGAAGTCGATCACCAGAAGCAAGGCGGCGACGAGCCGTGGCGCAGCAATGCTGCTCGCCAGCGGCATGAAGATCAGCGCCGAGCCGAAGCCGGAAAAGCCGCGTGCAGTACCGGAAACGAAGGCGACGGCGCAGAGCGCCATCGCAATGGTGAGGCTGACGTCCTTCGGAAGGAAGTCCGCAATACTCATCCCCTCAGCGTGCCGCCGGTCTTCTTCGTGACCTCGGCCACGATCTTCGTGGCCACGGCCTCGATCTCCTGATCGGTCAACGTCTTCTCGCGCGGCTGGATCGTCACCGCGATCGCGATCGACTTCTTGTCGTCGTCAATGCCCTTGCCCTCGTAGACGTCGAACACGTTCACGCCGGTGATCAGCTTCTTGTCGACGCCTTGCGCGGCCCGCACGATGTCGCCACCCTTCACGGTGCGATCGACGATGAAGGCGAAGTCGCGCGTGACGGGCTGGAATGCCGACAGCTCGATCACGGGCTTGGCGCGGGTCGGCTTCTTCTTCGCCTCGGGGATGCGGTCGAGGATCACCTCGAACACCATCAGCGGGCCGTCGGCGCCGAGCGCTTCGAGCGCTCTGGGATGTACCTCGCCGAAATGGCCGAGCACGTTCTGCGGTCCGATCTGGATCGTGCCGGAACGGCCCGGATGCAACCATGCCGGACCGCCGGCGACGATCTGCAGCGCCTGCATCGGCGCGCCGGCGGCTGCCAGCACGGCCAGCGCATCGGCCTTGGCGTCGAACACATCGGCCTGCGCCGAGCCCGACCAGTGCCGTCCCAGACCTTCCGAGGAGGCAAAGCCGCGGCGTACGCCGCTCGCGGCGATGAACTGATCCTGCGGGCGATCGCCCTTGAAGATTTGTCCAACCTCGAACAGCGCGACATCGCTCACGCCGCGATTGGCGTTCGCCTGTGCTGCCGCGATCAGGCCCGCGAGCAGCGTCGGGCGCATGTCGGAGAGATCAGACGCGATCGGGTTGGCGACTTCGAGCTCGCGTTGGCCGCCGCCGAACAATTTTGCCGCGGACTTCGTGATGAAGGACCAGGTCACCGCTTCGATGATGCCGCGGCTTGCGAGCGCGCGCCTGGCGCGGCGGGTGCGCAGCTGCAGCGGCGTCAGCACCGGTTTGCGCGCGTCCTCGCCGCGCTCGAACGGCGTCATCGGCACCTTGTCGACGCCGTAGATGCGGATGATCTCCTCGACGATGTCGGCCTTGCCGTGCACATCCGTGCGCCACGAGGGCACCGCGACCTTCACCACCGGGCCGGGGCCCGCCATCATGAAGCCGAGATGGGTCAGGATGCGCTTCATCTCGACCTGCGGCACCTCGATGCCGGAGAGGCGCTTGACCTCGGTCACCGGGAAATCGATCACGCGGTCGTCGCCAAAGGCCTTGCCGACCACGACGGTCTCGGACGGTGTGCCGCCGCACATCTCCATCACCAGCTTGGTCGCCAGCTCCAGCCCAGGCACCATGAAGGCCGGATCGACGCCGCGCTCGAAGCGGTAGCGCGCGTCCGAATTGATGCCGAGCTTGCGGCCGGTCTGCGCGATGTTGATCTCGTTCCACAGCGCCGATTCGATCAGCACGTCGGTGGTGTCGTCGTCGCAGCCCGAGGCCTCGCCGCCCATGATGCCGGCGAGTGATTCGACGCCGTGCTCGTCGGCGATCACGCAAACGACGGGATCGAGATTATAGGTGCGGCCGTCGAGCGCGAGCAGCGTCTCGCCGTCGCGCGCGCGGCGCACGACGAGATTGCCCTTCACCTTCTTCGCGTCGAACACGTGCAGCGGCCGCGCGCGGTCGTAGGTCATGAAGTTGGTGATGTCGACCAGCGCGTTGATTGGGCGCAGTCCGATCGCGGTCAGCCGCTTCTGCAGCCATTCCGGCGACGGACCGTTCTTGACGCCACGCACGAGGCGGAGCGCGAAGCCTGGACACAGCGTGGAATCCTCGACCGTGACCTTCACGGGGCACGCGAACTCGCCCTTGATCGGCTTGATGGCGGGATCCCTGAACTTGCCCATGTCGGCGGCGGCAAGGTCGCGCGCGATGCCGTGCACGCCGGTGCAGTCCTGCCGGTTCGGCGTCAAATTGATCTCGACCACGGGATCGCCAAGCGCGGCCCATTCGGCATAGCCGGCGCCAATCGGTGCGTCCGCCGGCAATTCCATGATGCCGTCATGGTCGTTGGAGATCTGCAGCTCGGCCGCCGAGCAAAGCATGCCGCGGCTCTCGACGCCGCGGATGGTGCCGACGCCCAGCGTGATGTCCTTGCCCGGAATGTAGGTGCCGGGCGGCGAGAACACGCTGACGAGACCCGCGCGCGCATTCGGCGCGCCGCACACCACCTGCACCGGTGCGCCGCCGTCACCGGTGTCGACCATGCAGACGCGCAGGCGATCCGCATTCGGATGCTGCTCGGCCGAGATCACCTTCGCAATCGTGAAGGGCTTCAGCGCCTTCGCCTTGTCCTCGATGTTCTCGACCTCGAGCCCGATCATGGTGAGCTTCTCGGCGAGCTTGTCGAGCGGCTCGTCGGTCTCGAGATGATCCTTCAGCCAGGAGAGGGTGAATTTCATGGCTGTTTCTTCTCCATGGAGACGGTCTGCTCCCTCTCCCGCTTGCGGGGGAGGGTTGGGGTGGGGGCTCTCTCCGCGACGGTGGTCGCGATGGTTTCGAGAACGCCGCCACGATTTGTCATGACATCGAGATTGCTGAAGCGGAGCACCTTGAAGCCCATCGCTTCGATTGCGGTAGAGCGACGCGCGTCGGCGCGCTCGCCATCATTCGAGAAGTGTTGGCCGCCGTCGAGCTCGATGACGAGCTTGGCTGCGTGGCAGATGAAATCGGCGATGTAATTCTCGATCGGCACTTGGCGGCGGAAGCTCGCGCCGTTCAGTCGGTGGCCGCGCAGTTCCGACCAGAGGATCCGCTCCGCATCGGTTGAGTCGCGCCTGAGTGAGCGAGCATTGCCTCGCAGCTTGCCCGAGACCTTCCAGTCCGGATGTTCAGGATCGACCATTGGCAACCCAATCGAGGAGAGACCCCCACCCCAACC
Source organism: Bradyrhizobium sp. 25ACV (assembly GCF_054863005.1). Classification (NCBI taxonomy): domain Bacteria; kingdom Pseudomonadati; phylum Pseudomonadota; class Alphaproteobacteria; order Hyphomicrobiales; family Nitrobacteraceae; genus Bradyrhizobium; species Bradyrhizobium sp. 25ACV. Next base: position 311,614 of record NZ_JAVAYO010000005.1, read on the forward strand.
CTCCCCCGCAAGCGGGAGAGGGAGTCCGACCGTCCTTGCGGCTGGAGCAATTGTGTCCCAGCAGGCCATCACGAGCTCAGCCCCCCAGCCAGCGTCGGCACCTCCAGCGGCTTGAAGCCGTAATGGGACAGCCAGCGGACGTCGCTGTCGAACAGTTGGCGGAGGTCGGCGATGCCGTATTTCAGCATGGCGATGCGGTCGATGCCCATGCCCCAGGCGAAGCCCTGGTACTCATCGGGATCGATGCCGCAGGCGCGCAGCACGTTCGGGTGCACCATGCCGCAGCCGAGAATCTCGAGCCAGTCCTCGCCCTCGCCGAAGCGGATCTCGCCCTTGTCGCGGCGGCACTGGATGTCGACTTCCAGCGACGGCTCGGTGAACGGGAAGAATGAGGGGCGGAAGCGCATGTTGATGTGGTCGACCTCGAAGAACGCCTTGCAGAACTCGTGCAGGATCCATTTGAGGTGGCCGAGATGCGAATGCTTGTCGATGACGAGGCCTTCGACCTGGTGGAATTGCGGCGTGTGGGTCGCGTCGGAATCGATGCGGTAGGTGCGGCCCGGGCAGATCACGCGGATCGGCGGCTTCTGGCTCAGCATCGTGCGCACCTGCACCGGAGAGGTGTGGGTTCGCAGCAGCATGCGCGAGCCGTCCTCCTTCGGATGGAAGAAGAAGGTGTCGTGCATCTCGCGCGCCGGATGGCCTTCCGGAAAATTCAGCTTGGTGAAGTTGTAATCGTCGGTCTCGATATCAGGGCCTTCGGCGACCGAGAATCCCATGTCGGCGAAGATCGTGGTCAGCTCGTCCCAGACCTGGCTCAGCGGATGGATACGGCCGGCTTCCGTCGGCGCATCGCGCAGCGGCAGCGTGACGTCGACGGTCTCGGACGCGAGCCGCGCATCGAGCGCCGCCGATTTCAGCACGTCGCGACGGGCGGCGAGCGCCTGGGTGACCTCGTCCTTCGCCTGGTTGATCGCTGCGCCTTGCGTCTTGCGCTCGTCCGGCGACATCTTGCCGAGCGTTGCCAGCAAGGCTGAGATCGAGCCCTTCTTGCCGAGCGAGGCAACGCGGACGGCTTCGAGGGCCGCTTCGTCGCCGGCAGCACTGATCTGCGCGAGGATGGATTGAACGAGACTAGCGAGGTCGGACACGGTCGGATCCCTCAAACTTGCAAAAGGCTGCCGGGTTGTGGCCGCAGCCGGGGCGGAACGTCAAGCCGATTGGACGTCGTAAATGCGGGGCATTTGAACCGTAAAGGCATGGCTGGCACCAACCTGCACGCGAAGGAGGGGACGATGCGTTTGCGATCCTGCGTGGCCGGCCTGGCCCTGGTTCTCTTGAAAGGCTTTCTGGGAGGCGCGGCTCTCGCCGCCGAAGAATGCCAGGCCAAATCCACGTCGATGGATGACATCATCGTGGCCCTGAACGCGGCGCCGGGCTGCGAGCGTGCCATGAAGCAGTTCGAAGCCTGCGCATACGGCGCCAGCGGCGACGTACAGTTCGGTGAGGTGGTCGAGAAGAAGTGCGAGGCCGATTTCATCGGCCAGCTGCAGCCGCCACAGAAGCTCAGCTACCAGCGCGAGTTGCGGGTCTGCGACCAGAAGTACCGGAGCAAGTCCGGCACCATGTATATCTCGGCCACGGCCTTCTGCCGGGCGGAAGTCGCCCAGCGCTACTCGCAACGTGCGCTGAAGGCCGGCACAAAGCCGGCCGCTAGCGCCGCAGGGCTCAGGCCGCGAGCGCAGCCTTGGCCTTCTCGGCGATCGCCTGGAACGCCGCGGGCTCGCTGATCGCGAGATCCGACAGCACCTTGCGGTCCACGGTGATCCCGGACTTGGCCATGCCGTCGATAAATCGGCTGTAGGTCAGGCCGAACGGACGGACGGCAGCGTTGATGCGCTGGATCCAGAGCGCGCGGAAGGTCCGCTTCTTGCGCTTGCGATCACGGAACGCGTACTGCTGGGCCTTTTCCACGGCCGGCTTGGCGGCGCGGATGGTGTTCTTGCGGCGGCCGTAGAAACCCTTGGCGGCCTTGTAGACTTTCTTGTGCTTGGCGTGGGCGGTCACACCGCGTTTGACGCGAGACATGACAAAATCCTTCAGAGATGACTTTGGTTATCGGATTGCCGCGCAAGACGCGGCACGGTTGGCAATGATCGTGGACGCGATCAGGCGTTCGGCAAGAAGTACTTCTTGACGTTGTCGCCGTCGGTCTTGAACAGCACCGCGGTGCCGCGCAGCTGACGGATCTGCTTCTTCGTCCGCTTGATCATGCCGTGACGCTTGCCGCGATGGGCGAACATCACTTTGCCGGTGGCAGTCACCTTGAAGCGCTTTTTAGCGCCCGATTTGGTCTTCAGCTTGGGCATTTGGCTCTCCTAATGGCCACAGAGTTCCGCCCGCGAAGGCGGCTGGCCGTCAAAAATGCTCGTTAGAGCGTTGATTGTGCTCAGGTTTTACGAACAAGCGCGAAACCCGCACGAAACACCGCCACGGCAGCCCTTAATCAGCCGGGCGATGAAGGCCGGGCTTATGACAGAGAACGGGCGAATTGGCAACGATGAACCGGCGGAACCTACCGGCCGACTATTCGGTGCTGGTACACTTATGTCCAAGTCGTGTCGCCCGGAGCAGGACCAAAATGGCCCATTTGTCCCGATCGCTTTTCTCTTTGACTGATTTCGTCCGTCCGCGCCACCTGGCGGTGCTCACCGCGCTCGCCGCGGCTGTGCTTCCGTCGACCGCCGATGCCCGCATGGCCCGCTATGACGGCGTCTGGAACGTCACCTTCGCCACCACCCGCGGCAATTGCAGCTCCGGCTACAGCGTTCCCTTCACCGTGATCGGCAGCCGGGTCTCGTCCGCTGGCGGCGGCCGGGTCTCCGGCAAGATCAATCGCGGCGGCGCCGTCGCAGTCCAGGTCTCGGTCGGCGCGTCCCATGCCAGCGGCGGCGGCCGGCTCGCTGGCGTGAACGGAGCTGGCTCGTGGAGAGGTGTCATTTCCGGTGACCAGTGCAGCGGCACCTGGCAGGCGACACGGACGTAGCTGTCGCCGAGAAAGCTGCTGCGCTCCTCCCCGCCTTCGGCAGAGGTGAAAACAAAACGGCCCGCCGGAGATCCGGACGGGCCGCTGAATTCTCAGTTCCAAACAACCGGCGTCAGCGCGGCGCCAGAACCATGACGACCTGACGGCCCTCAAATCGGGCGTCCTGCTCGACCTTGGCGAGCTCGGCGACGTCGGTCTTGATCTTGTCGAGCAGCTTGGTGCCGATCTCCTGGTGCGCCATTTCGCGACCGCGATAGCGCAGCGTGATCTTGACCTTGTCGCCCTCTTCGAAGAACCGCTGCATCGCGCGCATCTTCACGTCGTAATCGTGGTCGTCGATCATCGGGCGGAGCTTGATCTCCTTGATCTCGACGATCTTCTGCCGCTTGCGGGCTTCGGCGGCTTTTTTCTGGGCTGAATACTTATACTTCCCGTAATCCATGATCTTGCAGACGGGAGGGCTGACGTTCGGCGAGATCTCGACCAGATCCATGCCGGCTTCCTGGGCCATCCGGATGGCCATGACGGTCTCGACCGTGCCTTTGTTGTCACCGGCCTGATCGATCAGCTGGATCTGCGCATTGCGAATATCATCATTGATGCGCGGCCCATCTTTGCTGGCGACGGGCGGGGCTTTATTGGGACGGCGAATGGGTGGTTCTCCAAAGTTGTGAAAGAGGCTGCTATTTTGCAGGAAGATGCGTTTGCCGGCAAGCAATTCGCTCGTGCGCGAAACGAAAAACCCTCAAATGCGAGGTATTTCGGCCACGCCTGGGCACGCTGACCGACATAGACACCTTGCTTCCGTTCCGCAAGCGTCCCAAAGGGACAATGCCGGTCTCCGGCGCTGCGGAACACGACCCGACAGCTCAAACCGCACAGCCAGGGTAAACGTTCCATGAGCCATGCAATTCCCGATGCCGTGCTCGATACCATCGATGTGGGTGAGGGCCCGTCATCACGCAGGATCGCGGTGCGCAGCCGGCGCGGGCAGGGGCCCGGGCTGGTCTGGCTCGGCGGATTCAAATCCGACATGCAGGGCAGCAAGGCCCTGGCACTGGACGCCTGGGCCCGGGATCACGGCCGCGCCATGGTCCGGTTCGACTATTCCGGCCACGGAGAATCCGGCGGCGATTTCGCCGATGGAACCATCGGACGCTGGCTGGAGGAGTGCGTGGCGGTGTTCGAACGGTTCTGCGACGGCCCGCAGGTCCTGATCGGCTCCTCCATGGGCGGCTGGATGGCGCTGCTGCTCGCGCGCGAGATCAGAAAGCGATCCAGCAAGGGATCGCTGGCAGGCCTCGTGCTGATCGCGCCAGCGCCGGACTTCACCGAAGAGCTGATGTGGAAGAATTTTTCGCCGGCGGTGAAGCAGGAGATCGAGACCAAGGGTCTCTGGCTGCGGCCATCCGAATATGGCGACGGCTCGCCCTATCCGATCACGCGGAACCTGATCGAGGAAGGCCGCAATCATCTCGTGCTCGGCAGCGCCATCGATCTCGGCTGCCCGGTCCGCATCCTGCAAGGTGCGAAGGATCCCGATGTCCCCTGGCAGCACGCCTTCGCGCTGACGCATCGTCTGCCGGCCGACGACGTCGTGCTGACCATGATCCAGGACGGCGATCACCGCCTCTCCCGCCCGCAAGACATCGCGCGCATTCTTGCCGCGGTGGCGGAGATCGGGTGAACTGCCTTCTTCCTTCAGGAGGCAATCCAATGACCACCACCGCCATGCTGCGCGCCTTCTGCGATGCGGTCGAGCAACGCAACGGCAAAGCATTCGCCGAGCTGTTCACCGAGGACGGCGTCTATCACGACGTATTCTACGGCGCCTTCGAAGGCCGCGAGAAGATCGCCGAGCTGATCGACGACTGGTTCTATCGCACGGCGACCGATTTCCGCTGGGACATGCATGATCCCGTCACCGACGGCACCACGCTCTATGCGCGCTACACCTTCAGCTATCGCTCGATCTTGCCAGAAGCGGACGGCGCGCGGGCAATGTTCGAGGGTGTCGCGATCATGACGCTGAACGGCGGCAAGATCGTGAGCTATCACGAGGTCGCCAATACCGCGCCGGCGTTTGTCGACCTGAAGTTTGCGCCGGAACGGATTGCCAAGATCGTCGCCAAGCAGGGCGCGGCGCTGAAGGCGCGGCCGGAGATGCAGCGGCATCTCATCTAATCGTCATTCCGGGGCGCGCGGAGCGCGAACCCGGAATCCCGAGCTTGCTGCGCGAGATTCCGGGTTCAGCCCTGCGGGCTGCCCCGGAATGATGGAAAGAGCCTATCGCTTCGACGGATTGGCCATCGGCTTGCGCTGCGCCAGCGCGGCCACCGTCGCGGTGCCGATCGGGCCCTGTTCGTCGTAGAGCCAGCATTCGCCGATCGCGACGCCGTCGGTGGCGTGATGGTTCACCACCTCGAAGCCGATCCAGTTCGTCGCCGGCAGCCGGTGCAGATAGATCGTCACGTCGCTGTTGATGTAGCCGAGCCCGTTGTCGCCGGCATTGGCAAAGGGGCTGGCGAAATCGGCGCCGGTAGCAACATGGACGAACGGCGTCATCGGCACGCCGGCGACGAGCTCGCGCACCTCGCTCATCCAGAGTCTTCGCGGACCGAGCGAGCCCATATGACCGACAATCGGCCGCGTCGTCCATTTGCCGTTCATGCCGAGCCTGGGATCGGTGGGTTTTGGAATGTCGGCCGGCTTCGGCGCGTCCCAGTTCGGCGGCGACCAGACATTGCCATCAGGATTTTGCGTCTTGCGCAGCAGCTGGCACGAGGCCCGCGCCATGCTGACACCGCCGGAGACGAACTCCGCCTCGACCACGCGGATGCGCAAGCCGTCGCGCACGAGGCGCGTCGTCACCTCGATCGGCTTGTCGATGGTCGGCAGCCGAAACATGTCGACGGTGAGCCGCGCCGGCACCAATTCGGGACCGGAATGGCGTTCCTCGATTGGCGAAGCCGAGCAGCCCGACGACGACGCGTCCGTGCAGCGATTTCGGATCCCACGGACCATTGGCGGCTTCCGTCGGATGGAATGTATCGCCATCGCGGGTAAAGAAAGGCAGGTTTGTCATACGCGCGACTTTGCGGGAACGTGCATGGAAATCAAGGGTGGGCGTGCCTTCCGGGTCAGGGGTGGCATGCACTTTCCTCGCTCTCTGCTGTCATCGTCCGCGCAGGCGGACGATCCAGTATTCCAGAGGCAGCAGTGATGGAATCGAGAAGCCGCGGTGTACTGGATGCCCGCCTTCGCGGGCATGACGGCGGTGGGTTAGGAAGCGGTCTGCCACTCCTCACGCACGCTGTCGTCGCGTTCGTGATCCAATGCAGCGCTCTTCATCGCCTCAAACTCTCCCCGCCCCACCAACTGCCCCAGCGCCCACACCGCCGCGCCACGCACCAGCGGGCTCGCATCCTCCAGCAACCGCCGCGCCTCGTCCGCCAGCGCCGCCTGCCCCGAGTTACCGATCGCGATCAGCACGTTCCGCAAAAACCGATCGCGGCCGATGCGCTTGACCGGTGACTTCGTGAACAGCGCGCGGAACGCGGCGTCGTCGAGGCGTGCGAGCTCGGCGAGACCAGGCGCGCGCAATTCGCTGCGTGCGGCGAGCTTGGCTTCGCGCCCCTCCTGCGCGAATTTGTTCCAGGGACACGCAGCGAGGCAATCGTCGCAGCCATAGATGCGGTTGCCGATGGCTTTGCGAAATTCGTGCGGGATCGGCCCCTTGTTCTCGATGGTGAGATAGGAGATGCAGCGCCGCGCATCGAGCTTGTAGGGCGCGGGGAACGCCGCCGTCGGGCAGATGTCGAGACAGGCCTGGCACGAGCCGCAATGATCGATCTCGGCAGCGTCGCGCGGCAGTTCGAGCGTGGTGTAGATCGCGCCGAGGAACAGCCACGAACCGAACTCGCGCGAGACGAGGTTGGTGTGCTTGCCCTGCCACCCGAGATGCGCGGCTTGCGCCAGCGGCTTCTCCATCACTGCGGCGGTGTCGACGAACACTTTCACATCCGATGGCGCGGTCGCGACCAGCCAGCGCGCCAGCGCCTTCAGGCGTTTCTTGATGAGATCGTGATAGTCGTCGCCCTGCGCATAGACCGAGATCGCCGCGCGCGTGCGCTGCTCGAGGATCGCGAGCGGATCCTGGTCCGGGCCGTAATTGACCCCGAGCATGATCACCGAGCGCACGTCGCTCCACAGCCCGCGCGGATCGACCCGGCGCTCCGGCTGCGCCGCGAGCCAGTCCATGTCGCCATGGCCGCCAGAGGCGATGAATTCCAGGAAGTATTTTCCGGCACTCTCGATCGTGCCTGGCTTCGTGATGCCGATGCAGTCGAAGCCGAGCGCCCGCGCCTCGCGTGTGAGCGCCGCCTTGAGTTCAGTCGGATCGGAGTTCAGAAATCCAGGTCCACGTAGGTCCGCGACGCCGGCACGCCGGCCAGCCATTCGCTCAGCAGCGGACGGAACGACGGGCGGGATTTCACCCGCGCGTACCACGCCTTTGCTGCGTCGTCCTCGCTCCATGGCACGTCGCCCAGATAGTCGATCGCCGAGAGATGCGCCGCGGCGGCGAGATCCGCGTAAGTGAGCCGGTCGCCGGCGAGGAAATTACGCGTCTGCGCCAGCCAGCCGATATAGGCCAGATGATAGCGCACATTGGCCTTGGCGGCGCGCATCACGTCGGCCGAGGGCGGCCCGCCGCCGTTGTCCTCGCTCATGAAGCGCTTGTAGATGCGCTCGGTGACGAGCGGATGCGAGACCTCCTCGAAGAACTTTTCGTTGAACCAGGCCATTAGCCGGCGGACCTCGACGCGCTCGGAGATCGTCTCCGGCATCAGGCGCTTGGGTCCCATCTCGGCGCCATAGGCCTCGTCGACATATTCGGCGATGATCGCCGCGCCCGGGATCGGCGGCTGCTCGTCGTCCACCATCACAGGCGTCGTGCCTGCCGCATTGAGCAACAGAAACGCCTCGCGCCGCTCCCAGCTGCGCTCTTCGACCAGCTTGAGGTCGAGCCCGTATTCGCCCGCGATCAGGCGGATGAAACGCGAATGCGGACAGAACGGATGATGAAACAGCGTAAACATGAAGCCTTTGACTATTTGATGGTGCTTAAGATTCCATCAATGTTTGTGCGGCGCCACACTAGTCCTTCAAAACCGCGAGGCAAGGGCGTGATTTCGCATTTTGCGATTGCGGCATGGGGGCGAATAGGCGAGAAGAGCCCCGCTTTTCCAGCCGAAATGGACCGTAAATATGTCAGACGCAATACGGGCAGTGATCCTCGGCATCATCGAGGGTGTGACCGAGTTCCTTCCCGTGTCCTCGACCGGCCATTTGCTGCTCGCGGAACGCTTCTTCCATCTCGGCGAAGGCGCGTTCTGGGATTCGTTTACGGTTCTGATCCAGTTGGGTGCGATCCTCGCGATCGTCGGGCTGTACTTCAAGAAGCTCTGGGATGTCGTGATCGGCTTCTTCACGGGTGACACCTATTCGCGCCGCTTCGTGCTCGGCGTGCTGGTCGCGTTCCTGCCGGCTGTGATCGTCGGCCTCGTCGCCGGCAAATACATCAAGAGCGTGCTGTTCAATCCCTGGGTCGTGTGCTTCACGCTGATCGTCGGCGGCGCCATCCTGCTCTGGGTCGACAAGCTCGATCTCAAGCCGCGCGAGCATGACGCCACCCGGTTTCCGCTGCTGATGTATCTCTATATCGGCATCGCGCAGTGCGTGGCGATGATCCCGGGCGTGTCGCGTTCCGGCGCCAGCATCGTCGCGGCGATGTTCCTCGGCGCCGACAAGCGCGCGGCGGCGGAGTTCTCGTTCTTCCTCGCCATCCCCACCATGATCGGTGCGTTCGCATACGACTTCTACAAGAACCGCTCCGAGATGACGATGGACCATATGGGCATCGTCGCGATCGGCTTCGTGGTGTCGTTCATCACCGCGATCATCGTGGTCAAGACGTTCCTGGAATACGTCACCCGGCACGGTTTCGTGGTGTTCGCCTGGTGGCGCGTCATCGCCGGCACGCTCGGCCTGATCGCGCTGGCGCTGGGGCGCTAGACTTATGGTCCGTAGCAGTTGGACCGGCGTTTTCAACGCAAAATAAGCTTTTGACCGGTAGTCAGTTCCAACGCCGGGCGGCGCGCGCCCGGCACAGGAGCTGAGCCATGACCCTCGTCAGCGGCTGGGGCCGTTTCCCGGTCGTCGATAGCGACGTGCTGCGCCCGCGCTCGTTCGCGGCGGTTGGCGAGGCTGTCTCCGCCGGCACCGTCGCGCGCGGCAATGGCCGTGCCTATGGCGATGCCGCGATCGGCGCCACGAGAACCGTCACGATGACCGGCTTCGACCGGGTCAGGTCGTTCGATCCGGGAACCGGGCGCATCCGTCTCGAAGCCGGCGTTCTCCTGTCGGACCTGATTGACACCTTTGGCCCGCGCGGCTTTCTGCCCTTCGTCGTGCCCGGCACCCGCTTCGTCTCGGTCGGCGGCGCCATCGCGGCCGACGTGCACGGCAAGAACCATCATTGCGAAGGCGGCTTCGGCCGCTACGTCGACAGCCTCCTGCTGCGCACCGGCCAGGGCGAGGTCATCGAGGCCTCGCGCGAACAGAACTCCGATGCCTTCTTCGCGACCGTCGGCGGCATGGGCCTGACCGGCATCATCCTCGAAGCGACGATGCGGCTGCGCCGGGTCGAGACCGGGTGGATCCGCGAACGGGTGATCTCCGCGTCCGATCTCGATGCCGCGATGCGCGCGCTCGAGGCGGGCGATGCCGCGACCTATTCGGTGGCATGGATCGACTGCGTGGCACGTGGGCGCGATCTCGGCCGTTCGCTGATCTATCTCGGCGAGCACGCGGGCAGGGGCGAACTGGCGGAAGGCGCCGATGCTTTTCCGGTCGGCAAGGAGTCTCGCCTCAGTGTGCCCGTCGACCTGCCGTCGATGGCACTGAACCGCACCAGCGTCCGCGCCTTCAACGAGCTTTACTATCGCATGGGCGCGCGGCGCGCCGGCGGCAGCCATGTGGTCTCGCTCTATCCGTATTTCTTTCCGCTCGACAGCGTCGGTGCGTGGAATCGCATCTATGGCAAGCGCGGCTTCCTGCAGCATCAATGCGTGATCCCGCAAGCCGGCGCGCGCGCCGTGCTCGGCGACATCCTCGATCGTGTCGCGCGGCGCGGCGATGCTTCCTTCCTCGCCGTGCTCAAGAAGCTCGGCCAGGGCGACGGCATCCTGTCGTTCCCGCTGCCCGGCTACACGCTCGCGCTGGATTTCCCGGTGAAGGGCGACATCCTGAATTTCCTCGACGAGATCGATCGCCTGGTCGTCGCCGCCGGCGGCCGGCTGTATCTGGCGAAAGACGCGCGCCAGTCGCGCGCGACCTTCACGGCGGGCTATCCTGCCTTGCAGCGTTTCAACGCGATCCGCAAATCGCTCGATCCCGCCGGCAACATCCGATCGAAACTTTCACAGCGTCTGTTTGATGAGGTCTAGGCCGTGACGTCACGCAAATCTGTCTTGGTGCTCGGCGGCTCCTCCGACATCGGCCGCGCCGCCGCGCGTGCCTTCGCTAAAGCTGGCTACGATGTCGGCCTCGCAGGCCGCGACCTCGCCGCGCTGGAGCCTGACGCGGCCGATCTGCGCGCGCGCTACGCGATCGACGTCGGTCTCTACAAATTCGATGTGCTCGACACCGCCGCATTCGAGGGCTTTGTGAGCGGCCTGCCGGCATTGCCCGATGTCGTCATCTCGATCGTCGGCCTCCTCGGTATGCAGGAGAATGCCGAGAGCGACCTCGCCCACGCCACCGCGATCATGCGCTCGAATTACGAAGGGCCCGCGCTGATCCTCGGCCTGTTCGCCGAAAAATTCTTAGGCCGCGGCACCGGCACGCTTGTCGGCGTGTCGTCCGTGGCCGGCGATCGCGGCCGGGCCTCGAACTATGTCTATGGCTCGGCCAAGGCCGGCTTCTCCGCTTTCCTCTCCGGCCTGCGCGCCCGCGCCAGCCGTGGCGGCGTGCATGTCGTCACCGTCAAGCCCGGCTTCGTCCGCACCAAGATGACTGATGGCATGAAGCTGATCGGCCCGCTCACCGTCGAAGCGCCGGTGGTCGGCGAAGCCATTCTCCGGGCGGTCGAGAACAAGACCGATGTCGTCTATGTCAGCGGCAAATGGCGCCTCGTGATGCTGATCATCAAGACGCTGCCGGAAGCGGTATTCAAGAAGCTGAAGTTTTGAAGTGTCGCCGCGCCAGCGGTGCACTCCCTCTCCCGCTTGCGGGGGAGGGCTGGGGAGGGGGTCTCTCCGCGAGCGAGAATCCCCAAGAGGAGAAAGCCCTCACCCGATCGCTTCGCGATCGACCTCTCCCGCAAGCGGGAGAGGTGACACCCACCTCACACGCTCATACGCTGGAACTGACCGGCGGCGCGGAAGCGCCAGAGATATTGGGGGGCGATCGCCTCCAGCGAATCGCCTGTTATGCCGAGCCCTTCCAGCGTGAGCCCGGCGGCCTTCGCCGCATCCGACACGACATTGTCACGCTCAAGCATCGTGACTTGGTCCGGCGTCAGCTTGAAGGCGCCCGGCGCGAATTGCAGGAAATTCGCCTGGAAGCGGGCGAGGCCGAACGGCAGCGGGATCAGCGCCGGCTTGCGCGCGGTGATCTCGAGGATGGCCTCGATGATCTCGCGCATGGTCAGCACTTCCGGCCCGCCGAGCTCGTAGGTCGCGCCCGTTTTGGCCTTGCCGTCGACGGCGTCCGCGATCGCGGTGGCGACGTCGCCGACATAGACCGGCTGCATCCTGGTCTCGCCGCCGATCAGCGGCAGCACCGGCGACATCCGGGCCAGCGCGGCAAAACGGTTGGTGAACTGGTCCTCGGGGCCGAACATCAGGGAGGGGCGGAAGATCGTCGCCGAGGGCACCGCAGCTGACACCGCGGCTTCGCCGGCCGCCTTGGCCTTGGCATATCGCGAGGGCGACTCGGCATCGGCCCCGATCGCCGAGACATGCACCAGGCTGGCGCCGGCCGCGGCCGCCGCCTTGGCGACGGTTTCGGCGCCCTTGGCTTGGACCGCGTCAAAGGTCTGCGCGCCGCTCTCGGTCAGGACGCCCACGAGGTTGATGACGACGTGCGAATCACGCAGCGCCGCCTCGACCGAGGCCGGATAGCGCAAATTGGCCTGCACGGTGTGGACCTGCCCGACCTTGCCGGAGGGCTGGAGGTATCCGGCGAGTTCCGGCCGCCGCACGGCGACCCGAACCCGGTAATCGCGCTTGCACAGCGCGCGGACGACATTCCGGCCCAAAAACCCCGATCCGCCGAAAACCGTGACGAGCGTGTCCAGATTCGATGCCATGGGAGCCGTTCCTGCGGAAAAGAGTGCGTCTTGTCAGGCTTGTATCGGGCCGGTTTGCGATGCGCAATCGGCATCCCCAAACCCGGGTCACGCATGAATTGACAACGGCGTCACCGAACCGTAGTAACCGCCTCCGTGCCCCAAACGGCATGCCCAGGTGGTGGAATTGGTAGACGCGCTGGCTTCAGGTGCCAGTGGCTTAACGGCCGTGAAGGTTCGAGTCCTTTCCTGGGCACCATCGCTGCGCGATGTAGTTGATTTCGCTGAAGTCCCTGATACTGAAGGGTGATCGACCGTCTCAACTGGTACACAGAGACGGTACACTTGCTTCTGCGAATGGCCTCTCCTATCCGCCGCGACGGCTCCTCTGTTCATTATCTCCGAAAGCGCGTCCCCGCCGATCTGACCGATAAGGCGGTGGGCTTGGTGCTGCGCATCCCCGTTGGAGACAAGACCGCTACGGTTCGGGTTGGGGAAGCGTCTCAAGCCGCCTGAGTAGCCGCTGCGCGTAGTCGAGGAGTGATCGGCGATCTTCTGAGGGCATGCCACGGGCCTCTGCGAAGGCGTTGTCGAGGTTTGTAGTGGCCACCTGAAGTGCGGTGAGGTGGTCGGGTCTCGGTGGACCCCCGTCCCGATAGTGGGCCTTGTCCTCGCCACCGTGCTGCATCGACATCTCCTTCGCGATCTTGGGGTGATCTCGTTCCATCCATCTGTTCAAGGTGCGGTAGCTGACAGCCCCGTTGAGATCGGCCGCCATCTCCCGATACGACTTGAGCCGACCGTTTGCCCGGTAGTGGTGTCGAGTGCCGATGTAGGCGTTGAAGACGTTGCGCAACTCCTTGGGCTTGAGCGGCAGACCGTGAGCGGTGTTGGCTAACGCTGCAGCTAACCGAGCCTCGTTCATCGACATCTCGATGATGTTGACCTCTGCGGTAGTCCTTTCCAGAAGGCGCAAAGCCTCAAGCCGGTGCCAGCCATCAATGAGGCGGTAGACCCCATCGACAAGGGCGATCTCGATAGGCGGCAATGTGCCGTCGTTCTTGTAGTAGTTCCGGTAGCGATTGACTGTGGTCGGGTCGATCTTGCTGCGAACCTGCCAATCATTGCGCACGGCGATGTCGGCGATCTCGATAATGTCGAACCGCGAAGCCTTACCGGCCTTCGGGTCGATTGGAGCGTGTTGTTGTGTGTTGTTGTTTCGCATGTTCAGGAATGCTTGGAGCGCCCCCACAGGTGCCCGTCCTGAACGGCTGAAAACATCAGCCACGGACGCCTGAGGGAACGCGGTGGATTGGTGGTGATTGAGGGCGGCAGAACGCTCTTCTGATGGGGATGGGGCTCACCGAATTGCTCGCAGCGAGACGCGTTCTTCTCCCTAAACAGCAACCTATTTCGCTGCTATCCCGTTGGCCCAGAAAGCGCCGCTGGCACGCCTCCGCGAGGCTCGCTAGGGTCCCTAGCCGGTCAGCAGACCGCACGTCGGTAACTCGCTGGTCGCATCCTCAGCTCCCGCCGCTCGAATGCCTGTGCAGCTTGTGGCAGACGGAGGTGCTCCTAATGGAGGCGCTGTCGAAGCCGTTTGATGGTCTCGCGCAGGTCGTTTATGTACTCTTCAATGATCCGCCTTGCTTCATCCAAGCGCGACGGTTCGGGCGTCCGCTCCGGCTGAACGCGATCACGCTGGTCCTCGGGTCGCTTCATGGCGAAGACCGTGAGATGGGTTAGGTGATCGGCGTTGATTTGGGTCAAGCTCGGTCGCCCTCTTGAGGATTGGACACAGCGCTGGTACACAGCGCGCGACAAGGCGGTCGAAAAAGATAGCAAATTCAATGGCCCAGAGGCGGAGAAGCCTTATCCTTTCCTGGGCACCATTTTGCGGAATTCGGACGCAAATTAAGACGGCTCCCGATCCGCGAAGATAGCGGGGCGGCGATTGCTGCATCGCCGTCGCGACGGTCCCCTGGTACGCCAGTTCGTCCCGTTTTCCCTTACACCACCCGCTTCCCCGCCTTTTCCGCCACCGCCTTCTGCACGAAATACATCGCGACCAGCGAGACGATCGAGGTTGCGACGACGACGTAGCCGATCCGGTCGAAATGGATCAGCGAGCCATCCGCCCCTTCCGTGATGATGCTGGCGGCGAGCACTGAGCCGAGGCCGCCGGAAAGCTGTTGCAGCGAGGCGCTGATCGCGCTGAACGAGCCGCGCTGGTCGGGATCGGGGATTGCCGACATCAGCGCCTGCGACGGGATCATGCGCGAGAAGATGCCGACGAACATCAGCACGTTGACGAGGATCGCGGTTGTCAGCGCGACGTGGCCGAGATGGGTGTAGATCAGCACCATGATAACGGACACCACGCTGCCGAACACGAAGGTCGGGTATTTGCCGAACGCATCGCTCGCCCTGCCGACCAGCGGCCCCGTGACGATGCTGAACAGGCCGGAGACGAGATAGATCGTCGGCAGATGCGTGATGTCGATGCCGAGATTGTGCACGGTGAAGGCGCTGGAGAACGGCATCAGCATGTAGCCGCCGGTCGCCAGCAGCGTCGTGACGGCGAAGGCCAGTGTATAGCGCGGCTGTCCGATCGTCGCGACCAGATGGTGGAACGGGTTTCTGTCCTGCTTCCGCTTCAGATGCGCGTCGACCGGCTCCATGGCGAAGGCGATGATGGCGATCGCCGCGATCGACACGATCACGATCGCAATGAAGCAGACGTGCCAATTCCAGTGATTGGCGAGAAACAGGCCGGCCGGAATGCCCAGCACCTGGCTCGCGGCGAACGCGGTCTGGACGAAGCCCATCACGCGGCCGCGCAGGTGCAGCGGGAATAGATCGGTGATGATGGCGAGCACCACCGAGCCGATCACGCCGCCGAACAATCCAGTCACGATCCGGCCGAGCAGCAGCACGTGATAATTCTGCGCGGCGGCGCACAGCATGGTGCCGAGCGTGAAGCCGACATAGAAGAACAGCAGCAGGCGCTTGCGGTCGAAACGATCGGCAAAGCCGGCGGCCAGCACCCCCGAAATGCCCGCGCTGAATGCGTAGGCCGACACCGCGACGCCGAACTGCCCGGCCGTGATGTCGAGCGCGGGCATCAGGATGGCGCCGAGCGGCGACATGATGATGAAGTCGAGGATGATCGTGAACTGCGTGAACGCGAGCAGCGCGATCAGAAGCGCCTGGTAGCGCGAGAAGCCGCGTTGGCGTTCTGATGGGTCGTCGATCGGCGCGGCGAGCGTCTGTTCGGTCATGGATCTCGATTCATGGGTCGCGGGGAGGGAAACTGGCAGATGGGGTGGGCCCGCACGATTTCCACGGGCCGCGCGCCACAGGCTCCGCCGAAACGGGCAGTTCGCGCGCCGTTGTGGGTTCCATGCAACAGCCGTGTTCTCGCGGCTCCCGGCAACCCCGATTAAGCCGCTCTTAGCGAATGCTCCCCTAGTGTCCTGACCGTCCATTTCCCTGCTCCCCGGCCGGATGCCGGTCAGTTTGCGGCAAGTCAGAGCGTATTCGGATGGAGCAGCCTGCCCGGCAGTATGATCCTGGCGTGCCCGAGCCGTTGGTCACGGCGGCGGCCACGCGGACGCTCGTCATCGATCTCGAAGGCGGCCTGCTGCGGTCCGAGCTGCTGATGGAGGCGCTGTTCTCCAGCCCCGGCCGCATGCTCGCCCGCTTCGGCGCTGGCGGACGCCCGGGCATGGCGGCGCTCACCGATATCCTGGCGCGCGCCGAGATCGACTACGCCCATCTGCCCTATGATTCCGACGTGTTGAACCGGGCGCTCGCGGCGCGGGCGCGGGGCGCGAAGATCTATCTGGTGGCCGGCCGCTTCGCCCGCCACGCTGCCGGCATTGCCGCGCATCTCGGCTTTGACGGCGTCGTTGCGCCGGCTGATCTGGCTGCAGGCGAAAGCCTGCCGTTCGACCGCGGCGCCATCGAGCGCATCGAAAACCGCGGCAGCCGCAACGTCCGCCTCAAGACCAGCCTCAAGACCTGGGCCAAGGCGCTACGCGTCTATCAATACGCCAAGAACACGCTGGTGTTCGTGCCTGTCATCACCGCGCATCAGCTGAATTTTGCCAGCTTCGGCTCCGCGCTGCTGGCGTTCCTGGCGTTCTCGGCCTGTGCGTCGGGTGCCTATCTGATGAATGATCTGCTGGATCTCGCAGCGGACCGGCAGCATCCGACCAAGCGCCATCGCGCGCTGGCGGCCGGAGATCTGCCGATGTCGTCCGCGCTATCAGCGATCCCTGCGTTGTGGCTGTTCGCGGTCGTAGCCGGCCTCTGCATCTCGCCTTTGTTTCTCGGCGTGCTCGGTGCTTATCTTGTCACCACCATTGCCTATTCGCTCGCGCTCAAGCGCAAAATGCTGGTCGACATCGTCACGCTCGCCGGTCTCTACACGCTTCGCATCGTCGCCGGCGCGGTCGGCGTCGGCGTGGTGCTGTCGGAATGGCTGCTGATCTTCTCGCTGTTCGTGTTCACCTCGCTGGCGCTGATCAAGCGCTTCAGCGAACTCAGCATGCGCGAGAGCGCCGGCCTTTCCGATCCTTCCAACCGCGATTATCGCGTCACCGATCTGCAAATCATCGCCGCGATGGCGGCGGCGAGCGCGATGAACGCGGTGACCGTGTTCTCGCTCTACGTCTCCTCGACCGCGGTGACGCCGCTTTACAGCCGTCCCTGGATGCTGTGGCTGCTCAATCCGCTGCTGCTCTACTGGTTCGGCCGCGCCCTGATGATGGCGCATCGCCGTGAGATGCCGGACGACCCGATTCTGTACGCTTTCCGCGACGGCCCCAGCCGCGTTGCGGTTGCGGCGATGATCTGCATCATGCTGGCGGCGATCTGAGCGAAGCCCGTGCTTGCGCGGCCCGCCGGCAATGGCTACATCGCGGGCAATCCGAATTCGCTATAGTGCCGACGCACCGATTAGACCCGAGGTTTTGAAGCGCCATGACCGTACGCCTGCATCGCGGCGACCTGCCCGACCTGTCCCGCTACACCGGAGCGGTGGCGATCGACACCGAGACCATGGGGCTGAACCCGCACCGCGACCGGCTCTGCGTGGTGCAGCTTTCGCCGGGTGACGGCAGCGCCGACGTGGTGCAGATCCCCAAGGGTCACACCGACGCGCCGAACCTGAAGGCGCTGCTGGCCAATCCCGCCATCACCAAGATCTTCCACTTCGCGCGGTTCGACGTCGCGGTGCTGTACCAGACCTTCGGCGTCATGACCGGCCCGATTTATTGCACCAAGATTGCCTCGCGCCTGACCCGCACCTACACCGATCGCCACGGCTTGAAAGACCTCGTGCGCGAGGTGCTTAATGTCGATCTCTCCAAGCAGCAGCAATCCAGCGATTGGGGTTCCGACAGCCTGACCGAGCCGCAACTCGCCTATGCCGCCTCCGACGTGCTGCACCTGCATGCCTTGCGCGAACGGTTAGATGCCATGCTGGTGCGGGAGGGCCGCACCGCGCTGGCCAAAGCCTGTTTCGACTTCCTGCCGACCCGCGCCCTGCTCGACCTCCAGGGCTGGGCGGAGGAGGACATTTTCGCGCATTCCTGAGCCCTCGACCGCCGGTTAGACTTCGGGCTGCGCCCCGTTTCGGACACTTTCGTGCGGCCTGTCCGAGCCTGATATGTCCAAGGCTGATATGTACAAGGCTGCATATTGCGGCGCTGACGGGTACAATGGAGCGGCCTGCAACCCGGCCTGGCGAGCGGCACCTCAGGAGCTCAGGTGAATTCGGCCCACAATCCCACCTACGACGCCGCGCTTGCGGCGAAGTTTGCCAGCGCGGCGCGCCACAGCCGTCTGGTGCGGATTCTGCGCCTCGCGGTGCCGGCTGCAGTGCTGTTGTCGATGGCCGCCATCGTCGGCGTCTCGGTCTTCAATCCGTTCCGCATGCTGATGCCGAAGCTGCCGCTCGATTCCGGAAACCTGGTGGTGTCGGGCACCAAGATCACGATGGAATCGCCGCATCTGGCGGGCTACACGCCGGACCAGCGGCCCTACGAGCTCTGGGCCAAGACCGCGACGCAGGACATCACCGATCCCGATCATGTCGATCTCTCCGACCTGCGCGCGAAGGTGCTGATGGAGGATCAATCGACCCTGTTCCTCGATGCCCGCACCGGTCGCTTCGACAACAAGCAGCAGCAGCTCGATCTGCACAAGGACATCTTCCTGCGCACCTCGACCGGCTACGAGGCGCGGCTGAACTCGGCCTTCGTCGACATGGGCAAGGGCACGGTTTCCTCGGACGAGCGTGTCGACGTCAAGCTGACCAACGGCACGCTGTCCGCGGACAAGCTGCGCATCACGGAAGGCGGCGACGTCATCCGCTTCGAGGGCAATGTGGTGATGCATCTGGACAAGCTGGATGACCCCGCCGCCGCGCAGCCTGCGCCGGCCGAGCCCGCGCCGGCGCCGGCCAAGTCAAAGAACAAATCCGCCAATTCAAAGTGATTTCATGATCAGGCCTTTTCCGCGCAACCACACGCGCAATGCCATCTTCAGTGCAGCTGCGCTCGCCGCCACTGTCGTGCTTGCTGCAATTGGCGCCGCATTTGCGCAGAGCACGATGCAGGGCGTGCCCAACGCGATGCAGGGTTTTTCGCAGAACCGCGATCAGCCGATTCAAATCGAGGCTGCCTCGCTCGAGATGCGCGACAAGAAGAAGGAGGCGACCTTCGCCGGCAATGTGAAGGTCATCCAGGGCGACACCACCATGACCTCGAAGACGCTGGTGGTGTTCTACGAATCGGGCGGCGACAAGCCCGCCACGCCGCAGCCTGCGGCCAAGGCGACCAAGGGCGCGCCGATGCAGTCCGCGCAGCCGGGCCCCGGCGGCAGTTCCTCGATCAAACGGCTGGAGGCGCGCGGCAACGTCGTGGTCACCCAGAAGGACCAGGTGGTGACCGGCGAGACCGCCGTGTTCGACACCAGGACCAATCTCATCACCATGCTGGGCGGCGGCGGCCAGGTCGTCCTGACGCAGTGCAAGAACGTGCTGCGCGGCGACCGTTTGATGGTCGACATGACGACGGGCGTGTCGCGGGTGGAATCCGACAACGGCCGGGTTCAGGCCCTGCTGCCGCAGGGCGGCGGCAATGATTGCGGTTCGGGCAAGCCCGGCGGGGCGCCGCCTTTGCAATTGCCCGGTGCAACTAAACCGAAATAAATTCAATGGCTTGGTCCGGATGCTCCCGAACCGAGGTTGAAGCTTGGCCGGTGAGACTGTATCTAGCGCGCAGGGCTTTCGAAGCGGGGTCCGCCGCTTTTCGGGCGTGTTTCACTGGGCATGAGACATCCCTTCACTCATGCTGCATCGGCTAGTCGAATGGCCGGTGCGGCAGATCGCGCGAATTCGCGCAGGATCGTCGCGAAAGGCTTAGAAGGCGGGGATGGTCGATCTCTTCAGCATGTTCCGTCGGCGCCCCGCCAAGCGCGGCCGGCCAGGATTTGCGCGTCAGGACATCACCGCGCTCGGTGACGGCGTCGGCGGGCTTGTGACCAGCCCGATCCGGGACGCGCCGATGGCCCGCGACCAGGCGATCCATGCGCCTGATCAGTTCCCGGGCGACTATCAAGGCGACTATCAAGCCGAGGCGCCGCGTCAGCCGGCTGTTCACCCCGTCAGGGCCGCCGCCAAGCCGAACGGCGGTGGGCCGCAGCTCCTGAAGCGGCCCGGCTTCCTGGCTGTGCATAGCGTGGAAAAGGCGTTCGGCAGCCGCCAAGTGGTGCGCGGCGTCAGCATCTATGTGCGCCGCGGCGAAGCCGTCGGCCTGCTCGGTCCGAACGGCGCCGGCAAGACCACCGTGTTCTACATGATCACCGGCCTGATCAAGGCCGACCGCGGCGCCATCGAGCTCGACGGCCACGACGTCACCAAGCTCCCGATGTATCAGCGCGCGCGGCTCGGCATCGGCTATCTGCCGCAGGAAGCCTCGATCTTCCGCGGCCTTACCGTCGAGCAGAACATCCGCGCCGTGCTCGAAGTGGTGGAGCCCTCGCGCAAGAAGCGCGAGCAGCAGCTCGATTCGCTGCTCGACGAATTCAACATCACGCGGCTGCGCAAATCGCCGTCGATCGCGCTATCAGGCGGCGAGCGGCGCCGCGTCGAGATCGCGCGCGCGCTGGCGACGCGGCCGAATTACATGCTGCTCGACGAGCCCTTCGCCGGCATCGATCCGATCGCGGTCGGCGACATCCAGGACCTCGTCCGCCATCTCACCAATCGCGGCATCGGCGTCCTCATCACCGACCACAATGTCCGCGAGACGCTCGGCCTCACCGACCGCGCCTACATCGTCTATGCCGGCGAAATCTTGACCGAGGGGAGCCCGGATGAGATCGTCGCCGATCCGGACGTGCGCCGCCTTTACCTTGGCGAGGAATTCCGCCTCTAGCCCGTTTTTGCGTTCGTCAAGGCGTGTACATCGGGCTCGGACTAAGATAAGCAAAAATCGGACCAATTTTTGGGAACGGTTCTTGCTTCATGGCGCTCACGCAGAGATTAGAGTTCCGGCAATCGCAGTCGCTGGTCATGACGCCGCAGTTGATGCAGGCGATCAAGCTGCTGCAATTGTCCAATCTCGATCTCACGACCTTCGTGGAAGAAGAGCTCGAGCGTAACCCCCTGCTGGAACGGGCCAATGACGAGGCCCCCGCGGGCGAGGGCCCGGCCGAGGCCGGCCAGTACAGCGATGGCGAGGAGTCCGGCGGCCAGGGCGACGACGGTTTTGGCGGCAGCGCCGAGGCGTTCGAGCCGGGCCAAGAGGAATGGATGAGCAAGGATCTCGGCACCCGCGCCGAGATCGAGCAGACCCTGGACACGGGCCTCGACAACGTCTTCTCCGAGGAACCGGCCGAGGCCGCGGCGCGCAACGCCCAGGACGCCGCGCCGACCACCTATACGGAATGGGGCGGCGGCGCCTCTGGCGACGAGGACTACAATCTCGAGGCCTTTGTCGCGGCCGAGTTGACGCTCTCAGACCATCTCGCCGAGCAGCTCTCGGTGGCCTTCACCGCACCTGCCCAGCGCATGATCGGCCAGTATTTGATCGACCTCGTCGACGAAGCCGGCTATCTGCCGGGCGATCTCGGCCAGGCCGCCGAGCGCCTTGGCGCGACGCAAGCCGACGTCGAGGGCGTCCTTGCCGTGCTGCAAAAGTTCGATCCGCCCGGGGTCTGTGCGCGCAATTTGAGCGAATGCCTGGCGATCCAGCTCCGCGAGCTCGACCGCTACGACCCCGCGATGCAGGCTCTGGTCGAGCATCTCGATCTCCTGGCCAAGCGCGACATCGTGGCCCTGCGCAAGATCTGCGGCGTCGACGACGAGGACATCGCCGACATGATCGGCGAGATCCGCCGCCTCAATCCCAAGCCCGGCATGAAGTTCGGCTCGGCGCGTCTGCAGACCATGGTGCCCGACGTCTATGTCCGCCCGGGTCCCGACGGCGGCTGGCATGTCGAGCTCAACAGCGACACCTTGCCGCGCGTGCTGGTCAACCAGACCTATTATTCCGAGCTGTCGAAGAAGATCGGCAAGGACGGCGACAAGTCCTATTTCACCGACGCGCTGCAAAACGCGACCTGGCTGGTGCGTGCGCTCGACCAGCGCGCCCGCACCATCCTGAAAGTTGCAACCGAGATCGTGCGCCAGCAGGACGGCTTCTTCACCCACGGCGTGGCGCATTTGCGGCCGCTCAATCTGAAGGCCGTCGCCGACGCCATCCAGATGCATGAATCCACGGTGTCGCGCGTCACCGCCAACAAATACATGGCGACCAATCGCGGCACGTTCGAGCTGAAATATTTCTTCACGGCGTCGATCGCCTCGGCCGACGGCGGCGAGGCGCATTCCGCCGAAGCCGTGCGCCACCACATCAAGCAGCTGATCGATTCGGAGGAGCCCGCGGCGATCCTGTCGGACGACACCATCGTGGAACGCTTGCGCGCCTCGGGCATTGATATTGCCCGCCGCACGGTCGCGAAGTACCGCGAAGCCATGCGCATTCCTTCCTCGGTGCAACGTCGCCGCGACAAGCAGAGCGCTCTTGGTAACGTCCTCTCTACCGCCTTGTCCGATCGTTCCCGCAACACCGAACCGGCCTGATTGCGCTGGCGCGAAATCGCGCTACTCTCGACCCCCCGTCGAGACGGATCCAAGCACGCGCATGATCCCGAAAAGTGTCCAGCGGTTTTGCTTCCCGACAAGCGCCAAAGGCGTTTGCGGGGAGATCATGCGCAGGCAATATTCCAGAGGTGCGATGACGTGTCATCGCACCGCGAGCACGTGAACCAAGCGAGGCATCACATGACTCTCAGAATCTCGGGAAAGAGCATCAGCGTCGGCGACGCCCTGCGCGGCCGCGTTTCCGACCGCACCGACGAGGTGCTGCGCAAATATTTCGACGGCAATTATTCCGGCCACATCACGCTCAGCAAGGACGGCTTCGGCTTCCGCACCGATTGCGCGCTGCACCTCGATTCCGGAATCACGCTGGAGGCCGATTCGAACGCGCCGGATGCCTATGCCAGCGCCGACCAGGCGCTGCTGATGATCGAGAAGCGGCTGCGCCGCTACAAGAACCGGCTCAAGGACCGCTCCGCCCGCAAGGCCCATGTCGCCTCCGAAGCGATGGCTGCGCTCGATGCCACCAGCTACGTGCTCGAGGCGCCGGAGGGCGAGGACGAGGTCACCGGCTACAGCCCCGTCATCATCGCCGAGGCCACCACCTCGCTGAAGCCGCTGTCGGTCAGCGAAGCCGTCATGGAACTCGACCTGAGCGGGGCTCCCTGCCTGGTCTTTCAGCACGGCTCCAGCGGCCGGGTGAACATCATTTACCGCCGGGCCGACGGCAATGTGGGCTGGATAGACCCGCCCGGAGCCAAAACGGATGCCGGCGCGGATGGCAAGGGGAACAGCAGGGCCGGGGGTTAGGGCAAAAGCCCGGCCCCGTACCATCCGCAGGCCTTAACAATGACCGGGGCAAAGCCGCACGCGGGAGTTGGCACCGGGATTGCGTTGGAGTAGAAGCGCCCCACATCAGGACTTAACGGGATTTGGGCTAAGTCCTCCTCCTGCTTGACCTTCTTGACGCCGGCCCGGCGTGGTTTCTCTCCAAGCCGGCCAATTCGGAACCTGACGGTTTAATTCACCTCGGAAACCCTCCATGCCGATTACCGATCTGGTCGCACCCGAGGCGATTCTCCCGGCATTGAAGGTCAACAGCAAGAAGCAGGCCCTGCAGGAGCTCGCGGCCAAGGCCGCCGAGCTGACCGGGCAGAACGAGCGCTCCGTGTTCGAGGTGCTGCTGCAGCGAGAGAAGCTCGGCACCACCGCGGTCGGCTATGGCGTCGCCATTCCGCACGGCAAGCTGCCCAAGCTCGAAAAGATTTTCGGCCTGTTCGCACGTCTCGACCGCCCGATCGATTTCGAGGCGATGGACGGCCAGCCGGTCGATCTCGTCTTCCTGCTGCTCGCCCCCGAAGGTGCCGGCGCCGATCACCTCAAGGCGCTCGCCCGCATCGCCCGCCTGTTGCGCGACCAGGACATCGCCAAGAAGCTGCGCGCCTCGCGCGATGCCCAGGCGATTTACTCTGTGCTGGCACTGCCGCCGGCCACCGCGGCGTAACGTCGCCGCCAAAGGCCGGATCGACTCTGGCCTCCTGGATCGCCCGGCATTGTCGGCGTCGCGCCCTGTCTCAGGGTTCTCCAGGTAGACGCTCCGAAAATTTTCCCGCTTGAGACGCACGGCACATTGGGCGGCGCCAAAATCCGCTAACAGTCGTTCAAAGCTGTGGACTGAGCGGACGTGATTTGGAATGGAAATGCGTCGTTGCGCATTGGCGCGGCGGGGGGAGAACGGCCCGGGGAACCGGGCCTCGGCCGGCGGATGCCCGGCGTATCGTCCAAAAGCTACCCGCCTCGCAAGTCGTCCAGGCGATCCATTCGGTGCTGGCGTTGGAGCCGGCGACGAGCCGCCAATCATCGATATCGTTGGGTTCAGGCTGCGCTTTTGCGCGAATTGACGTCCGGGCCAATTGAGGCCCGCTCGCGGCGCAAGCCCCGGGAATGTCGACCGCGCGAAGGCGGTCGCGACGCGCGGTAAGGGAACATCAGCCGTGCTTCAGGAAGGTCAGCTCAGGGCCAGCCTACAAATCGCTTCGGATTCCGAGACATACGAAAGCGCGATCTGGAAAGCGCGCAGCGTCGGCGTGGAGAAGCTTGCCAGAAGCGTGATCCGCGGTTCGATCACCGTCAACGTGGTCGCGTCGATGGGGGTCTTCCAACCCGCGCTGCTTCCCGCTGAGTGGAGCAATCTGCAACAGGCCGTTGCGCTCGTGATGTGGATCATCCTGATCTACGCCAGTGCTTTCGTACGTCCACGCGTACGCGTGCAGCTCAATCCCGATCTCATCGCGCTGGTGGCATTCTATTCCCTCGCTGCCATTTCCGTTCTCTGGACCAGTCTCGCCGTTGCGGCGATCATGAAGAGCGCGGCACTCGTGGTGACGACCTTCGGTGCGTACTGCCTCGTTACGCGTATCGACATCGACGAGATCGTCGGATCGACGGCCCTCGGGTTCTTCATTCTGGTCGCCGCCTCGGCCTTGTGTGCCGTCTTCTTGCCCGAGATCGGCGTCGACCAGAGCTGGATGCACAACGGCCAGTGGCAAGGAATCTACGAATCGAAGCAGACGCTCGGCTTCATCAGCGCATATCTGATGTTCTTTGCCTGCTATCAGAAGATGACCGGGCAGGGATGGATCGCTTTTCTCGTGACGTTTCTCCTGGCATTGACGTGCGTTATCGCCTCGGAATCCCGTGGTGCCGGTGCCGTCGCTGTTGCCGCTTGTGGACTGCTCCTGACCTCGATGTGGTCGATCCGCTGCATGAAAGTCTATGCGGTGCTGCCATTCATCATGTGCATCCTGGCCGCCCTGCTATTCCTGTATTTCTATCTGACGGGGTACGATTCCTTTCATCTCGGCGGTGAATCGACCATCGACTTGACCGAGCGGACTTTCATTTGGCAGTACGCCATCAGCCATTTCAACGACGCGCCCCTGCTGGGCTTTGGCATCAACGGATTCTGGACGCGCCCGTCGATTTACGACTATTTCAACCAGAATCATGGCTGGGTGCTCGACAATTATCATAGCGGTTACATCGCGGTGGCGATTGAGACGGGATTTCTGGGATATTTCCTGTTCGTCGCGAGCGTCTATCTGTTTTCGGAAAAGGTCCTGTACTTGATCGCCACCCGGTCGATCAATCGTTCCCATTGCGCTCTCATCATCGGATTTGTCGTCTTGAGCTTTCAATCGAATTTCACAGAGACGATGTTCCTCCGCTCGACGATGTTCACGTCGGTGCTTCTCGTCGCGTTCTTCTTCGCGGTGTGCAGGCCGGTGCCGCAGCAATCCCTGCTGCCATGATGGAGAAGGCAGCATGAATACCATCTGCGCCCGCTGGTCGGTGACCTTCCGTCTCACCTTGGCGATAGCCATGCTCGCGATCTGCTCTCAGGCCGACGCAGCCAAGCAGGGGCGCGCCCCAGGAGAGTTGGGGCGCGGCATCAACATCCTCGGCTATGACGGCATCTGGGAAGGAGGCCGGAACGCGCCATTTCGTCTGGACAACCTCACGGCGATCAGAAACGCCGGCTTCTCGCACGTTCGGATCAATTTCTTCGGCTTCAAGTTCATGGGCGAAGGGAATCTGCTGGATGAAATCGTCTTGAGGCGGCTTGATGCCGTGATCGAAGAAGTGCTCGCCCGGAAGCTCATTCCCATTCTCGACGAGCACGATACGGATACTTGCCAGCGCGACGTGTCCGGATGCGCCGAGAAGCTGAAGGCATTCTGGGCGCAAATCGCCGAGCGCTATGCCGGAAGATATCCGAAGCTTGTCTTCGAGGTCCTCAATGAGCCGGGCGGGCAGATGACGTCGACCAGCTGGAACGCCCTTCTGAACGAGTGTCTCGGCATCATCCGCACCAGCAACCCCGGACGGACCGTCATTGCTGCCGTTCTCAACGTCGATGACATGCCGGTCGAGGAACTGGCCCTGCCATCAGGTGACAGAAACCTCATCGTCACGTTTCACTATTACGCGCCGATACGCTTCACGCATCAGGGTGCGCCGTGGTCCCCAACGTTTTCGCGGCTCGGGCCACTCGATTGGGGCAGTCCGGAGGACGAACAGAAGGCTCTCGCCGACTTCGAAAAGATTCGTAGCTGGTCCGAAAAGGAAAAGCGCCCGATCTATCTCGGCGAGTTCGGCGTGTACGAGCGCGCTCCGCCAGACGCCCGGACGCGATATCTGTCGTTCGTGGCGCGAACTGCGGATCGGCTTGGCTGGGCATGGGCCTACTGGCAGTTCGACCATGATTTCGCGGCCTTCGACAGCGCGCGTCAAACCTGGAAGCCGGACATCCTGCGGGCGCTGATCCCGGCGGTGCGTTGAAGCGCGCGTTCGGGATTCGAGAGTTGAGCCCACTGCGGCCTCACGCAGTCATTGCGAGGAGCGTCATCGCGTCAAAATGAAAGCGGGCATACCTTCGCAAGAAGGCATGCCCGCTGGAAACTCCATTCGTCGACGTGCGCTCAGTGCACGCTGACGGCTTGCAGCTCGTTGCTCCAGGCGTTGGCGATCGCGGCTTCGCGGCTGTCGGTCAGCATGATCGGCGTGCCGTCGGCGGCGTGGAGCGCGAAGAGCTTCAAGCCCGGCGCGATTTTCGGCGCTTCGGGAAACAGGCCCGGCACGTCCTCGGAGCGGATCTGCTTCACATAGGCGATATGGCCTTCGCCAAGGGTTGCCAGCGTCTCCGGGGAGACGTTCTTGGCTTCGTATTCGAACGCAACGTGACCTTCACTCATGGTCTCGACTCCTCTGGAACACTAAGCGGTCGAGTCCGCTACTCGTTCCATTATTCGTGCTCATTGATAGCGATTGTCTTAACGATCCTCTCCGGTTCAGGCCGGGCCAGATCGATCGACAACAACCCGTTCTTCAGATCCGCACCCAGCACTAGCATCCCCTCCGCCAGCACGAAGGTGCGCTGGAAGTGGCGCGCGGCGATGCCGCGATGGATGTATTGCCGGGTCTTGTCGTCCTGCTGCCGCCCGCGGATCACGAGCTGGTTTTCCTCAATGGTTACATCGAGTTGGTCGCGCGTAAATCCGGCGACCGCCAGCGTGATACGTAAGCGCTCGGGCTGGCCGTCCGCGCCGCCACACCTCTCGATATTGTAGGGAGGGTAGCCGTCGGCGCCTTTGACGACGCGATCGAGCACGCGCTCAATCTCGTCGAAGCCCAGAAGGAACGGACTGGATAACGTGGGAACACGAGACATAGTTTACAAAGTCCTCGCAGAAAGCGACTTTGGTGCATCAGGGCCCTGAGAGGCGCCCCTTGACCAACAATATGGGCATATCCCCGTGTCGGTTCAAGCAGCTAGCCGGGGAGCTGTGGATTGGCCATGTCCTGCCATCATGGCCGGGCTCGTCCCGGCCATCCACGATCTTACTTGCGGCGCAGAGAACGTGGATGCCCGGGACAAGCCCGGGCATGACGAAATCGGCTGGCGATTTATCCCAACGAAAACAAGCCCCCTTCTACTGTGCATGGGGTTGTTTTCGCGATTTTGAATCGGCCCGGCCCTCGGAACGGATCAGGCCTCCAGCCGCGTCCGGCCGTCGCCGCTGAACAAATGCAGCTTCGTCCGCACCGCCGCGACCCGGATTTTCGCGCCGATGGCGGGGGCCTCGGTTCCGGGAATGCGGACGATGATCTCGCCGGGCGGCAGCTCGCCCGGCGTGGCGGCGACACGCTGCTCTTCCTGCTCGCGCGAGCCGTAGACGAAGGTCTCGGCGCCGACGCGCTCGATCGCTTCCACGGTCAGCGGCAAAGCGACGCCGCCGGCCGGGGTCTGGTCGGTGATGACGAAATCTTCCGGGCGGATGCCGAGAATGCCGGCGTCAGAGGCACTGCCACCGAGCTGCGATCTGATCTCTTCCGGGCGCGTCGACATCAAATTCATCGGCGGTGCCCCGATGAAGGAGGCGACGAAGGTGGTCGCCGGCTTCTCGTAGATCGCCAGGGGATTGCCGACCTGCTCGACCTGGCCGCCGTTCATCACGACGAGAATGTCGGCGAGCGTCATGGCTTCGAGCTGGTCGTGGGTGACGTAGATCGACGTCGTGTTGAGCCGGCGCTGCAATTTGCGGATCTCGACGCGCATCGCAATACGGAGTTTCGCATCGAGGTTCGACAGCGGCTCGTCGAACAGAAACACCTTCGGCTGCCGCACGATGGCGCGGCCCATGGCGACGCGCTGGCGCTGGCCGCCGGAGAGCTGGCGCGGCTTGCGCTCCAGCATCGGCGTGAGCTCGAGCACGCGTGCGGCTTCGTCGACGCGGGACTTGATCTCGGCCTCCTTCATGCCGCGGTTGCGCAGGCCGTAGGCCATGTTGTTGAAGACGCTCATATGCGGATAGAGCGCGTAGTTCTGGAACACCATTGCGATGTCGCGATCGGCGGGCTCGACCTGGTTGACCACGCGTCCGCCGATACCGATCTCGCCGCCGGTGACGGTCTCGAGCCCCGCGACCATGCGCAGCAATGTCGACTTGCCGCAGCCGGAGGGGCCGACCAGCACGCAGAACTGTCCGTCGCCGACATCGACGTTGACGCCCTTGATGGCCTCGAAGCCGCCGAGATAGGTCTTGCGGACGTTGCGTAGGGTGACGTTAGCCATGGGTTTTTCCAGCGAATAGCGAATGGGGAGTGGCGAATAGGGAAGGCGGGCAAGCGGAGGCGCTCAATGAATCATCCACTCGCCATTCGCTACTCACTACTCGCCCCCTCACTTCTCGGTCTCGACCAGGCCGCGCACGAACAGTTTCTGCATGACGACGACGACGAACACCGGTGGCAGCATGGCCAGCACGGCGGTCGCCATCACGATCGGCCATTCGGTCAGCGCGTCGGTGGTGGTGATCATCTTGCGGATGCCGACCTGGATGGTCTGCATGTCGTCGCGGGTGGTGATGAGCAGCGGCCAGAGATATTGATTCCAGCCGAGGATGAACAGGATCACGAACAGCGCCGCCATGTTGGTGCGCGACAGCGGCAGCAGCGTATCCCAGAAGAAGCGCAAGGGACCTGCGCCGTCGATGCGCGAGGCCTCGAGCAATTCGTCCGGCACCGTCATGAAGAACTGGCGGAACAGCAGCGTCGCGGTGGCCGAGGCGATCAGCGGCAGCGCCAGGCCCGCATAGCTGTCGAGCATGTGCAGATCGGCGACGATCTTGTAGGTCGGATAGATGCGGACCTCGACCGGCAGCATCAGGGTGATGAAGATGATCCAGAAGATCGCCATCCGGAACGGAAAGCGGAAATACACGATCGCATAGGCCGAGATGATCGAGATCGCGATCTTGCCGACCGCGATCAGCAGCGCCATCACCAGCGAGTTCAGCATCATGTTGCCGACCGGCTCGCGGGTCGAGCCGCTCGTGCCGACGAAGATGGTTTGATAATAGGTCTCGAAGAAATGGCCGCCCGGCAGCAGCGACATCTGCCCGTTCGCGATCAGCGCATTGTCCTGGGTCGAGGCGATGAATGCGATGTAGACCGGGAAGGCGACGATCGCGATTCCGATCCAGAGAATGATGTGCGCGACGTAGCGCCGAAAGCCCTCTTCCTCGACCATCAGTAGGTCACCTTGCGTTCGACGAAGCGGAACTGGATTCCCGTCAGCACGATGACCATGACCATCAGGATCACCGATTGCGCCGCGGAGCTGCCGAGATTGCCGCCGAGCAGGCCGTCGGAATAGACCTTGTAGACCAGCGTCTCGGTCGACTTGCCGGGACCGCCGCGGGTCATGGTGTCGATGATGCCGAACGTGTCGAAGAAGGCGTAGACGATGTTGACGACCAGCAGGAAGAAGATGGTCGGCGACAGCAGCGGGAAAGTCACGGTCCAGAACCGGCGCATCGGACGGGCACCGTCGATCGCGGCAGCTTCGAGCACGCTTCGCGGGATGCTCTGCAGGCCGGCGAGGAAGAACAGGAAATTGTAGGAGATCTGCTTCCAGGCGGCGGCGAGGATGATCAGGGTTGCCGCCTGGTCGCCGTCGAGCAACGGATTCCAGTCGATCCCGATCGCGCGCAGGTAGCGCGCGATGATGCCCAGCGAGGGATGCAGCATGAAGATCCAGAGCACGCCGACGACCGGCGGCGCCACCGCATAGGGCCAGATCAAGAGCGTGCGGTAGAGCATCGAGCCGCGCAGTGGCTTGTCCGCCATGACGGCGAGCAGCAGCGCAAAGGACAACGACGAGACCGCGATGGCGAACGAGAAGAAGAAGGTGCGGAGGATCGCCTCGAAATAGGCGGGCTCCCTGAACAGGTCGAGATAGTTATCGAACCAGACGAAGCTCGTCGAAAGGCCGAAGGCGTCCTGCAGCAGGAAGGACTGGATCACCGCCTGCAGGGCCGGCCAGTAGAAGAATAGCAGGACGATCGCGAGCTGCGGCGCAACCAGCGCGTAAGGCAATAGCCTGGATTGGAAAATGGCTTGCTTTTGCATGGTGTCCGCCGAAAGCGGCAGGTCGGGGGACCGGCCTGCCGCTCATCGCCTCACTTGACGGCGGTCTTTTCGAATTGCCGCAGCATGGTGTTGCCGCGCTCGACGGCGGCATCCAGCGCCTGCTTGGCGGTCTTCTTGCCGGCCAGCGCCTGCTCGATCTCTTCCGACCAGACGTCACGCAGCTGAACCATGTTGCCGAGGCGCAGACCGCGCGAATTCTCGGTCGGCTCCTTGTTGGTCAGCTCGAGCAGCGGGGTCTCGAGATAAGGCTGGTCCTTG
The DNA here is from genome assembly GCF_054863005.1 of Bradyrhizobium sp. 25ACV. Lineage (NCBI taxonomy): Bacteria > Pseudomonadati > Pseudomonadota > Alphaproteobacteria > Hyphomicrobiales > Nitrobacteraceae > Bradyrhizobium > Bradyrhizobium sp. 25ACV. The sequence goes on from NZ_JAVAYO010000005.1 coordinate 342,937, forward strand.
TAGAAGCCCTCGGCCTTGGCCTTCTCATAGGCCGCCTTGGTGATCGGCAGATAGCCCGAGGCCTTGTGGATGTAGACCTGGCGATCGGTGTCGGAGAGGAAGGTCAGGAATTTTGCGACACCCTTGTATTCGTCGGCCGGCTTGCCGCCCATGACCCAGAGCGAAGCGCCGCCGATGATCGAGTTCTGCGGTGCGCCCTTTGCCTCCGGATAATACGGCATCGGCACCGCGGTGAAGTTGAACTTGGCCTGGGCCTTGACGTTGCCGAAGAAGGCCGACGAGGTCAGGTAGATCGGGCATTCGCCCGAGGTGAAGCGGCCTTCGCCGGTGTTGGTCCGGCCGGCATAGTCGTAGACCTTGGTCTTCTGGAGCTCGACCAGGTTTTCGAGATGCTTGACCTGGAGCGGCCCGTTGAACTCGAGCTTGGTGTCGAAGCCGTCGAGGCCGTTGGCCTTGCTGGCGAGCGGGACGTTGTGCCAGGCGGAGAGCTGCTCGAGATTGACCCAGGTGACCCACGAGCCGGAGAAGCCGCAGGTGTCATGACCGGCAGCCTTCAGCTTCTTGGCGGCCTCGAACGTCTCGGGCCAGGTTTTCGGGATCGCGACATTGGCCTTCTTCAGCTCGTCCAGATTGACCCACATCACGGTCGACGACGAGTTGAAGGGGAACGACAGCATCTCGCCCTTCGAGGTCGAGTAGTAGCCGGTGATGGCGGGCAGGTAGATCTTGGGATCGAACTTCTCGCCGGCGTCGGCCATCAGCTTGTAGACGGGCTTCACCGCGCCGGTCGCAGCCATCATGGTGGCGGTGCCGACCTCGAACACCTGCATGATGTGCGGTGCGTTGCCGGCACGAAACGCCGCGATGCCCGCGTTCATGGTGTCGGCGTAATTGCCCTTGTAGGTCGGAACGACCTTGAAGTCGCTCTGCGACGCGTTGAAGTCGTTGGCGAGCTTGACGATGACGTCGTTGTTGGCGCCGGTCATCGCGTGCCACCACTGGATTTCCGTCACGGCCAGCGCCGGCGACGCGGTCATGCCAACCGTGAGTGCAAATGCGGCAGCCGCCCCAAAGTGTCGAAGAGCCATCAAGTAAACCTCCCTTGGCCGTCAAAAGAAGCGCTTGCGCTAGCAGCGCCATATGACGTTCACATGACTGTGTAAGCGGCCGAAACGAAAGCGGCAAGCGCTGGAAAAGGGAAGCCGGCAAATAGGCGAAGACGGCGCGGGCAGCCGCATTGGTTCGCGGTGCACTATCGTGCCCGCGCCGCACTGCGGCATCATTCGTTGGACGGAGGCGGTGGCCTCTAGCGCTTGCGCTCGGGGCCGCAGACGGTGCCCTTCTCGACCATCGCGTCGATCTCGGCCTTGGAGTAGCCGAACTCGCCCAGCACTTCACCGGCGTGCTGGCTGAATTTCGGCGGCAGCCGGCGCAGGCTCGGCTTGCTGCGGTCGAGCCGGATCGGCGAGGCCACGCCCTTGTACCAGTCCTTCTCGATAATATCGCCGCGCGCGATCGTGTGCGGGTTGGTCAACGCCTGGTCGATCTTCTGCACGGGCCCGGCGGGCAGGCCCGCGGCGAGCAGGCGATTGCAGAGCGGCTCGGCCTCGTGCTGGCTGAACACGGCCGCAAGCTCGGCGCGCAGCGCCTCGCGGTTGGCGATGCGGTCCTTGTTGCGGGCAAAGCGCGGATCGGTGCCGAGCTCGGGCTTGCCGATCTCCTTGGCGAGCTTGCGGAAGGTGCCGTCATTGCCGACGCCGATAAAGATGTTGTCGGTCTTGGTCGGGAAGATCGCGTAGGGCACGAGGTTGGGATGCTCGTTGCCGGTGAGGCTCGGCGGCTTGCCATGCATGAAATAATTCGCAGTGTGCGGATGCATGATGGCAAGGCCGGTCTCGTACAGCGTCGTCTCCAGGAACTGCCCCTTGCCCGAGCGCTGCCGCTCCGACAGCGCCATCAGGATGCCGATCGCCGCGTAAAGCCCCGTCGTGATGTCGACCAGGGGCACGCCGATCCGCATCGGTCCGCTCTCGGGCGAGCCGGTCGCGGCGATCATGCCGGTCATGGCCTGGATGATGGCGTCATAGCCGGGATTGCCGCCGCGCGGACCGTCGGCGCCGAAGCCGCAGATCCGGCAATGCACGAGGCGCGGGAATTTCTTGCTGAGGACGTCGTTGCCGATGCCCCATTTCTCCAGCGTGCCCGGCTTGAAATTCTCGATCAGGACGTCCGCCGTCTCCAGCATCTTGAGCAGCACGATGCGGCCGCCTTCGGAAGCGAGGTCGAGGCCGATCGAGCGCTTGTTGCGGTTGATGCCGACGAAATAGGCCGCGTCCTCCTCGTGGAAGGGAGGGCCCCATTCACGCACCTCGTCGCCCGCGGGCGGCTCGACCTTGATCACGTCGGCGCCGTGGTCGGCGAGGATCTGGGTGCAGTAGGGACCGCCGAGCACGCGCGTGAGATCGATGACGCGCAATCCGCTCATTGCGCCCAATGCGGCTTCAGAACTGGCGGCTTCAGAGCTCATGCCTTCGCTTCCCCTGTGTCGATATTTGGTCACAGGCCTAGCGAGGTTCGTACAAGCCAGCAATGGCCTGTTGCGTAGGGGCGTATGCACTGCCGGCCGCATGCCGCGGCATGGCAAATCAGGATTGGCAGATCAGCGGAAGCGGCCGGCCCGAGGGGGATCCCGGGCCAGCCAATCCGCACTTTCGATCAGACGACCGTCAGGCGAACGTCGACATTGCCGCGCGTGGCATTGGAGTACGGGCACACCTGGTGCGCCTTCTCGACCAGCGCCTCGGCTTCCGCGCGGGCGAGGCCCGGCAGCGAGACGGCGAGATCGATGTCGAGACCGAAGCCGCCCTCGGAGCGCGGGCCGATCCCGACGGTCGAGGTGACGGAGGCATCAGCCGGAACCTTCGGCCCGCCCTGGGACGAGACGAACTTCATCGCGCCGATGAAGCAGGCGGCATAGCCGGCCGCGAACAGCTGCTCGGGATTGTTGCCGGCGCCGCCGCCGCCGCCGAGCTCCTTCGGCGTGGTGAGCTTGACGTCGAGCGCGCCGTCGAGGGTTGCAGCATGGCCATCACGGCCGCCGGTGGCCTTGGCGCTGGTCTTGTAGAGGACGTTCACGGACATTGTCGTCTCCTCGGGTCTTCCGGTTGGGGTGCGCTCTGTATCGCAAACAATTGGATTGTGCGCAATCTAAATTAGCATGGCTCACATTTAATTGTTCGCAATTGAATGTGCCGCCCGCCGGCCCCAGAATGGAAGGAAATCCCGTGAGATTCTCCATGCCCCGGAAACTATCGACCCTCGATCCGCAACGCCTCGACAACCAGATCTGCTTCGCGGTCTATTCGGCCGCGCACGCCTTCAACCGCGTCTACAAGCCGCTGCTGGACCGGCTCGGCCTGACCTATCCGCAATATCTGGTCATGCTGGTGCTGTGGGAGCGCGACGACGTGCCGGTCAAGGACATCGGCGAGCGGCTGTTCCTGGATTCGGGCACGCTGACGCCGCTGCTCAAGCGGCTCGAGGCCGCCCATCTCGTGAGGCGCACCCGCTCGAGCGAGGACGAGCGTCAGGTCCTGATCGCGCTGACGGCGCAGGGCCATGCACTGAAGGAAAAAGCCCGCAGCGTGCCACAGTCGATCCTGGCAGCGTCGGACTGCTCGGTGTCGGAACTGGTCACGATGAAGGACGAGATCGTCGCGCTGCGGGATCGGCTGAACGCGGTGATCGGGGAGTAGGGGGTTCGGCGATCAGAAATGCTTCTTTGCGAAAGCGCGTCCTGAGCCAGATTTCAGATATCGCTCGAACGCAACAGCGCGTGCAGCGTCGTCGAAGGCGAAATAGGTCCTAATTCGCCAAGGCCCAAATTTGGAGGTGTGCGGTACTTCGCCTGCGTTGTGCTTCGCCAAGCGTGCCCGCAAATCATCCGTGATGCCGACATAGAAGTGCTCGGAATCGAGACTTTCGAGGATATAGACGTATTTCATTCTGCTTCCTCCCCGGAGGGTAGGATAGCAGCTTCAAGGCACGTTTAGCGTGTTGCTTCAATGCAGCGTGGATATCAGCTTGAGCCCGCCGACGCCCTTCGGGCTATGGCGGGGCAGCCTTCGCTCACTTCGCTACGAGAGACTTCCCCAGGCTTGCCTAGCCGAAGCTCGCGAAGCGAGCGAAGGCTGGTGGAGCCAGGCGGGATCGAACCGCCGACCTCTTGCATGCCATGCAAGCGCTCTCCCAGCTGAGCTATGGCCCCTTAGTCCTTGCGGGGATCCTGGTGGATCACCCGCACCGGCGAGTCCTGGTGACTCGCGCGGTGCACCCTTTTTCACAGATCAGGGCTGATCTCAAGTCTCTTCATCACCTCCGACATCACCAATGATGTCGGTCACGTCCTCATCGCCCTCTTCTTCGTCGGCAATGAAGGTCGAATCATCGTCATCGTCGTCATCGAGGGTCTCATCGACCTCGATATCGTCCTCGGATTCGGGCACGGCGGCCTTGACCTTGCCGGTGTTCTCCTCGGCGTCGGCCTCCTCGAGCGAGACCTCCTCGACCTCTGCCGGCTCCGGCGTGGTGTCGGCCGTCGCTGCGTGCCGGGCTTCGGCGCCGCGGGGCATGCGCGCGGGCGCGACCGGGGCGATCGGCACGACTTCGCCGGTATAGGGCGAGATCACCGGATTCTTGTTGAGGTCATAGAACTTCTTGCCCGTGGTTGGGCAAATACGTTTGGTTCCGAGTTCGGACTTGGCCACGGCAGGAATCCTGGGAATGTCTGAAAAGCGGTGTTTCACTTGGCTAGTTGGCGGCCCGCTGTCAATAGCGCATTACGGGAGAACGACATGCCCGTGACGGGGCGCTGACCATGTGGTACCTGCGCCCAGCCCCCTTGAGGGCGCATCCAAGGACACAATCGTGACCCATTCCGACCAAACGAGGCCGCTCCAGGCTCGCGCCAGCGGGCCCCTGACCGGGAAAGTACGGGTGCCCGGGGACAAGTCGATCTCCCACCGTGCCCTCATCCTGGGCGCGCTCGCGGTCGGCGAGACCAGGATTTCAGGCCTGCTCGAGGGCGAAGACGTCCTCAACACCGCTAAATCGATGCAGGCGCTGGGCGCCACCGTGGAGCGGACCGGCGATTTTGCCTGGAAGGTGCAGGGCGTCGGCGTCGCGGGCTTCGCCCAGCCCAAGGCCCCACTGGATTTCGGGAACTCCGGCACCGGCTGCCGGCTGGTGATGGGCGCCGTCGCCGGCTGCCCGATCTCGGCGGTTTTCGACGGCGACGGCTCGCTGCGCAGCCGCCCCATGCGCCGGATCCTCGATCCGCTGGAAAAGATGGGCGCGAAGGTCATATCCGGCAGTGAGGGCGGCCGTCTGCCCCTGACCCTCCAGGGTGCGCGCGACCCGCTGCCGATCACCTACAAGACCCCGGTCGCCTCGGCCCAGATCAAATCTGCGGTGCTGCTGGCGGGCCTCGCCGCACCCGGCACCACGACGGTCATCGAGACCGAGGCCAGCCGCGACCACACCGAATTGATGCTGAAGCATTTTGGCGCCGACATTACCTCGGCACAGGAGGGCGTGCACGGCCGCCGTATCACGCTCAAGGGCCAGCCCGAGCTGCACGGCGCCAATGTCGTGGTGCCGGCCGATCCCTCCTCGGCGGCTTTCCCGGTGGTCGCGGCGCTGATCGTCGAGGGCTCCGATGTCGTCCTGTCGGATGTCATGACCAATCCGCTGCGCACCGGCCTGTTCACCACGCTGCGCGAAATGGGCGCCTCGATCGAGGAGAGTGAAGTCCGCGGCGACGCCGGCGAGCCGATGGCAAAGCTGCGCGTGCGGGCCTCGAAGCTGCGCGGCGTCGTGGTGCCGCCGGAGCGCGCGCCCTCGATGATCGATGAATATCTCGTGCTGGCGGTGGCAGCCGCCTTCGCCGAGGGCACGACGATCATGCGCGGCCTGCAGGAGCTGCGCGTCAAGGAATCGGACCGCCTGGAGGCCACGGCCGCCATGCTCCGCGTCAACGGCGTGAAGGTCGAGGTCACCGGCGATGATCTGATCGTCGAGGGTCGCGGTCACGTCCCCGGCGGCGGCACCGTCGCGACCCACATGGACCATCGCATCGCGATGTCCGCATTGGTGATGGGCTGCGCCTCCGATCAGCCCGTGACCGTCGACGACACCGCCTTCATCGCCACCAGCTTTCCGGACTTCATTCCGATGATGCGTTCGCTCGGGGCCGAGTTTTCATGATCATCGCCATCGACGGACCCGCGGCCTCGGGCAAAGGCACACTCGGCAAGCGTCTCGCGCACCACTACGGCTATCGTCATCTCGATACCGGCGTGATCTACCGCGCGGTGGCCTATGCCCTGATGCAGTCTGGCCACGATCTCCGGGACGAGGAGGCTGCGGTCGCCGCGGCGCTGGAACTCGATCCCGAGAAGTTCGGCAATCCCGCCCTGAAGACCCAGAAGGCCGGCGAGGGCGCCTCCATCGTTTCGGCGATCCCCAGGGTTCGCGAGGCCCTCGTCAATTTTCAGCGGCAATTCGCCGCCGATCCGCCCGGAGCGGTGCTGGACGGCCGGGACATTGGAACCGTGATCTGCCCGCATGCCGACGTGAAGATTTTCGTCGTCGCCGACCCAAAAGTCCGGGCGCGCCGGCGGACCATGGAGGCCAAGGCGAGGGGCGAGGAGGCCGACGAGGCCGCCGTGCTCGCCGACATCATCCAGCGCGACGAACGCGACAAGAACCGGCCGATTGCACCCCTGAAACCGGCCGCCGATGCTTACTTGCTAGATAACTCCCAACTGGATATAGAAGGCGGCGTCCGGGCCGCCATCGACATTATCGAGGCCGTCCGAGCGGGCCGGTCGCGGGGTTAAGCCGCCGCCGTCATTGGAGGAAGTGCCCGCTCCCGCTCTTTGAGGTCGATACCTCGGTCCCCTGTTTGGGGCCGACGCGATCCAGGCTCCGGACACAAGATTTCCACGTATCGAACGCGCGGGCCTCAGCCGGCCCGCTTCCGCTGTTCCGCCTCTCAGGCCGGAGCAGCGAGCGGTCGCTCGAAGGTCTTGCGGACCTTCCGACACTGCGCGTGCGATGCGCCCATGAACCCAACGGCCGGCACGACATCCGCAACTGGAGAACAAATGGCTTCGACTTCTGCTGATACCTATAGCCCGTCGCGCGACGATTTCGCTGCGATGCTCGACGAGTCCTTCGCAGGTGGCAACCTGCAGGAGAGCTCCGTCGTCAAGGGCAAGGTTGTTGCAATTGAAAAGGACATGGCCGTCATCGACGTCGGCCTGAAGACCGAGGGCCGCGTCGCCCTGCGCGAATTTTCCGGCCCCGGCCGTGACAGCGAGCTGAAGGTCGGCGACGAGGTTGAAGTGTTCCTCGATCGCATCGAGAACGCGCTCGGCGAAGCCGTGCTGTCGCGCGACAAGGCGCGCCGCGAGGAGAGCTGGGGCAAGCTCGAGAAGGCGTTCCAGAACAACGAGAAGGTCAACGGCGTCATCTTCAACCAGGTCAAGGGCGGCTTCACCGTCGACCTCGACGGTGCCGTGGCCTTCCTGCCGCGCTCGCAGGTCGACATCCGTCCGATCCGCGACGTTGCGCCGCTGATGAACAACTCGCAGCCGTTCCAGATCCTCAAGATGGACCGCCGCCGCGGCAACATCGTCGTGTCCCGCCGCACGGTTCTCGAAGAGACCCGCGCCGAGCAGCGTCAGGAGCTGGTGCAGAACCTCGAAGAGGGTCAGGTCATCGACGGCGTGGTCAAGAACATCACCGATTACGGTGCGTTCGTTGATCTCGGCGGCATCGACGGCCTGCTGCACGTCACCGACATCGCGTGGCGCCGCGTCAACCACCCGACCGAGGTGCTCTCGATCGGCCAGACCGTGAAGGTCAAGATCATCAAGATCAACCACGAGACGCACCGCATCTCGCTGGGCATGAAGCAGCTGCTGGATGATCCGTGGCAGGGTATCGAAGCCAAGTACCCGCTGGGTGCCCGCTTCACCGGCCGCGTCACCAACATCACCGACTACGGTGCGTTCGTCGAGCTCGAGCCGGGCATCGAAGGCCTGATCCACGTCTCCGAGATGTCGTGGACCAAGAAGAACATGCACCCCGGCAAGATCGTTTCGACCTCGCAGGAAGTCGAAGTGCAGGTGCTGGAAGTCGATTCCGTCAAGCGCCGCATCTCGCTCGGCCTCAAGCAGACCATGCGCAATCCCTGGGAGGTCTTCGTCGAAGGCCACCCGACCGGTTCGACGGTCGAGGGCGAGGTCAAGAACAAAACCGAGTTCGGTCTGTTCCTGGGTCTCGAGGGCGACGTCGACGGCATGGTCCATCTCTCCGACCTCGACTGGAAGCTTCCGGGCGAGCAGGTGATCGACAACTACAAGAAGGGCGACATGGTGAAGGCCGTGGTGCTCGATGTGGACGTCGAGAAGGAGCGTATCTCGCTCGGCATCAAGCAGCTCGAAGGCGATCCCTTCGCCGAGCCGGGCGATGTCAAGAAGGGCGCGGTCGTGACCTGCGAAGTGCTCGAAGTGAAGGAAAGCGGCATCGAGGTGAAGATCACCGGTACCGACTTCTCGACCTTCATCAAGCGCTCCGAGCTCGCCCGTGATCGCAACGACCAGCGCGCCGAACGCTTTGCCGTCGGCGAGAAGGTCGATGCCCGCGTGATCCAGTTCGACAAGAAGGCCCGCAAGGTCCAGGTGTCGATCAAGGCGCTCGAAGTCGCCGAAGAGAAGGAAGCCATCGCGCAGTACGGCTCCTCCGATTCGGGAGCAACGCTCGGCGACATCCTCGGCACCGCGCTCAAGAACCGCGACAGCAAGTAAGCGAGACGTTCGTTTCGCTGCATCAAAGCCCCGGCTCACGCCGGGGCTTTTTTTGTTTGCTGTCTCCACAAACCCCGCTGTCGTCCCGGACAAGCGCAGCGTAGATCCGGGGCCCATCACCACAGGATTGAGTTTGGCGAAGACCCGGAGTGCGAGCTTCGCGCGACCATTTCTCCCTGTGGTTATGGGTCCCTGCGTTCGCAGGGACGACAGCGAGGGTGTGCGAGGTGCCGGGCTCCCACCGCGCTCACAGCCTTGTTTTCTTCAAATTGCGCCGCAATTGATGTATCCAGATAAGCCGTTGGTCACGCTGTGAGGGCACAACGCGTCCGGCCTTTCATTTGGAGATATCTAGATGTCGCTCGATTCGGACATCATCGTCGATCGCCGCAGGATCCGCCGCAAGCTGACGTTCTGGCGCGTGGTGGCCGCGCTGATCGCGATTGCGGCGATTGCGGGCTTTGCGCTGGTCGTGACACCGGGTACGCGGGGCACGTTCGCATCCGCCGGCTCGATCGCGCGGGTCCAGATCGAGGGCCTGATCCGCAGCGATTCCGATCGCACGCAGGCGCTGGAGCGGCTGGAGAATTCGCAGGCCGCCGCCGTCATCATTCACATCAACTCGCCGGGCGGCACCACGGCCGGGTCCGAGCAGCTTTACGATTCGCTTGTCCGGTTGAAGGCGAAGAAGCCGCTCGTCGTCGTGGTCGAGGGCCTGGCTGCCTCCGGGGGTTACATCACGGCGATTGCCAGCGACCACATCATCGCCCAGCAGAGCTCGCTGGTCGGGTCGATCGGCGTGCTGTTCCAATATCCCAACGTCAGCGAGCTGCTGAAGACCATCGGCGTCAAGGTCGAGGAGGTGAAGTCGTCGCCGCTGAAGGCCGCGCCCAACGGTTTCGAGCCGACCAGCCCGGAAGCACGGGCCGCCCTCGATGCCCTGGTGAAGGATTCCTATGCCTGGTTCAGGGGATTGGTGAAGGAGCGGCGTGGCATGGATGACACGCAGCTCGAGAAAGTGGCTGATGGCCGCGTCTTCACCGGGCGCCAGGCGATCGATCTCAAGCTGATCGATCAGATCGGCGACGAGAAGACGGCGGTGACCTGGCTGGTCGAGCAGAAGGGCGTCAAGAAGGGACTCTCCGTGCGCGACTACAAGCTCCAGCCGCGCTTCGGCGATCTGCCATTCCTCAAGACGGCCGCCGCCGTTACGCTGGAAGCGCTCGGTTTGGGCTCGATTGCGCATCAAATCGGGCAAACCGGCGTCGCGCAGGCGGTCGATCGGTTCGGAATGGATGGAATGCTGGCCCTGTGGCAACCGGCCGCCTCAAATTGAGGGGGTTGGGCGAGCGGCTGATGGTTTTCCCGTTTGACGGGCGTCGGGTCAGCCCGCTTTTTCGGCATTTGTCACGTAATTTCACGACGCTCAACCTTGATTTAGCGTCTTGACAGATCAAGGTATTTTCACGGAAATGGTCATCCGCACGCTTCCGGGTCCTATCTCTCGATGATCAAATCCGAACTTGTTCAGCGTATCGCCGAGCACAACCCGCATCTGTACCAGCGGGATGTCGAGAACATTGTGAATGCGATTCTCGAAGAGATCGTAGCGGCTCTCGCGCGCGGTGACCGCGTCGAGTTGCGCGGCTTCGGTGCCTTCTCGGTCAAGCATCGCCCTGCACGCGCCGGGCGTAATCCACGCACCGGCGCCCATGTGCCCGTCGATCAGAAGAGCGTTCCGTTCTTCAAGACCGGCAAGGAAATGCGCGAGCGGCTGAACCGCGACCATCCGGATCCCGGCGCGCCCGACTAAGGCTGTCGTCGTCGGGGTTTAACCTGATAGCCGCATGATGCGGCCGCAAGCTTGATTCAAGACGAGCGATCGCGATGCGAAAGTTCCTGACCGCGCTGATCGTGATCCCACTGGGCCTGATCCTGGTGGCCTGCGCCGTTGCCAACCGGCACTTCGTCACGGTCTCGTTCGATCCGTTCATTGCGAACGACCCGTCATTGTCGGTCACGCTGCCGCTGTTCCTGCTCCTGATCCTGGTCGCCGCCCTCGGCGTCTTCGCCGGCGGCTCCGCCGTCTGGCTCGGCCAGCGGCACTGGCGCCGCGCGGCGCGCCGGCACGAGGCGGATTCACGGGTCGCCAGGGCCGAACTGGCCGATTTGCGGGCCCAGGCGGCCGCAGCAAAGCCCGGCTCGCAGCGCCTGCCCGTTCCCTCCGGGGTCGGGCTTTACGGGCCCATCGGGCGAGACAAGCAGCGCGCGACGTTGTAGAAGCGGCCCCGACCGGAAACCCCTGTTTTCCGGCCGCACATTGCGGCCTCCATTTGCTTTGAGACCATGTCCCTGCTCGTCAAAATCTGCGGCCTGTCCACGCGCGAGACGCTTCAAACGGCGCTCGAGGCGGGTGCGGATATGGTGGGGTTCGTGTTCTTCCCGCCTTCGCCGCGGCACCTGTCCCTGGAGCTCGGCCGCGACCTCGGCCGCCAGGTGAAGGGGCGCGCGCTCAAGGTCGCCCTCACCGTCGACGCCGACGATGCGACGCTCGACAACATCATGGACGCGCTGTCGCCGGACATTTTCCAGCTGCACGGCAAGGAGAGCGTGGCGCGGCTGCGCGACATCAAGCAGCGGTTCGGCCGTCCGGTGATGAAGGCGGTCCCGGTCGCAACCGCGGCCGATCTCGCCGTGCTGCCCGGCTATGCCGCGATCGCCGACCGCATCCTGTTCGATGCCCGCGCGCCGAAGGATGCGACTCGGCCCGGCGGCCTCGGGGAGCCCTTCGACTGGCACCTGCTCGAAAACCTCGACCTGAAGCTGCCCTACATGGTCTCGGGCGGGCTTCATGCCGATAACGTCACTGAAGCTCTCCGCGTCACCCGCGCCGGCGGCGTCGACGTCTCCTCCGGTGTCGAGAGCGCTCCCGGAGTCAAGGATCCCGAGATGATCAAGGCCTTCATTCGCGCCGCGCGCGCCAGTCAAGAGTCCAGCCAAGAGTTGAGTGTTCGATGAACGTCGCCAAACCCAATTCCTATCGCAGCGGTCCTGACGATCGCGGCCATTTCGGCATCTTCGGCGGCCGCTTCGTCGCCGAAACCCTGATGCCGCTGATCCTCGATCTCGAGAAGGCCTACACCGAGGCCAAGGCCGATCCGGCCTTCCAGGGCGAGATGAACGGCTATCTCACGCATTATGTCGGCCGGCCCTCGCCGCTCTATTTCGCCGAGCGCCTGACCGAGCATCTCGGCGGCGCCAAGATTTATCTGAAGCGCGAAGAGCTCAACCACACCGGCTCGCACAAGGTGAACAACGTGCTCGGCCAGATCATGCTGGCGCGGCGCATGGGCAAGAAGCGCATCATCGCCGAGACCGGTGCCGGCCAGCACGGTGTCGCGACCGCGACGCTGTGCGCGCGCTTCGGGCTCGAATGCGTGGTCTATATGGGCGCGGTCGACGTCGAGCGGCAGCAGCCCAACGTGATCCGCATGGAGATGCTGGGTGCGACGGTGGTCCCGGTCCAGTCGGGCACGCGCACGCTGAAGGACGCCATGAACGAGGCCCTGCGCGACTGGGTCACCAACGTGCACAACACCTTCTACTGCATCGGCACGGTGGCCGGCCCGCATCCCTATCCGACCTTGGTGCGCGACTTCCAGTCGATCATCGGCAACGAGACTAAGGCGCAGATGCAGGAGGTCGAGGGCCGCCTGCCGGATTCGCTGGTCGCCTGCATCGGCGGCGGCTCCAACGCGATGGGCCTGTTTCACCCGTTCCTCGACGATCCCTCCGTCGAGATCTTCGGCGTCGAAGCCGCGGGCCATGGGTTGACGCAATTGCATGCGGCGTCGATCGCGGGCGGCCGTCCCGGCGTGCTGCACGGCAACCGCACCTATCTCTTGATGGATGCCGACGGCCAGATCCAGGACGCGCATTCGATCTCGGCCGGCCTCGATTATCCCGGCATCGGTCCCGAGCATTCCTGGCTGCACGAGATCGGCCGCGTGAACTATCTCTCCGCGACCGATGACGAAGCGCTCGCAGCGTTCCAGCTGCTGTCGCGCCTCGAAGGTATCATCCCCGCGCTCGAGCCCGCGCACGCCATCGCCAAGGTGATGGAGCTCGCGCCGAAGCGGCCAAGAGATCACCTGATGGTCGTCAACCTCTCCGGCCGCGGTGACAAGGATGTCCCGCAGGTCGGCGACATCCTGAGGGGCAAGAGCAAGTGACCACGCGTATCGACACCCGTTTCGCCGCATTGAAGAAAGAGGGCCGCGCGGCCTTCGTCACCTATGTGATGGCCGGCGATCCCGATCTCACGACGTCACTCAATATCGTCAAGGCTCTGCCGAAGGCAGGCGCCGACGTCATCGAGCTCGGCATTCCCTTCACCGATCCGATGGCGGATGGTCCGTCGATTCAGGCTGCAGGTCTGCGTGCGCTCAAGGCCGGCATGACCTTGAAGAAGACGCTCGACCTCGTGCGCGACTTCCGCAAGGACGACAACATCACGCCGCTGGTGCTGATGGGCTATTACAATCCGATTTACATTTACGGCGTCGACAAGTTTCTGGCTGACGCCAAGACGGCCGGCGTTGACGGTCTCATCATCGTCGACTTGCCGCCGGAGGAAGACGACGAGCTCTGCATTCCCGCGCTGAAGGCGGGCCTGAACTTCATTCGCCTGGCGACCCCGACCACGGACGACAAGCGCCTGCCGGCGGTGCTCGCGAACACATCAGGCTTTGTCTATTACGTTTCGATCGCCGGCATCACCGGTGCAGCGGCGGCGGACGCGAATGCCGTCGGTGAAGCCGTCGCGCGCATCAAGCGGCATACCAAGCTGCCGATATGCGTTGGTTTTGGCATCCGCACGCCGGAAGCGGCGCGCGCCATTGCCGAGAAGGCCGATGGTTCGGTGGTCGGCACCGCCCTGGTCGACGCGCTCAAGAACAGCCTCGACGCCGAGGGACGGGCGACCGGCAAAACCGTTAACGCCGTGGCTGAGCTGACTGCGGCTCTGGCCCAGGGCGTCAAGGGCGCGCAACAGGCGGCGGAATAGGCCATAATTCCGCTTTAGCTCTTTAGTTTGAGCATGATCTTGTCGGAAAACCGCTTCACACTTTTCCGGATCATGCTCTAAGGCGGACGACACGGCGGCTTGCCGGGCAATGGCCCGGTCGCCATATATCCCTTCAGGCGATCCGCGAGGCGGGTCGCACATCGGAGCAAACCATGAACTGGCTTACCAACGTGGTCCGGCCGAAGATCCGCAACATGCTGCGGCGGGAGACGCCGGAGAATCTGTGGATCAAGTGCCCGGATTCCGGGCAGCTCGTGTTCTACAAGGACGTCGAGGCCAACCAGTTCGTCATACCCGGTTCGAACTACCACATGCGCATGAACGCGGTGGCCCGGTTGAAGTCGATCTTCGACAACGAAACCTGGTACGACGTCGCGCTGCCCGACGTCACGCCCGACCCGCTCAAGTTCCGCGATGAGAAGAAATACGTCGACCGCATCAAGGACGCGCGCGCCCGAACCAATCTGAACGACGCGATCAAGGTCGGTTACGGCAAACTCGAAGGCTCCGCCGTCGTCGTCGCCGTGCAGGATTTCGATTTCATGGGCGGCTCGCTCGGCATGGCCGCAGGCGAAGCCATCGTCCGCGGGCTGGAGCTCGCGGTCGAGAAGAAGTCACCATTCATCGTGTTCGCCGCATCGGGTGGCGCACGCATGCAGGAAGGCATTTTGTCGCTGATGCAGATGCCGCGCACGACGGTCGCGGTGCAGATGCTGCGCGAGGCCAAGCAGCCCTACATCGTCGTGCTGACCAACCCGACCACCGGCGGCGTCACCGCGTCCTATGCGATGCTCGGCGACGTGCAGATCGCCGAGCCCGGCGCGCTGATCGGCTTTGCCGGCGCCCGCGTGATCGAGCAGACCATCCGCGAGAAGCTGCCTGAAGGTTTCCAGCGCGCCGAGTATCTGAAAGAGCACGGCATGGTCGACATGGTCGTGCATCGCCACGAGCTGCGTCCGACCCTGGCGCGGCTCTGCCGTCTGCTGACCAAGGCCCCGGCGCTGGAGACCGCGTCGAAGCCGATGCAGCCGGTACTCAGCCCGGCACAGATCGTATCGGCCGCCGAGACGGCGCCGGCTGCGCCGCACGCGTGAACGCGTCCCCTGACAGCGCGAAGACGCCGCTCGGTGAATTGATCGGGCGGCTGTCGGTCCTGCATCAGAAGCGCATCGATCTCGGGCTCGAGCGGATGCACCGCCTGCTCGAACGGCTCGGCCACCCCGAACGCAAGCTGCCGCCGGTGATCCACATCGCCGGCACCAATGGCAAGGGATCGACGCTCGCTTATCTGCGCGCGACGCTGGAGGCCGCAGGCCTGCGCGTCCACGCCTACACCTCGCCCTATCTTGTCAGGATCAACGAGTGCTTCCGACTCGGCCGCGTTGGCGGTGGCGTGCTGGTCGGTGACGACGAATTGCGCGCGGCTCTGGAAGAGGTCGAGCGCGTCAATGCCGGCGAAGCCGCGACATTGTTCGAGCTGAAGACGGCGGCCGCTTTCCATTTGTTCGCACAGAACCCGGCCGACGTGGTGCTGCTCGAAGTGGGCCTCGGCGGTCGGCTGGATTCGACCAACGTGATCGATGCGCCGGCGGCCTGCGTGATCACCCCCGTCAGCATGGACCACATGGATTTCCTCGGGGATACCCTGACATCGATCGCCGGCGAGAAGGCGGCGATCATCAAGCGCGGCGTGCCCGTGATCTCCGCGGAGCAGGCGCCGGAGGCAATGACGGTGATCGAGGCGCAGGCCAAGCGCATGCGCGCGCCGCTGTTTGCGGCGAACGAGAGCTGGCACGTCAATGTCGAGCACGGTCGCCTCGTCTACTCCGACGATCGCGGCCTGATGGATCTCACCGCGCCGCGGCTGTTCGGCCGCCACCAATTCGACAATGCCGGTCTCGCGATCGCGACGCTGCGCGCGATTCCGAACTTTGGGATCAATCAGGCGGCGTTCGAGGCCGGCATCGTCGGTGCCGAATGGCCGGCGCGGATGCAGCGCATCACCTCGGGCGAGCTGCTCGCTCTCGGACCGCAGGGCTCGGAGATCTGGCTCGATGGCGGGCACAATGCCGAAGGCGGCCGTGTGGCAGCCGCCGCGCTCGGCGATCTCGAAGAGCGGGTGTCGCGGCCGCTGGTCGTCATCGCCGGCATGATGGCCAACAAGGATGCACAGGGCTTTCTCGCCAATTTCGCCGGTCTCACCCGTCACATCATCGCGGTGCCGATCCCCGATACCGAGAACGCGATGCCGGTCGATCGTCTCGCCGACGCCGCGCGCAGCCTCGGCATGCGCGTCGAGACCGTCTCCGGCGTCGAAGCCGCGCTGCGTGGCCTGTCGAAGCTCGCCTACGAGGTGCCGCCGCGCATCCTGATATCAGGCTCGCTGTATCTGGCCGGCCACGTGCTGGCGATCAACGGCACGCCTCCTGCTTGAATTTCGTGTCCCGGACAAGGCGCATCGCGCAAGCGATGAGCCGCAGAGCCGGGACCCAGAATGCCGCAACATGGGCCCCGGCTCTGCAGTGCACCGCTAAAGAAGCGCTGCACTGCGTCCGGGGCACGAGAGTGGGAAATGCCAATGCGCTTCGCCGCCATCGCCGACGTCCACGGGAACTATCTCGCGCTGGAGGCGGTGCTCGCCGACATCCGTGCCCTTGATATCACCGCCATCGTCAATCTCGGCGACATGCTGAGCGGCCCGCTTGATGCGCGCCGCACCATCGAGATCCTGATGGCGCTCGACGCCGTGCACGTGCTCGGCAATCACGACCGCTATCTGCTCGACCGTCCGCCGGAGAAAATGGGCTCGTGGGATCGTCCCGCCCACGCAGCGCTCAACGCCGCGCAACTGGATTGGCTGCGCGTGCAGCCGATGACGCGGGTGTTTCGCGAGCAGGTGTTCCTCTGCCACGCCACGCCCGATAACGACGAAGTCTACTGGCTCGACACGGTGCATCCCGATGGCACGGTCGCGCTGTCTCCGCTCGACCGGATCGAGCGGCTCGCGCAAGGTATCGCGCAGTCCCTGATCCTCTGCGCTCACACGCATCTCGCCCGTGCGGTGCGACTTCGCGACGGCCGGCTGATCGTCAATCCCGGCAGCGTCGGCAGTCCCGGGTATCGCGACAAGCATCCGTATCCGCATGTCGTGGAGGCCGGCACGCCGCATGCGCGTTATGCGATCCTCGAACTGGCCAGCGGCGGCTGGCAGGTGACATTCCGCCGTGTCGCGTACGATCACGAGGCAATGGCGGCGTTGGCACGGCGCAACGGTCAGCCGGAGCTGGCGAACGCGCTGGCGACGGGATGGATCGAATAGCGACGCTCCTGTCCCGGACGCGGCGCGGCATGAAATGACGCGACGCAGAGCCGGGACCCAGCACGCGATGGGCCCCGGCTCTGCACCGCATCGCTGAAGAAGCGCTGCGGTGCGTCCGGGGCACGAGCGCGGATTACTTCAACATCTTCATCGGGTCCGCGGCCTTCTGCTTCAGTTGCTCGAAGCTGCATTGCCGTGGTGCCTTGTCGGGGCGCCAGCGCAGGATCGAGGTGCCGTGGCGGAAGCGTTCGCCGCTGAAATGGTCGTAGCAGACCTCGATCACCAGCTTCGGCTTGAGCGGACACCATTTCGCCGAGCGCTCGGTGGACCAGCGGCTGGGCCCGCCCGGCGCGTTGCCGGTGAAGCCGGGCTCTGCGATCAGCGCCTCAACCCGGTCGGTCAGGGCAGGCTTCTCCTCCGCCTTGATCGCGGATGTGAAGCCGACATGGTGCAGCAAGCCAGCATCGTCGTAGAGCCCGAGCAGCAGCGAGCCGACCACCTTTCGCCCGGCGATCTTGTTGGTGGCGTAGCGGAAGCCGCCGACGACGCAATCGGCGCTGCGGAATTTCTTGATCTTCTGCATGCCGTCGCGATTGCCGGCCTGATAGGGCAGGTCGACGCGCTTGGCGATGACGCCGTCCGAGCCGCCACCGGATTGCGCCAGCCATTTTTTCGCGGTGGCATAGCTCGTCGTTGCCGGTGAGAGGTGGAAGAGACTGCCTTTCAGATGGGTCTTCGCAAATGCTTCCAGCACCGGCCGCCGCTCGCTGAGCGGCTTCTCGACAAGCTGCTTTTCCTTGGCGGTCGCGAGCAAATCGAAGGCGAGATAGAGCGCCGGCGTCTCCGTCGAGAGCTTCTTCACGCGGCTCGCCGCCGGATGAATCCGTTGCAGCAGCGCGTCGAACGAAAAGCTTTTTCCCTGCGGTACGACGATCTCGCCGTCGAGCGTGAAACGGTCGGCTTTCAGCTTCAGCGCGGCAGCGACGATCTCTGGGAAATAGCGCGCGAGGTCCTCGCCGGATTTGGAGCGCAAATCGACATGGCTGCCATCGCGCGACAGCAGGCAGCGAAAGCCATCCCATTTCGGCTCATATTGCCATTCCTTGCCGCGCGGAATCGCGTCGACCGACCGCGCCTCCATAGCAGCGAGAGAAGTCGATTTTCGCGCGCGCTTTGCGGGAGGGGCAGGCAAGGGCTGGGACTCGTCATACGCTGGACACGTCCCATCAACGCAAAACGGCCAGCTTTCGCCGGCCGCTTCCGAAAAAAATCTTACGCCGGAGAGATCACACCGCGGAGGTGATCCACTGCTGCAGCTTTGCCTTCGGCGCCGCGCCGACCTGGCGGGAGGCCATCTCGCCGCCCTTGAAGATCATCAGGGTCGGGATCGACATCACGCCGTACTTCGAGGCCGTCTTCGGGCTCTCGTCGACGTTGAGCTTCACGATCTTGACCTTGTCGCCCATCGCGCCGGCGATCTCGTCGAGGGCGGGTGCGATCATGCGGCAGGGGCCGCACCACTCAGCCCAGAAATCGACGACCACAGGACCGTTCGCCTTGAGCACTTCGGCTTCGAAATCGGTGTCAGAAACCTTGCCAACGGCCATGGGAGTACCTCGTTCGGTTGAAAGAATCGGCGCGGATGGGAATCGCGCCCGGGATCATGCCGTCAACCTATGAACGGCCCCTTGCCGGGTCAAGGACGCTCACACCGAGATGAAGGGATGCCAGCGCCGCGTCCAGCGCGGGGGCTGAAATCTCCATATATTCAAGGGCCTCGGTCCAGAGCAGGACGGCGCGGATGGGCTTTTGGGGATAAAGCCGCGCCAGCACCGCCCGGTACAGCGCGAGCTGCCGGACATAGGCGGCGGGCGCTGCGGCCGCGTTCTTGGGCGCCGCCTGATTGGTCTTGAAATCGACGATCAAAACCTCCTCGGGGCGAACGACCAGCCGGTCGATCTGCCCCGACACCAGCGCTGGCGCCCGGCCCGGCCGCTCCAGCCGGCCGGCGATGGCGACTTCCGCCCGGCTGCCGGCGGCAAACACGGCTGCGAAGCGCGGCTCCGCGATCAAGGCGAGCACCTTGTCGGCCAAAGCGGCGCGGTCGGCCTCCGTCCAGTCCGCGGCGTTGCGCGCCATGAAGCCGAGCGCGGCCTCGCGCCGGCGTTCCGCGGCGATATCGGGCAGGGATTGCAGGAGACGGTGCACCAGCGTGCCGCGCTGTAGTGCCAGCGCGCGGGACTGGACCGATTCGCCTGTCCGCACGCTGCGGCCTTCCTCGGCCGACTGGCCGGACGGACGCACCAGGTCGTCGTCCACGGTCTCGAGCGGCGCCGGCGTTCGCAGCCAGGCCGGCAGCGCGACGGTCTGGTCCACGGTCGCCGCCGGGACACCCAGCGCCGCGACATCCTCCGGCCGGGCGAATCGGGTCACCTTGCCGAGCGGCGTCTCGATCACCTGCTTGTCGAGGCCCGAGCCTTTGAGCCCGGTGTCGACCAGGTCGTACCAGCTCAGCTTGCGCACCGTCTTCATGTTACCGGGCATGCAGCCGCCGACGATCAGCCGGTCGGCCGCGCGCGTCATCGCGACATAAAGCAGGCGGCGATATTCGTCCTCGGTTTCCTCGATCATGGCCTTGCGCGCGTCGGCGACAGGCTTGGGGTCGTCGGCCTTGCGGCCAGCCCAGACCACGACCTCGCCGCCATTGCCGCGCGGCACGTGGATCAGTCGGACCCGCTGCGAGTCCGCGGGCGACGACGTGGTGTCGACCATGAACACGACCGAGGCCTCCAGGCCCTTGGCGCCGTGCACGGTCATCACCCGCACCTCGTCGCGCGAGATTTCCATGTCGCGCTTCACCTCGGTGTCGGCGGAGCGCAGCCAGGCCATGAAGCCTTGCAGCGATGCCGGCGCCTTGCGCTCACAGCTCAGCGCCAGCTCCAGGAATTCGTCGAGCGCGTCGTTGGCCTCATGCCCGAGCCGGCGCAGGATGCGCGCACGGCCGCCGTCGCCCCCTAACAGCCAGGCGTAGAACGCGAACGGCGTCTCCTCGCGCGCGCGCGTCTCACAGGCTTCCAGGCGCCGCAACACAGTCGCGAGCTTCTCGCTTCCGGCCGCATGCTCGCCGAGCGCGCGGCGCAGCGAGCCCTTGCGGTCATGGGCCAACTGGAACAGATCGTCGTCATCGAGGCCGAACAGCGGGCTCTTCAGCGCCACCGCCAGCGCGAGATCGTCCTGCGGCAGCAGCAGGGCATCGGCGAGATTCATCAGGTCGATGATCGCGATGTGCTCGGTCAGCTTGAGCCGGTCGGCGCCGGCCACCGGAACACCAGCGTGCTTCAGTGCCTGGATCACGGCATCGAAGGCATTGCCGCGCCGGCGCACCAGGATCAGCATGTCGCCATAGCGCAGCGGCCGCCTCTCGCCTTCGTGCCCGGTCAGCGTGCCACTCTCGACCAGCCGCTTGATCTCGGCCTGGATGCGGCGCGCCAGCTTGACCTCGGGGCTGGTGACGGCGACGCCGTCGAACGGCGCGCGCCAGCCTTCGATCTCCTGGCGGTCGTCGGCGACAGCCAGATCCCACAGCTCGATCACGCTCGGACCGGCATCGGCCAGCGCGTTGTGCAGGGGATGGCCGATCTCGACCGAATGGATGCTCTTGTAGATCTCCTGCTCGCGGAAGACGTGGTCGACCGAGTGCAGGATCGCAGCGCCCGAGCGGAACGAATAGGTGAAGGCGACCGGATCGAACTTCAGCCCTGCCGAGGTGAACTTGCGGTGCAGCTCGCGCCGGCGCGCATCGAACTCGTGCGGGGCGGCGCCCTGGAACGAGAAGATCGACTGCTTCTCGTCGCCGACCGCGAACACCGTGCGGTTCAGCCCCTCGCGCGCGCCTTCCCCGGCGGTGAATTCGGAGATGATGTGCGCGACGATGTCCCATTGCCGGGGGCTGGTGTCCTGGGCCTCGTCGATCAGGACGTGATCGACGCCGCGGTCGAGCTTGTAGTGCACCCAGCCCGAGGCGATGCGGTTCAGCATCGCCAGCGTCTTGTCGATCAGATCGTCATAGTCGAGCAGCCCGCGCTCCTGCTTCTCGCGACGGTAGTTGGCGGCGGCCGCGGTCGCGATATGCAGCAGGGCCGCGGTGCGGTCGCGCATGGTCACGGCGCGGCGCTTCTCGACCAATCCGCTGATGCGCTGCGCCTCGTTCTCGAACAGGCGGGCGACGGACGGATTGTGGTCGCCAAACTTCTTTGTCAGCACCGCCTTGCGCGGCAGCTTTTCGTCGGTGAGGAAGACGG
The DNA here is from genome assembly GCF_054863005.1 of Bradyrhizobium sp. 25ACV. NCBI lineage: Bacteria > Pseudomonadati > Pseudomonadota > Alphaproteobacteria > Hyphomicrobiales > Nitrobacteraceae > Bradyrhizobium > Bradyrhizobium sp. 25ACV. The sequence goes on from NZ_JAVAYO010000005.1 coordinate 364,516, forward strand.
AGAGATAGGCATCGACCTGTGCGCTGCCGGAAAAGACCTTTGCCTCCCGGAGCCGGCTGGCCTGGTCGTTGTCGGACTTGCTGCCGTCCTCCAGCGCAAAGGCGATGTCGTCCCAGCGCGATCGCGGCAGATAGGGTCCATCGAGAATCTCGGTCTCGACGTCCTCGATGCGATCGCTCGCATCAACGCCCAACGCCGCCGCCATCTGCGCAGCAGCGGCTTCGGCGTTGCCGGCCTCGTCCGTCCAGGCCATGAAGTGATCGCGGCTCAGGCACGCCTCGCGCACGACCTCCTTGAACGTGACGTCGGCCGCGCTCGCCATCGCGGTCAGCAATGCGCGACCGGTGACGCTCTCCGGATCGCGCGCCGCCTCCAGCAGCACCTTCAGATTGGCGCGCTCCATCATGTCGGTCTGGTCGCGCTCGTCGATCACGGCGAAGCGCGCGGGAACGTTGGCCTCGAACGGAAATTGCTGGAGCAGGCGCGTGCAGAGCGCGTGGATGGTCTGCACCTTCAGCCCGCCCGGCGTCTCCAGCGCGCAGGCGAACAGTTTTCGCGCGTCACGCCGAATTTTCGCGCTGGGATGCGGGATGCCGACAGCGCGGATCGCTGCGTCGAGCCCAGTATCATCCAGCGTCACCCAGTGACCGAGCGTGGTGAACACGCGCTCGGCCATGTTGGCGGCGGCGGCCTTGGTAAAGGTGATGCAGAGGATCTTCTCCGGCGGCACGCCCGACAGCAGCAGGCGGATCACGCGCTGCACCAGCACATGGGTCTTGCCCGAGCCGGCATTGGCCGACACGAACGCCGACGCAGTCGGATCGGACGCGCGCGCCTGCCGCGCGCGCACCTCGTCGGGAATGGGACGTGGCAGCTTCACCATTCCTCGATCCCCAAACCGCCGGCCGCCGACCATTCCTTGATCCGGGCGAGATCGTCATAGGTGCCGTAGCGATTGGACCACATCGGCAGGTTCAGCGAGGTGTAGGGCTGGTTCTCGTCGTCGAAGGCACGGATCAGCGCCTCCAGCTTGGCGCGCGCTTCGGCGGCCGCCGTGTCCGGTGGCTGCGGCTCGTCGCCGGGTTTGTACTTGAGCTCGAGGATGCGCTCCTCGCCCGGCGGATTGTTGCCGCTCAGGCGCACATAGACGAGCTGGCTCACCGACGCGCCGGCGTCGATATCGGGAAAGCCACCCTCGCGCAGGATCGCGGCCTCCAGGGTGAGCTGCGGCGACAGGCCCATGCGAACCTGCTTGCCGGTCGGCGGCTGTTCGGTCTTGTAGTCGAGGATGGCATAGCCGCCGCCCTGGCGCCGCTCGATGCGGTCGGCGCGTGCCGAAAGACGGAAGCTGCGCGCGCTGTCGAGCACGATTGAAATCTCGCCGCGCGTCTCCGCGACGATGGCCTCGATCGCGTCGCGGCGTGCGGTCTCCCATTCGCCGAACCAGCGCGCGATGCGCTGGAAGCGCGGCCACCACAGCGCCCGCGCTTCGGGCCGCTCCATCAGCGGCGCAAAGTGCTTCTCGCCGATCGTGCGTAGCACGCGCGCGGGATCGTCGGGCAGACGCGTCGCATAGCTCTCGGTAAACTCGCCGATCGCGTCGTGAATCGCCGAGCCGCGGTCGGCGGCCGACAAGGGCATGTCGACGGGATCGAGCGCATCGAGCCGCAAAATGTGTTTGGCGTAGATCGTGTAGGGATCGCGCAGCCAGTCCTCGATCGCTGTCACCGACATCCTGAGCGGTCGCGTCGCGCGCGGCGGCCGCGGCTCGGGCTGCTTGATCGGCCTGACCTCGTCCGGCTGGTCCAGCGCACCCGCGAATTGCACATATTGCTCGCCGGCGCGAACGGCCGCCTTCCAATGATCGTCGCCCGCAACCGCCTCCAACCGGTGCAGGAAGCGCGAAGCCACCGCCGGCGCGCCGCCAGCCTTGGCGGAATGGGTGAGGATCACCTCGTCGCCGCCGAGCAGCTGGGCAAAATCGTGGGCGGAGAGGCCGATGCGCCGCTCCGGCAGATCGAGGCCGAGCTCGTGCCGCATCGGCCGGCTGAGCCAGGGGTCGATACGCGGCGCCGGTGGCCAGACGCCTTCGATCAGCCCGCCGACGATGATGCGATCGGCCTGCATCAGGCGCGATTCCAGCGGGCCGTAGATCTGGAGCCGCGCGCCCGGCTTGTCGCGCCGCCGCACCGCGCGCTCGCTGAACGCGGTCTGGAAGACGTCGGCATAGTCGAGCAGCGTCACCATCAATCCGCTGGTTGTGCCGCCGCGCAGCAGATCGTCGAAGGCGCCGGCGAGCGCGAGGCCTTCGCGCTCCTCGAAGGCGAGCGGGATGCCCTGCTCGTCGCGCGACAGCTCGATCATGATTTCGCGGTGCCGGTGCGCGAGTTCGGCGAAGTCATATGGTTTTGCCGACGCGAGACTCTCGATCGGTGCCAGCGCCTTTTGCAAGGCATCGATCAGCGTCTGGATGCGGTCGATATTCTCGGCCTTGAGACGCGCACGGGGCTCGGCCTTGTGAAGCGCGGAGACCTCGCTGCGCCACAGCTTTGTCAGCTCGTCACGAAAGCGGTTGAATTCGCGCAGCAGGCCGCCGGTGCCGGCAGGGGGGCGCGTGCCACGCAGGACTGCAAGCTCGAGATCTTCGATCGCCGCCTTCCACGCGCCAGGGAGCCGGCCGAGCCGGCACAGCGGATGCTTCAGCATCGCCAGCAGTGTCGGCGGCTCCAGTCCCTTGGTCGCCGCTTCCGCCATGAGCCGGGCAAAGACGCCCGCGGAGGTTTCCATCAGCACGTCGCCGCCGGAATCGTCGAAGGCGAGATCCCATCGGGTCAGCGCAGCCATCACCCGCCGCGCCAGCGCGCGGTCCGGCGTGACCAGCGCCGCCGATTTGTCGAGATGCCGCGCCTCGCGCATCGCAATCGCGATCGCGAGCGCCTCCATTTCAGGGTTGGGTGCTTCTACGACCGCGAGGTTCTTCATGCCGCCGGAGATCTTCGCCGCGACATCCGGTTGCTTCAGCCGGTCGTGCCAGACTTCCGTCTTGGCGGATGGCCGCATCGATTCCGATGCGAGCAGATCGCGGCCGCTGTCCGCTGGCGGCTGGAGGATCTCGACGTCGCTGCGCTTGATGCCAAAACGATCCAGCAGCGCCTGCATGGCATATTGCGGATGGTTCGACGCCGGATGCTCCGCGAACTTGCCGAGCGCATCGCGCACGCCGCCGATGCTGCGCCAGGCGTCGTCGTCGAGATCAGTATCGAGGCCCGGCAGCACCACCGCGCCATGCGGCAGCGAGGCGACCGCGTGCAGAAATTTGGCGGTGGCCGGCATCGAGCCGGTCGAACCCGCTGCGATCACCGGCCCGCTCGGATGCGCGGTCAGCCGTTTGGCTTCCGCCGCGATCAGGAGATCGCGCCGCGCCGCCGGCTCGATCCGGTTGATCTCGGCGAGATGTCCGGGCCAGGCGATGCGCGCGATGCGCAGAAATTCGAGCGAGTGCTGCCAGTAGCGGTCGAGGTTGTCAGGTACGAGACCGTCGAGCGCGCTCCAGTCAACGCCGCGCGTCACCATGTCGTCGATCAGGCGCGCGAGGTCGCCGGCGAGCGCCAGCGTCGAAGCAGGTCCGCCGACCACCAGGGGCGACAGCACCGGGCCCTTGGCCCAGGCCGCGACCAGCTGAGCCAGCGTCAGCCGTCGTTCGAGCTCGCCGAGCCGCGGCGGTATGTCGAGCGGCGTTGCGCCGGAGAACTGCTCGCCCTCGTCGGCGAAGGCGAGCTCATCCTCGTCGATGTCGCCGAGCGCGACGATGCGCGGCAGCACCACGGCGTCCGCTTTCATCTCGTCGAGGAATATCTCTCGAACCACGCGCATCGCGCGCCGTGTCGGCAGATACAGTGTGGCGTCCGCCAGACGCGCCGGTTCCTTGCGCGCCTCGAATCCCTCGACCAGCCGTCCGTCGAGCAGGCTCGCGACGATCGTGCGCAGGAATGGAACTGAGAGGGGAACGCTGAAGACGCGCATGAGCTGCCTGATTCGGAGATCAGGGCAATATAGGGAGGCGAGGTCGAATGGTCATGGGGCGGGGGGAAGTCGTCCCCGCTGTTTGCGAGACCTGACAGGTCTTGTAGGGTAGGCAAAGCGAAGCGTGCCCACGCATTTTGCCATCGAGAGAGATGGTGGGCACGGCGCTAGGGCGCCTTTGCCCACCCTACGGCACCGTCTTCGGGGCGCCTCTTACGCCACGCTCTCCAGAAACGCCTCTTCCGCGGCGTGCACGGCGTCGGGCGTGCCGACATGCATCCAGACGCCGTCGAGGCGGAGGCCGAACAGCCGCTCCTGCTCGTTGGCGCGGTCGAACATTTTCGTCAGCGAGAACTCGCCCTGCGGCGCGCCTTCGAAGATCGACGGCGACAGGATCGCAGCGCCAGCATAGACGAACGGAACGACTTCCTTTTCCTTGCGCTTGCGCAAGGCGCCGTCGGGCAGCATGCCGTAATCGCCGCGACCGCTATAGCCGATGCTGGTCGCGGTCGGCGCCATCAGCAGCAGGATATCCATGCGCGCGGGGTCGAAATTTTCGGCGAGCCGCGTCAAATTGGAGCGCACGCCGTCGATCCACAGCGTGTCGGAATTGACGTGGTAGAACGGTGCGTCGCCGAGCAGCGGCAGCGCCTTGACCACGCCACCGCCGGTGCCGAGCACCTGGTCGCGCTCGTCAGAAATTGTCACGCGCGGAAGCTGGCGCGATGCGACGTGATCGATGATCTGATCCGGCAGGTAATGCACGTTGACCACGGCCTCGGTCACGCCGGCATGGCCGAGCTTGTCGAGCACGTGATCAAGCAGCGGCTGGCCGGCCACCGGCACCATCGGCTTCGGCATCTTGTCCGTCAGGGGACGCATGCGCAGGCCAAACCCTGCGGCGAGCACCATGGCTTTGGTCGGTTTGACGGACATCCTTCGCTTTCTCAGACCTTTCGCGTTCGCAGCAATCCTAACACGAGGTTCGATCACCCGCACCGCATCTCAACCGCCTTAGCCACCCGCCGTGACGGTTGTACGACGGGTGTTGCCATCATGCCCCGACGGCTGTGGAACGCGCCTTTTTCTTCTTGTCGCCGAGCTTGAGGAAATTGACCCCGATCTGGTCGCCATTGACCCAGGCCAGTTCGCAACGCCGGTACGCAAGTCCGGTGGACGACAGCAGCAGAAAGAACTCCTTCAGATGGAGGCCTTCCACCGAGCCGTCGATGGTCAGCTTGGCGCCGGTCTCGGAGACGTCCTCCATGGTGCAGTCGCGCCGCCAGGTGCCGTCGATCCCCATCATCTGGGCCGAGATCCCGCGCTCGAAGACAACCCGGCTGTTGCCGCGCTGGTCCGTCTTTACCGCCATCTGCCCGCTCCAGCCCGTAATGATCCGGCTGCCTCGCCGCCAGAATACCGGCGTCTTGGCTAACAGCTGGTAAATCGGCCTCCGAATCAGGCGTTTGGCGGACTTTGGGGCGGTGGCACGTTGGCGAGATACCAGTCGCGCAAAGAGCTCAGCGCGGGATGTGCCAGCGAGCGTTGGAGATAGGTCCAGATCCGCGGCTGGTGACGCAAATAATGCGGCTTGCCATCGCGGCGGTTGAGGCGGGCGAAGGTGCCGAGCAGCCGCGTGTTCCGCTGTGCCGACATGATCGCGTAGAGCTCGGCGAACCCGGCCGGATCGAAGCCGGCATCGCCAGCGCGCCGCGCCTTGATGTAGCGCGACAGCAGCGTCAGCTCGAGGCTTTCGGGCACGTCGAGCCGGGCGTCCTGAAGCAGCGACACCACGTCGTAGGATTGCGGTCCGAGCACGGTGTCCTGGAAATCGATCACGCCGACGCGCGCGATGCCGGCGCGATCCCCAAGCCAGATCAGATTGGGCGAGTGATAGTCGCGGATGATCCACGTCCTCGGCGCGGCCAGCGGCTTCTTCAGCAGCTCGCGCCACATCGCGAAGAATTCCGAGCGTGCCGCCTCGCTCAGCGGCGCGTTGCGATCGGGCAGGTACCATTCCGGCATCAAGCCGATCTCGATCAGCAGCGCCTCGGTATCGAAGAGGGGGATGGCGTAGGTCTGTCCGCCCATTGGCAGCGTTTCCGGCAGCGACTTGCCGTGCAGCGCGGCCAGCACGTCGGTCGCGGCCTCATAACGCTCGGCAATCGGGCGCGGCGGGTCGCCTTCGATCACGCCTTCACTGCCGAAATCCTCGGTGATCAGGAAGCCATGGTCGAGGTCGGAATGGTGGATCGCGGGCGCCGAGATGCCGTGCGCGCGCAGGCCTTCGTCGATGGCGACGAACGGCTTGACGTTCTCGGCGAGATGCACCGCGGCGCTGTAGGATTTGCCGTTGTACGTCGCAGCACCATCAGGGCGCTGCGGAAAGTTCATGAGGATGACGATCTCCTCGTCGCGCAAGAGCCGCGCATAGGAGCGCGTCGAGGCATCGCCGGCCATGCGCCGACGCGTCGCCTCGAGATAGCCGGAGGCATCGAGGAATTCGCGCAGCGCCTGCAGCCGCGCGACAGTGGCCCCACTCTTGCCGTAACCGGTGATGTCGGCGGCGCGCGCATTCGAGCCCAGCGCCGGCCGATGCGTCAGCGCGATGTCGATGCGATCCTGTGGCATCGCCGACGGCGCGCGCTCCGGCCATTCGATCAGGACGAGTGTTGCATCCGGCAGCGGCGACAGCCCGATCTCCTCGAGCTCGCTCTCGTCCTCGACGCGGTAGAGGTCGGCGTGCATCACCGGAAAGGGCGGCAGCTCATAGCCTTGCACCAGCGTGAAGGTCGGGCTCGGCACCTCAAGCGCCTCGTCGCCGGCGAGGTAGCGGATCATGGCGCGGGCGGCGGCGGTCTTGCCGGCGCCGAGATCGCCGGTGAGGGTGATGAGATCGCCGGGGCCAACCAGCAGCGCGAGGTCGGCCATCAATTGTGCGGTGGCCGTCTCGTTGTGAAGCGCGACGGAGAGTTTGATGGGTTCTGTCATTCGGCGGCGTCGCGATGCGCCGCCTGGTCGGTCGGGAAGTCGCAGATCACGACCGTGCCCCGGCCGACGATCGAATCCACCCGCACCTTGCCGCCATGCAGCTCGACGAAGGAGCGCACCAGCGACAGGCCGAGCCCGGCGCCGCGGTGACGCGAGCCCTGCGAGCGGCTTTCGAACCAGTTGAACACCTTGTCCTTCATATCGGCAGGTATTCCAGGCCCGGAATCTGTCACAGTGAAGACCACGCTGCGTTCGGTGCGGCGCGCGCTGATGCCGACGGTGGAATCCTGTGGAGAAAACCCGACGGCGTTGGCGAGGAGGTTATAGAGCACCTGCACCACGCGCTTCTCGTCGCCGACGAAGCTGCCGACATCGGGCGCGATCTCGACCTTGAGGCGGATGCGGTCGGTGGCGAGCCGGTCCTGGATGCCTTCGGCCGCGAGCTCGATGGTCTTGCTGACGTCGACCGGGCCGAGTTCCAGCTTCATCGCGCCGGCGTCGATCGTGGCGAGATCGAGGATGTTGTTGGTCAGCGCCAGCAGCGCGTTGGTCGATTTGGTGACGTAGTCGAGATATTCGGCCTGTTTCGGCGTCAGCGGCCCGGTCGAGGGATCGCTGAGGAAATGCGCGAAGCCGATGATGGTGGTGAGCGGCGAGCGCAGCTCGTAGGAGACGTGGTGGACGAAATCCACCTTCATCTGGTCGGCGGCTTCCAGCGCCTCGTTGCGCTCGCGCAGCGCGCGCTCGACGTTCTCGGTGTCGGTGATGTCCTGGAACGTCAGCATGGTGGCGCCGTCATGCAGCGGGCGGATCATGCCGTCGAGCACGCTGCCGTCCTTGCGCTCCAGCTTCAGCGGCACGTCGGCGCGGCTCTCGATCGAGGTGACGGCTTCGCGGATCTGGCGCCAGACCGCGGGATCGTCGAACAGCTGATGGCACCAGCCTTCCACCGTCTGGATGTGCGGCTCGTCGCGCATGGCATCGCTCGACAGCTTCCACATCCGGACGAAGGCCGGGTTGAACAGTTGCGCCTTGCCGTTGCTGCCGAACACCGCGACGCCCTCGGCGAGGCTGTCCAGCGTCTCGCGCTGGACCCGGATCATGCCGTCGAAGCGGCGGGCGAGCTCGAGGCTCTCGGTGACATCGTCGAACAGATAGGTGACGCCGCCTTCCGGGTTTGGCGTGGTGACGACCGAGAGCGCGCGGCCGTCGGGCAGATACCAGGTGTCCTTGGTGGTCTCGACCGCGCGATAGGCCTCGTGCAGCTGGGACTTCCAGGCACGGAAGTCCGGCTGCTCCGGCAGCTTGCGCGCAGCGCGGAGCTGGTCGAGGACGCTGGAATCATCGGGATTGGCGTCTAGGAAGGTGCGGTCGAGGTCCCACAGCCGCCGGTAGGAATCGTTGTAGAAGGCGAGCCGGCGCTGACCGTCGAACACGGCAACGCCGGAGGAGAGCTGATCGAGCGTGCGGCGATGCGCCTCCGCCATCCGCACCAGCGCCGAGCTGAGCGCGTCCGCCTCGCTGGCATCGATGGCGACGCCGACGCTGCCGCTGCCGACATTGACCGCGCGCACGTCGTAGATGCGGCGCTCGCCGCTGATCACGATCGGCAGCCGCGCGTTGAAATTGGCGGTGTCCTTCAGTCCCCGCTCCATCGCGGTGCGGTCGGCGCTGTCGAGCAGCTCGAGCTTGCGCTCCTGCGCGTCGGTGACGTTGTTCGCCTCGGTCGCACGGACATAGGCCGGGTTGGCGTAGGTCAGCGCGCCGTTCTCGCCCTTGGCCCAGATCGGCCAGGGTGCATTGGCGGCAAAGCCGCGCAGCATCTCGGTCTCGTCGGAGAGCGCGTTATAGCGCAGATTGGTCTCGGCGAGATCGCGGCGGAGCCCCGAGAGTTCGCGAATCCGGACAATGGCTTGGCCGCCGATGGCGCGGCCGATGGCCTCGAGCGTGTGGCCATGCGCGGTCGTCAGTGTCAGCTGGAACCCGTCGCCGCGGTCACGCAGCGCATCGACGGCATGATCCATCTGGAGCGCAGGTTCCGGCGGCAGCCAGGTTCCGAATGCGAGCACGCGTTGTGGCGAGGAATCGCGCGGCAGCACCATGGAGATGTCGCCCGAGATCTGCGCGCGATTGTCGCCGGCCGGCCAGGAGATCAGGATCTGCGGCTCGGCGAACAGCAGCGCGCCGAAGCGGTCGGCCTGGAGCTGGAGTTCCCCGATTCGGGCGCGCAGCCGCGCCTCGTTCTTCGCGGTACGCACGCGCGTGCGCATCAAGAGGATCGCAGCCACCACCGAGAAGCCGAGCAAGGCCAGCGCGGTGGCGAGCACCGCGAGTTCCTGCCGGTTGAAATCCAGCATGATGGAGAGGGTGTCGATGAGGTCGGCCGCCTCGGCCGGCGCAGCCGGCAGCAGCGCTGCAAGAGCGCCTCCCAACAAGCCGTTGCGCACGAGCGATGTGCACGACAGCAGCGTCCGACGCATCGACACGATCACGCCTGACATAGTTGCCCCAAGACCGCACGAATTTACGCGCGGCGACCCCCGTCGCGCGCGAATCAAACGACAATACCCCCACCGTGACTCCGCCGGTAAGAGTCCAGATCGTGAACGCAAAGGCGGCCCCAAAAAAATGCAGGGTGAAGGGTTCCAACTCACGTAAATCTTCGGATGATTCGGCTGGAACCGTCGTGCGTTAGCGCGTTGTGCGAATCGCGGGCCGCGATGAAAGTGCACTCCCTCTCCCGCTCGCGGGGGAGGGTTGGGGTGGGGTATCGCCGCAACGGGACACTCCCCCAGAGGAGAGAACCCTCACCCGCGTGGCGCGGGACGATGCTTCGCATCGCCCGGGGCTCCGCGACCTCTCCGCAAGCGGGAGAGGTGAAGCCAACTCGCAACTCGGCTAGCGGCCGGTCGAGCCGAAGCCGCCGGCGCCGCGATCGGTGGTCGACAATGTGGCCACCGGAACCAGCGCGGCTTGCACGACGGGCGCGATCACCATCTGGGCGATGCGCTCGCCGCGCTTGATCACGAACGGCGCTGCGCCGTGATTGATCAGGATCACCTTGATCTCGCCGCGATAATCCGCGTCGATCGTGCCCGGTGAGTTCAGCACGGTGACGCCGTGCTTGGCCGCAAGTCCCGAGCGCGGCCGCACCTGCGCCTCGTGCCCGGCCGGCAAGGCGATCGCAAGGCCGGTTGGCACCAGCGCATATTGGCCGGGGGCGAGCGTCATCGGCTCGCTGTCCGGCACCGCCGCCATCAGATCGAGGCCGGCAGCCTCTGTGGTCTGATAGGCCGGCATTGGCAGGCCTTCGGCATGGGCCAGGCGTTGCAATTCGACAGTGACCTTCGTGCTCAAGATGCCGGCTCCAGGGATTTGTCGGTCACGCTTCGTGCGACATGCGCGACCAGTTCGATGGCGACCTGTTCCTTGGTCATCACCGGCCAGGAATCAACTGCAATCTCGCCGTCCTTCTCACCATTCTTGCGACTGATCAGATGCACCGTGTTGCGGTCGCCGCCCATCACGCCGGTGGCGGGCGAGACGTCATTGGCGACGATCCAGTCGCAGCCCTTGCGGACAAGTTTTGACTTGGCGTTGTCGATGAGGTGTTCGGTCTCGGCGGCAAAGCCGATCACCAGCGGCGGACGCTTGTCGGTCAGCTTCGAGATTGTGGCGAGGATGTCGGGGTTCTCGATCAGCTGGAGCGGCGGCATGCCGGCTGCGGTCTTCTTCAGCTTCTGCTCGCCTTCGTTGGCGACGCGCCAGTCGGCGACGGCGGCAGCAAAGATCGCGATGTCGGCGGGAAGCGCGGCCTGCACCTGCTCCAGCATCTGCCGCGCCGATTCCACATGCTTCACCGTCACGCCCTGGGGATCGCTGAGGTCGACCGGACCGCTCACCAGGATCACCTCGGCGCCGGCGGCTTGTGCGGCGGCGGCAATGGCAAAGCCCTGCTTGCCGGAGGAGCGGTTGGCGATGTAGCGCACCGGATCGATCGGCTCGTGGGTGGGACCTGCGGTGATCAGCACGCGCTTGCCGGCAAGCGGCTTCGGCGACGGCGGCCGCAGCAGGCGCTCGGCAGCGGCGGCGATCTCGATGGCTTCCGACATGCGGCCGGTCCCGGCTTCGCCCGCTTCCGCCATCTCGCCGGAATTGGGTCCGATCAGCACCACGCCGTCGCGCTGCAGCTGCGCGAGGTTGCGGCGCGTCGCCGCATTGGTCCACATCAGCGGGTTCATCGCCGGTGCCAGCAGCACCTTGCCGTTGGTCGCGAGCAGGATGGCGCTGGCGAGATCGTCGGCGTGGCCGTTCGCCATCTTCGCCATCAAGTCGGCGGTCGCGGGCGCCACCACGACCAGGTCGCAGTCGCGCGCGAGGCGGATATGGCCGGCGTCGAACTCGCTCTGGGGGTCAAACAGGTCGGTATAGACGCGCTCGTGGGAGAGAGCGCTGACCGCCAGCGGCGTGACGAATTGCTGGGCCGCCTTGGTCAGGACACAGCGAACCTCGACGCGGCGCTCCTTCAGCCTTCGAATCAGGTCGAGCGATTTATAGGCCGCGATGCCGCCGCCGATGATCAGGGTGACGCTGGCCTCGGGGACAGCGCCGGTGCGCTGGAGAGCGGGGGCGGAGGATGCCGCAGGCGGTACCGCAAACGGCGTCAGCGGCTCCTCGCGGCCCTCGATCAGCTCCCGCAGGATGACCCGGACCTCTTCCTCGACCGACCTGCGGTTCTTGGCCGAGCGCAGCCGCAAATAGGTTTTGACGGCGTCGTCGAGCTTGCGGATGGTCAGGCTTGCCATGACGCCCCTCCAGCACGGAATGATAGCGATGCTATCACTTGTGTGATTGCAATGCAATCATGCTTTTGGCAATCATAGATTCCGGACGGCGATCAGGATCCCGATGAAGGTCGCGGCGATGATCCAGAGCGCGACGGTGCGCCAGCGGTTCTTGCGGCCCTCGCTGCGGCCCATCGCGGCGATGCTCTCGGGCGACAGCCTGATGCCCTCCCGCGTCATGGTCTCGAGCTGCTCGAGCACCTTCACCGACCGCTCGGCGATCTCCGGCATGCGCATCAGCACGCGCGCGATGTCTCCGGTCCCGGCGAGCGCGCCTTGCACCCGGCCGATCGGCCCGAGATTGCGCTCGATCCATTCGCGTACCACGGGGTCGGCGACCTTCCAGATGTCGAGCCTGGGATCGAAGCCGCGCGCCACGCCTTCGACCACGACCATGGTCTTCTGGAGCAGGATGAGCTCGGGACGCGTTGTCATGTCGAATAGGCCGGTGACCTCGAGCAGCAGCGTCAAGAGCCGCGCCATCGAGATCTCTTCCGCCGTGCGGTTGTGGATCGGTTCGCCGATGGCGCGAATCGCCTGCGCGAAGTTCTCGACCGAGTGATGCGCGGGCACGTAGCCCGCCTCGAAATGCACCTCGGCGACGCGGCGATAATCGCGGGTGATGAAGCCGAGCAGGATTTCGGCGAGGAAGCGCCGCTCCTTCATGCCAAGCCGGCCCATGATGCCGAAATCGACCGCGACGAGCCGCCCGGCGTCATCCAGAAACAGATTGCCCGGATGCATGTCGGCGTGGAAGAAGCCGTCGCGCAGCGCGTGCCGCAGGAAGCTCTGGATCACCTTGCGGCCGAGATCTGGCAGGTCGACCTGCGATTCCGCCAGGCGCTTGTGATCGTTCAGCGCGATGCCGTCGATCCACTCCATCGTCAGCACGTTGTGCGTGGTGCGGTCCCAGTCCACGGCCGGCACGCGGAAATCAGGATCGCCCTGCGTGTTCTCTGCCATCTCCGACAGCGCCGCAGCTTCCAGCCGCAGATCCATCTCCATCGCGACCGAGCGCGACATGGTGTTGATGACTTCGATGAGGCGCAGGCGCCGCGCTTCGGCCGAATAAGCCTCGGCCTTGTGCGCGACGAAGAAGAAATCGGAGAGGTCGCGGCGGAAGCGCGTGGCGACGTTGGGCCGGAGCACCTTGACCGCAACCGACTTGCGGATGCCGGCGTGCAAGACCTCGCCGCGATGCACTTGCGCGATCGAGGCCGCCGCGACGGGAGGGCCGAAGCTCACAAACACATCCTTCAGCGGCCGCTCCAGCGAGGTCGCGATCGCGGCTTCGGCTTCGTTTTGCGGAAACGGCGGCAGGCGGTCCTGGAGACTTTCGAGGTCGCGCGCCATGATGACGCCGACGACGTCGGGGCGTGTAGCCAGGAATTGTCCGAGCTTGAGATAGGCGGGGCCCATCCGCGTCAGCGCGCGCGATATCCGCGGGCCGTGCTTGACGCCACGCCGTTCGACCAGGCGCGCCAGCTTCAGCGCGAGCTGTCCCGGCGGCGGCACCAGGCTCGGATCGACCGAGCCGAACACGCCCTCGCGCGCAAACACGAACGCGGCGCGGATCAGGCGCGCAATGTGGGTGAACGCAGAGATCACAAACGCCAGCCCGAATGCAGTGCGACGATGCCGCCGGACAGGGTCTGCCAGCTGACGCGGGCGAAGCCGGCGTCGCGGATCATGTCGGCGAAGGCGTTGGGTTTCGGAAACTTGCGGATGGACTCGACGAGATATTGGTAGGACTCGGCATCGCCCGTGATCATGCGGCCGAGCGGCGGGATCACCTTGAACGAGAACAGGTCGTAGATCCGGTCGAGCCCGGGCATTTCGACGGTGGAAAATTCCAGGCACAGGAAGCGGCTGCCGGGCCTCAGCACGCGATGGGCCTCGCGCAGCGCCAGATCGATTCGGGGCACGTTGCGAATGCCAAAAGCGATCGTATATGCGTCGAAGCTGCGGTCGGCGAAGGCGAGCGCTTCGGCATTGCCTTCGACGAAATCGACCCGGGTGTCGAGATGGCGCTTCGCGGCGCGCTCGCGGCCGACCGCCAGCATGTCGGTGTTGATGTCGCAGACGGTGGCATGGAATCCGGGGCCCGCGGCCTTGGCGGCGCGGAACGAGATGTCGCCGGTGCCGCCGGCCACGTCGAGCAACGCGAACGGCCGGTCGCTCCTGGGCGGGTCGAGCGCGGTGATCATGATGTCCTTCCAGACCCGGTGCAGGCCCCCGGACATCAAATCGTTCATCAAATCATAGCGCGACGCCACGCTGTGAAACACATCGTTCACCAGCGTCTGCTTGTCCCCCAGGGGGACGTCCCTGAAGCCAAAATGCGTGGTTTCGCCCGGCCGATCCATTACTCTACTCCACTGGGCGAACCATAGCGCGCCCGCCGCAATGGCGCTATCACACCGCCCTCATAAGGTGAATGCCTGACCATGCCTGAATTGCCCGAAGTCGAGACCGTCCGCCGCGGCCTTCAGCCTGTGATGGAGGGTGCGAAAATCCTGGTGGCGGAGGCCCGCCGGCCAGACCTTCGCTTTCCGTTCCAGCCGGATTTCGTAGCCCGGCTCCAGGGGCAGGTCGTCACCGGGCTCGGCCGGCGTGCAAAATATCTCATGGCCGATCTCGCCTCAGGTGATGTGCTCTTGATGCATCTGGGCATGTCGGGCTCGTTCCGCGTCATCAAGCCGGACAACGAGGCAGCTCCGGGCGAGTTTCACTATCCTAGGGGTAAGGACTCCACGCACGACCACGTGCTGTTTCGGATGTCCTCCGGCGCCGACATCGTCTTCAACGACCCGCGCCGCTTCGGTTACATGAAAGTGATCGCGCGTAACGCACTCGAAGAGGAGCCGCTGCTGCGCGGCCTCGGCCCCGAGCCGCTCGGCAATGAATTCGACGCCGCGATGCTGGCGCGGTCCTGCGAAGGCAAGACCACCAGCCTGAAGGCCGCGCTGCTCGACCAGCGCGTGGTGGCGGGGCTCGGCAACATCTATGTCTGCGAAGCCCTGCATCGCTCGCATCTGTCGCCGCGCCGGATCGCGGCGACGCTCGCGACCAAGGGTCGCAAGGGCGTTGGCGGCGGCGAGCCGACCGATCATGCGAAGCGATTGGTAAGTGCGATCCACACCGTGCTGAACGACGCCATCAAGGCCGGTGGCTCGTCCTTGCGCGACCATCGCCAGACCTCGGGTGAGCTCGGCTATTTCCAGCACTCGTTCAAGGTCTACGACCGCGAAGGCGAGAAATGCACGACGCCGGGCTGCGGTGGCACGGTCAAGCGGTTTACGCAGAATGGCCGGTCCACCTTCTGGTGTCAGAAGTGTCAGAAGTGACGTAGCCCGGATGGAGCGCAGCGAAATCCGGGTCCAGCGTGACCGCGGAGAGACTTCCCGGATTGCGCTGCGCTCCATCTGGGCTACGACGCGAAAATAGAGCGTCTACAAAAACCGCGAAGCGAAGCAATCCGGCCGGGCTGGTGGCCGGATTGCTTCGTCGCTAGGGCCCTTCCGGATGGTGAAGGGCCGACCGCCGTCAGAGCGATTGCCCCGCTCAGGACGCCAGTGTCGTGGTCTCGTCCGCCGAAAGATCGGCAGCGACATGCAGCATGCCGTCCGCAGGCGACATCACCTGATCGATCAGGACATTGGTCGCGGCTTCGAGCTCAAGCCGGGCTTCGATCCAGCGCCACAGGCCGCGGATCTCGTCCGCCGACTTGCCGTTCGGCGCGAATTCGCTCACGGCAAGGCCGCTCGCGAGCGAATCCTGGTGGTCGTTACGCATCACGATCAGCGGGCGCGCGAGCACGTCCGAAAGATCGAGCGCCGCTTCCTCGGCGAGGGTGTTGGCGGCGTTGTCGATGCGCTGGCCGCGGATCGGGGTCTGGTTCAGCACGAAGCTGTAGGGCCGCTTCCAGGCGCGCGCGACGCTGAGCGTCGAGACGGTCGCCTCGATGTCGGCGACGCTCGGGCGGGCCGGGATCAGGCAGAGATCGGAATGGCGGATCGCAGCGGTGGTCGCGGCGCTGAGGCCGGCGGCGGTGTCGATGATCGCGAGCTGCAGGCCGCTGTCAGCCAGCATCTTCAGGCGCGGCTCGATGTCGGCGGCGTGATAAATCGGCTCGACGACGAGATCATCGGTGGTGCGGCGGCGCTGCCAGCTCGACAGGGTGCCCTGCGGGTCGGTCTCGATCAGGCAGACGGTGAAGCCGGCCTGCTTGGCCGCGAGCGCGAGGCCGATGGCGAGCGTGCTCTTGCCGCTGCCACCCTTTTGGGTGGCCAGTACGATCGTGTGCATTGGAAGATGAATCCTTTGGATTGCTTGGGTCTCGGGATAACGCCACGCGAACGTGCATCGCTTCTCGATGCTGAGCTCTTCTCGCTCAGGACGTGCCCTGCCCGATCCAAAGGGGGACCGCGGATGTCCGAATCAACAATAACGATGATGGCGAAATCGGGATTGCCGGCGAATCCGTACCATTACTGGACCAGTAGTCGTACGTGTGATGATGCTCGCGGCTCAGTTGAGCTCGTGTCCAGGACAAAGCGCAGCACGACGCGCCGCACCGCGTCCGGGACACGCGAGTTGGCGTTAAACCTACTTCCGCACGCAGATCACGCGCACGACGGCGGCTTTCGCGTCGGTCGAGGTGCCGTTCGCTGTGACTTCGTTCGCCTTGAGGAAATCGCGCACCGTTTCCGCGGACGCCATCACCGCCTGTGACGCTGGCACCGATGTCGCGGGTCCCGCGACCATCGCCGGCTTCAACAGCGCAATGCCGGCGAACTTGCCGTCGCCATCGATCGCCGGACCACCTGATAACCCGACCGCCGGCGGTGGGGACAGCATGGAATCGCTGCTCGGGACCGGCGCCAGTGCGGCCTTGGTGCTCGACACGCCGGCCGCGCCGCCCTGGCTCTGCGGATCGGCGATGCCGACGACATCCACGTTCGTATTGGCCGCGCCGCCAGTAAGGCTGAGCGGCTTCAGGCCGCGCGCACCGTAGATATGCAGCAGTGCAAGACCGCGCTCCTTGTCCTCGGCGAGGCGATCGGCGCTGCCATAACCGGCGATCGTGATGGCGAGGCAGCTGTCGGTGACGAGCCGGTCCGTGACGATCGCGCCGTCGTCGCTGACAACGAGGCCGGTGCCGTACTCGACGGTCTTGCGCGGCGGCGGCCCGGCTTGCGGTCCGGACGGAAACGCGTTGAACGCGCTCGACATCGCGATCACGACCGGCTCGACCGTGTTCTCAGTCGCCTGGTCGTACAGGATCGTCATGGTGCGGACCTCGTCACCTCTAAAGGTGCCGCGGACGTAAAATTTCTTCAGGCCCTGCAAGCCCGACAGGACGAAGAAATCGGGCTTCACCACGGTGTAGTCGACCTTCCGGCCGGACGGCTCCTTCTCCAGCTCCGCGAGTTTTGCCGCGGTCGGGTTCGCCTCCTTGCGGCGGCTGAGCAGCACCTGCACGGTTCCGGTCGCCGAGGTCCATTTCGAGCCGTTGGCGTCGCTTGCCTGCTGCGGCACCAGTTTCGAGGGGATGCCGAGCCGGGCGCCGCTGGTCGGCTCCGTCACGATCTTCCAGCCGACGCCGTCCTGCTTCTTTCGCGCCGTCTCGGCCAGCGCAGCGCGCTCCTGCGGATTGAGCACGCCGGTCGGCTTGCCGCCCTTGGCCTTCTGGTATTCCTTGATGGCGTTGACCAGGCGCGCGCTGACGTCGCCGGTGATGGCGCCGTTGTACTGGCCGACCCAGGCGAGGTCGGATTGCAGCGACAGCCGCTCCGCCTGCGCCATCGCATCCGCCGTCGCCGATGGCGTCTGCGTGGCCGGAGGCCGGATCGGCACGGTCTGGACCGGCTTCGGCTTGGTACCGGGGATCTGCGGTGTGGTCATCTGGGCGTGCGCGCCTGTGGCAGCCGCAAACATCAAGGTTGCCGCAAGCATCGATCTCATGACAAATCCAACCAGCCCATTGAACGCAATGCCATTCAAGCACATCTCGTTGGTCGCGAACAATGTTGGGCTGGTTCAGGCCTAAGGTCGAGCCGCGTACGCAGGTCCTCATTCTGAGGAGCGGCCTCAGGGCCGCGTCTCGAAGGATGGCCGCGGCGAGATCAGGGCCTGCATGGTTCGAGACGGCGCTTTGCGCCTCCTCACCATGAGGAGTGAAAGCGGCGGCTTGGTAGGAGAGGCGTACGACGATGCTGAGCCCGGACGAACTCGAACGCTATGCCCGCCATATCGTGTTGCGCGACGTCGGCGGACCGGGCCAGGCGGCGCTGAAGCGCGCTTCCGCCCTGGTGATCGGCGCCGGCGGGCTAGGCGCGCCGGCGCTGATGTATCTGGCCGCCGCCGGTATCGGCACGCTCGGCGTGGTCGATGACGACGTGGTGTCGCTGTCCAACCTGCAGCGCCAGGTGATCCACACCACGCCCGATATCGGCCGGCACAAGGTCGAGAGCGCGGCCGAGCGGATTGCGGCGCTCAATCCGCATGTTCGTTTCGTCGGCCACGCCACCTGGCTGAATGCCGACAATGCGCTCAGCCTGATCGGCGACTACGACCTCGTGCTCGACGGCTCCGATAATTTCTCGACGCGCTATCTGGTCTCGGACGCCTGCTTCTTCGCGAAGCGGCCGCTGATCACGGCGGCGCTCGGCACCTTCGACGGCTCGCTCACCACCATCCGCGCGCACGAGACCAACGAGCGGGGCGAATTCAATCCGACCTATCGCTGCCTGTTTCCGGAAGCGCCGCCGCCGGGTACCGTTCCTGCCTGCGCGGAAGCCGGCGTCATGGGTGCGCTGGCGGGCGTGCTGGGATCGATGATGGCGATGGAGGCGATCCGCGAGATCGTCGGCTTCGGCGACGGCCTCGTCGGCCGCCTCCTGATGATCGATGCGCGCGCGATGCGCTTCGAGACGCTGCGCTATTCGCGCGATCCGGCCAATCCGCTCAACGGCGACGGGCCCGTGGTCACCGACCTCAGCGCCCATCGCACTTGATTTGCCCCGTTACGCCGTGGCGGGCTTCTCGCTATCGAGATGGGCCATCTGCTCGGCGGCATAGCGCGTGCCGGCGGCAACGTTGGGCGGAAACGCCTTTGCCAATGCCGCGAGATGCGTCTGTGTCAGCGTCACCTTCGTCGCGCCGAGCGCTTCGCTGAGACGATTGCGCGTACGCGCGCCCACGAGCGGGATGATCTCCTTGCCCTGCGCCGCCACCCAGGCGATTGCGACCTGCGCCGGTGTTGCGCCGATTTCGGCGGCGATGGCACGCAGGGACGCCACCAGCGCCAGATTGGCGTCGAGGTTCGCGCCCTGGAAGCGCGGCGTCATCAGCCGGTAGTCGCGACCCACCTTGCCGCTGTCCTTCGACCAATGGCCGCTGATCAGGCCGCGCGCCAGCACGCCGTAGGCGGTGATGCCAATGCCGAGCTCGCGGCAGGTCTTGAGGATGTCGCGCTCGATGCCGCGCTCGATCAGCGAATATTCGATCTGGAGATCGGCGATCGGATGCACCGCATGCGCGCGGCGGATGGTGTCGGAGCCGACCTCGGACAGGCCGATATGCCTGACGTAGCCGGTCTTCACGAGATCGGCGAGGCCGCCGATCGTCTCTTCGATGGGAACGTTGGGGTCGAGCCGCGCCGGGCGGTAGATGTCGATATAGTCGGTGCCGAGCCGCTGCAGCGAATAAGCGAGGAAATTCTTGGTCGCGGCCGGGCGACAATCCATGCCGGTGAATTCACCGGCGGGGCCGCGCAGCGCGCCGAACTTCACGCTGATCTGCACCTTGTCGCGCGCCACTTCCTTCAGCGCATCGCGGATCAGCATTTCATTGTGGCCCATGGCGTAGAAATCGCCGGTGTCGAGCAGCGTGATGCCGGCGTCGAGGGCCGCATGGACCGTGGCGATGCTCTCGCCGCGATCGGCCGGGCCGTAGGCGTCAGACATGGCCATGCAGCCGAGACCAAGGGCAGAGACGCTGGGGCCGGTTGAACCGAGTTTGTGCTGTTCCATGGTGGCTCTCCTCGAAAGGCGGCAGGCTGATCGCGCCGCGTGACGAGGGTGGATATGCGCCTGGTCCATTGCGCCGATAAGCTGGACAATGCCGAATGGCTTGTTCATCCTATCGAACAATGACTGAGCCTGATCTGCGCGATCTCGACGTCTTCGTGGCGGTCGCCCGCGCCCGGAATTTCCGGCGGGCGGCGGTCGAAATTCGCGTGTCGGTGTCGAGCCTTAGCCAGCGCCTACGCGACCTCGAGGAGCGCCTCGGCGTCCGCCTGATGAACCGCACCACCCGCAGCGTCGCCCTGACCGAGGCGGGCGAGCTGCTGCTGTCGCGGGTGGCACCTGCGCTGCGCGATGTCGGCGATGCCCTGGCGGAGGTGCGGGGCCTGCGCGAGGTCGCCTCCGGCCGCCTGCGCATCAACGCGCCGCCCCCGGCCGTCGATCTCGTGCTGGCGCCGATGGTCGGGCCGTTTCTTGGCGTCCATCCGCAGGTCGATCTCGACGTCGTGTCCGAAAGCGGTTTCGTCGACATCGTCAGCGCCGGATATGATGCCGGCGTGCGCTATGGCGAGCATCTCGCGCAGGACATGGTGGCGATCCCGCTGAGCGGTCCGCAGCACTATGTCGTCGTCGCCTCGCCCGATTATGTCGCACGCCGCGGCGAGCCGAAGCATCCGAAGGATCTGCTCGATCATGATTGCATCCGCGCGCGCTACTCGAGCGGCGTGATGCATGATTGGGAGTTCGAGAAGGCCGGCCAGATCGTGAAGGTCGATCCGCCGGCCAAGCTGATCTCGACCAACATGAACCTTGCGATGCAGGCCGCGCTCGCCGGCGCGGGCATCTGGGCAAGCCTCGATGGCTATGTCGGCGATGCCTTGAAGTCCGGCGCGCTGATCAGCCTGATGGAAGATTGGTGCGAGCCGTTTCCCGGACCGTTCCTGTATTACCCGAGCCGGCGCCAGACGCCGCCCGCGCTACGCGCCTTCATCGATTTCGTCGCCGACTGGCGCAAGCGCGAGGCGCGCGGGAAATAAACCTCAGAGCATGCTCGGCAGCACGCGATCCGGCGGCTTGTGGGCGTCGAGGAAGGTGCGGATGTTGATGATCACCTTCTCGCCCATCTCGACGCGGCCTTCGATCGTGGCCGAGCCCATATGCGGCAGCAGCGCCACCTTGCCGGCCTTGGCGAGCCGCACCAGCTTCGGGTTGACCGCGGGCTCGTGCTCGTAGACGTCGAGACCGGCGCCGCCGATCTCGCCACCTTCGATCAGCTTGATCAGCGTGTCCTCGTCGGTCACCTCGCCGCGCGCGGTGTTGACGATATAGGCGTCCTTGCGGATCAGCTTCAGCCGCCGCGCCGAGAGCAGATGATAGGTCGCCGGCGTGTGCGGACAATTCACCGAGATGATGTCCATCCGCGCCAGCATCTGGTCGAGGCTTTCCCAATAGGTCGCGCCAAGCTCCTCGGCGATCTTCGGCGCCACGGGACGGCGGTTGTGATAGTGGATCTGCAGGCCGAAGGCGCGGGCGCGGCGCGCCACCGCCTGGCCGATGCGGCCCATGCCGATGATGCCGAGCCGCTTGCCGCCGATGCGGTGGCCGAGCATCCAGGTCGGCGACCAGCCCGGCCAGGGTTTTCCTTCGGTCAGGATCGAGGCGCCTTCGATCATCCGCCTGGGCACGGCGAGGATCAGCGCCATGGTCATGTCGGCGGTGTCCTCGGTCAGGACCTTCGGCGTGTTGGTGACGGTGATGCCGCGGGCATGCGCGGCCTCGACGTCGATATTATCGACGCCGTTGCCGAAATTGGCGATCAGCCGCAGCTTGCAGTCGGGCTGGTTGATGATGTCGGCGCTGATATGGTCGGTGACGGTCGGAACCAGCACGTCGGCGGTGCGTGCGGCTTCCGCGATCTGGTCGGCGGACATCGGCGTGTCCTCGAGATTGATCCGCGCGTCGAACAATTCGCGCATCCGCGTCTCGATCGAATCCGGCAGCTTGCGCGTCACCACGACGAGGGGCTTTTTCTTCACCGACATGTCCTGCTCTCATGAGGCGTCGCAAGCCGCCTCTGTCGCCAAAGGCCGGTCGTTGAGGTCTCATTAACCCGGTTGTTCGACACTGCCCTTGCCGTGTCCGTCCCCGGCGTTTCCTTCAAGCTCTCCCGATATTTCCGGCCGGAAAATCGGGGCAAACTGGTTGTTCAAGTGCCCGTCCTCTCTAGCAGAAGGCCGGGCCAAGACAAGAACCACGGGTCAAGGCTTCAAGAAGCCCGGTTTGGGGAACACCCGCGTGGGGCGGGTCAGGGGATTGCGCGGCGGGTTTTGGAATTTGGGGTGAGGACCGGGCTCGGGCCGGGTCTTCGACAGGAGACGGGTTGATGGCGTTGGGGCGTTTTTGTTCGGTGATGGCGCTCGTTTGCACCTGGTTGAGCGCTTCGGTCGGCCCCTCGCATTCGGCCAAGGATACGACGCCCCAGACCGCCAGCGGCCTGCCGGTGCCGCGCTATGTCAGCCTCAAATCGGACCACGTGAACGTCCGCGCCGGCCCGACCAAGGACAATGACGTGGCCTGGGTCTACACCCGTTCGGGCCTGCCGGTGGAAATCACCGCCGAGTTCGAGAATTGGCGCCGGGTGCGCGATTCCGAAGGCGCCGAGGGCTGGGTCTATCACTCGCTGCTGTCGGGCCGCCGCACCGCGGTCGTCACCATGAAGCACAAGGACGACCTCGCCCCGATTTACGATCGTGCCGATCTCGACAGCGCGGTTGCAGCAAGACTCCAGGCCGGCGTCGTCACGCAGGTGAAGAAGTGCGCTGCAAACTGGTGCCGCGTCACCGGCAACGGTTTCGACGGCTGGATCCAGCAGGAGCGCCTCTGGGGCGTATATTCGGACGAGCAGGTGAATTGACCGAAGGGTCATCCCGGGGCGATGCGCAGCATCGAACCCGGGATCTCGAGATTCCCCGGTGCGCAATTGCGCGCCTGAGGTCTGGTGCTGGCGCACCATCCCGGAATGACGGCCTAAAACGACAATGGCCGGGACGAGCCCGGCCATGACGATCGCATCAGCAAATTAGTTCAGCGCTTCTTGCGCAGGCGCACGACCATGTCGATGCGCGCGATCTCGTAACCCTCCGGCACCTCCGGCATCTTGGACAGCGCCAGATGCGGATCCTCGATGTCGACCAGCTCATGGCTGTTCTCGAGGTAGTAGTGATGGTGGGTGGTGACGTTGGTGTCGAAATAGGTCTTGGTGCCGTCGACGCTGACCTGACGGAGCAGGCCGGCATCGGTGAGCTGGTTCAGCGTGTTGTAGACGGTCGCCAGCGACACCGGAACCTTGGCCAGTGTGGCTTCCTCGTAGAGCATTTCAGCCGTGAGGTGGCGAGCACCTTTGCCGAACAACAGCCAGCCCAGTGCCATGCGCTGACGCGTCGGACGGAGCCCGGCGGACTGGAGCATTTCGTTGACGTCGTGCCAGGGGCAGCCGGTCAGAGCCGGCTGGCGGCCGGACAGCAGGGCCGCGGAGTGGACGTCGTCGTCGTGATGGGGCGCAGTATTCTCGCTCATTTCCAGATTTCGGGCACGCGTGAACAATATCTCTCCGCAATATAAGAACAGAAAGATGCAGATGCAAGTTTCTCGCAACTAGAGAGGTTCTAATCAGGCTTGGAACCGGGCCGGGATCGCGTCATTTTACCTTCATGGTTGCGCTTTGCTACCCGAAATAGCCTGTGTTAGAGAGCGCCCGGTTCCGCTTAGCCGATTTTGGCGCAGCCGGGCATCGAAGCCCGGTCCGTAGTCCAACCGGAGCGTGCGGGCGCAGCGCCTGACGGTGGCAATTGGCGCTGCTCTCCGACCGAGACGGGGCCCATTTTCGCCAAAAAGCGCCGCTCAATCGGAATTCAAACAGAGGCTCGTGCATGCTGAACAGGCGCAACGGTTACGAATACGAAGATCTGCTGGCCTGCGGCCGCGGCGAGATGTTCGGCCCGGGCAATGCCCAGCTGCCGTTGCCGCCGATGCTGATGTTCGACCGCATCACGGACATCAGCGACAATGGCGGCGAGTTCGGCAAGGGGGTGGTGCGCGCCGAGCTCGACGTGAAGCCCGACCTCTGGTTCTTCGGCTGCCACTTCAAGAACGATCCGGTGATGCCCGGCTGCCTCGGCCTCGACGCGCTGTGGCAAATGGTCGGCTTTTACCTGGGCTGGACCGGGGGCGAAGGTCGTGGTCGCGCGCTTGGCCTGAACGAGCTGAAGTTCAGCGGCCAGGTGCTGCCCGAGGCCCGCAAGGTTGTGTACAACGTCGATATCAAACGCGTGATGCGTTCAAAGCTGGTGCTCGGCATCGCCGACGGGTGGCTTTCGGTCGATGACCAGATTATTTATCGCGCCAAGGACTTGAAGGTTGGCCTGTTCAAGCAGGGCACGAGCCTGGGCTGAGCGCATCACCAAGACAACAACGATTAAGGCGAGGCTGTCATGAGGCGGGTTGTGGTCACCGGGATGGGCATCGTCTCATCGATCGGAAACAACACCCAGGAAGTGCTTGCGAGCCTTCACGAGGCGAAGTCAGGCATTTCGCGGGCTGAGAAATATGCCGAGCTCGGCTTCCGTTCACAGGTAGCGGGCGCGCCGACGCTTGATCCTGCGACGGTGGTCGACCGCCGCGCGATGCGTTTCCTCGGTCAGGGCGCGGCATGGAATCACGTCGCGATGGAGCAGGCGATCCAGGACTCCGGCCTGTCGCCTGACGAAGTTTCCAACATCCGCACCGGCATCATCATGGGCTCCGGTGGCCCCTCCGCCCGCACCATCGTCGAATCCGCCGACATCACCCGCACCAAGGGACCGAAGCGCGTCGGACCGTTTGCAGTGCCGAAGGCGATGTCGTCCACGGCCTCTGCGACGCTTGCGACCTGGTTCAAGATCAAGGGCGTGAACTATTCGATCTCCTCGGCCTGCGCGACCTCGAACCATTGCGTCGGCAACGCCTATGAGACGATCCAGATCGGCAAGCAGGACGTCATCTTCGCCGGCGGCTGCGAGGAGCTGGACTGGTCGCTCTCCGTGCTGTTCGACGCCATGGGCGCGATGTCATCGAAGTATAACGACACGCCCGCCACGGCCTCGCGTCCCTACGACGTCAACCGCGACGGCTTCGTCATCGCCGGCGGTGCCGGCGTGCTGGTGCTGGAAGAGCTCGAACATGCCAAGGCGCGTGGCGCCCGCATTTACGGCGAGATCGTCGGCTACGGCGCGACCTCGGACGGCTACGACATGGTCGCGCCCTCAGGCGAAGGCGCCGAGCGCTGCATGCGCATGGCGATGTCGACGGTGAAGACCAAGGTCGACTACATCAATCCGCACGCGACCTCGACCCCGGCCGGCGATCCGCCGGAGATCGACGCGCTCCGCCGCGTGTTCGGAAGTGGCGAGAAGTGCCCGCCGATCTCGGCGACCAAGGCGCTGACCGGCCACTCGCTGGGCGCCACCGGCGTGCAGGAGGCGATCTACTCGCTGCTGATGATGAACAACGGCTTCATCTGCGAGAGCGCGCATATCCAGGAGCTCGATCCCGTGTTCGCCGACATGCCGATCGTGCGCAAGCGCATCGACAACGTCAAGATCGGCACCGTGCTGTCGAACTCCTTCGGCTTCGGCGGCACCAACGCCACGCTGGTGTTCAGCCGAATGGATGTGTGACGTCGTTGTTGGCGCACTGTTGATTTTCTCCTCATGGCCGGGCTTGTCCCGGCCATCCACGTCTGGGGCCCATGCTGCGAAGGGCGTGGATGCCCGCGACAACCTCGGGTACGACGAAAGCGGAAGGTGATCGAGAGATGGAAGGTTTGATGAAAGGCAAGCGCGGTCTGATCATGGGCATCGCCAATGATCATTCGATCGCCTGGGGCATGGCGAAGACGCTGCATGCGCACGGCGCCGAGCTTGCCTTTACCTTCCAGGGCGAGGCCCTCGGCAAGCGCGTCAAGCCGCTGGCGGAGCAGCTCGGCGTCGATCTGGTGCTGCCGTGCGACGTCGAGGACATCGCCAGCGTCGATGCGACCTTCGACGCGCTCCGTGAAAAATGGGGCAAGCTCGATTTCGTCATCCACGCGATCGGCTTTGCCGACAAGAACGAGCTGAAGGGCCGCTACGCCGACACCAGCCGCGAGAATTTTTCACGCACCATGGTGATCTCCTGCTTCTCGTTCACGGAGGTGGCAAAGCGCGCCGCCGAGCTGATGACCGAGGGCGGCAGCATGATCACGCTGACCTTCGGCGCTTCCGAGCGCGCGATGCCGAACTACAACGTGATGGGGGTTGCCAAGGCGGCGCTGGAAGCCTCCGTGCGCTATCTCGCCGCCGATTTCGGACCGCGCGGCATCCGCGTCAACGCGATCTCCGCGGGCCCCATCCGCACGCTTGCCGGCTCGGGCATCGGCGAGGCGCGTGCGATGTTCGCCTTCATGCAGAAGCATTCGCCGCTCCGCCGCGGCGTCACGCTCGACGAGCTCGGCGGCTCGGCGCTGTATCTGCTGTCGGATCTCTCCGGCGGCGTGACCGGCGAGATCCACTATGTCGATTCCGGCTACAACATCGTGCTGATGCCGAGGCCTGACGATTTGAAGACGGAATAGACGAAGCTGCCGCAGGGTGGGCAAAGGAGCGCAAGCGACGTGCCACCATCTCTGCGTGATCGCAATAGATACATGACGTGGGCACGCTACGCTTTGCCCACCCTACGGGAGTTCTAACCCGCCGCGATCTTCTCCGCCCGCTGGAACGCCGGACGTGCCATGCAGCGCGCGATATAGGCATCGAAGGCGGGGCGCGACGGCACCATCTTGAACAGGCGCACCGCGTAATTCAGGCCCGAGCCGATCGTGATGTCGGCGGCCGAAAACTCCTCGCCGAGAATCCACGGCCCCTTGGCAAGCGCAGCCTCCAGCACGTCGAACACCTGCGTCGCGCTGCCCCACGCTGCGGTCGAGGTCGGGATCTCGATCTTGGTGAAGATCTGGATGATGGCGGGCTCGATGCAGCCCGGCGAGAAGAACAGCCATTGCAGATAGCGGGCGCGGCGCGGATCGGTCACCGCAGGCGCAAGCTTCGTCTCGGGATAGCGGTCGGCAATGTAGGCGCAGATTGCGGCGGCTTCGCCGAGCGCGGCGTCGCCGTCGCTGAGCGCGGGAACCTTGCCCATCGGATTGATCTTCAGATAGTCCGGTGCCTTCTGGGCGCCGGTCGAGATGTCGGTCAGCACGCGTTCATAGGCAAGGCCGCTCTCTTCCATCAGCCAGAGCGTCGAGAACGAACGCGAGCGGGGTGACCAATAGAGCTTGATCATGGCGCGGAACCTTCCATCTGCGTGAGGCGGGCGAGGCTATTCATCGCGTGTCTGCTTCGAAATCGCAACGCACTACGGTTGGTCCGATGCAGCGTTCGGTCGTCAACATCTTGGTCGACGCGAATGAGTGCGTGTCAGTCTTGCTTCAGATAGCCGGGAAGCCCCCGATCGAGCCTGTCGGTGATGAGCGCCCGCGTTCTCTCGCGCAGGATCGCGCTGCTCGAAGCGGTCGCGGGCGGGTTGGGGAACTGGTCATTGTCGAGCTTGTTAAGCGGGTCTTCGGTCAGTCGCATACTTGCGGCGAAGTTCGCGCCGAAATTTACAAAGGGGCGCTTGATCTCCTCGTAGCTCCGGCCGTCGATCAGGTTGATCGAGATGTTCGCGAACAAATGCGAATGCCGGATCAGATTTCCGAGCCCTTGATTGAATGTGCCGATTCCGTTCAACATCATGCGGCTGCCCGGCAATTCTCCCTTGTACGTCGTCGCAACCAGATAGCGATCGCAGCTCACGTTCGGCGTGATGCCACGCACGATCGCTGGCAGGCGTTCGTCGGGATCGGGAATGAATCGCGATTTCGGATGATAGAACGGTTCGAAGGCGCCCTTGGGGTAGGCGATCCTGCGAACACCGGGATCGCCGCCCGTTGCCGCTTTCACGCGCGCAAACACGAGATCGTCGAGACCCCAGTCGATGGGAACTTCGGCCTCCTCGTTCTCGAAGATGGTCAGCCCGAACTTCTGGACGGAGTAGCGCTCCCCGATCACGGAGATTACACCGAGCTTGCAGGGGCCGACGTCCACCACTTGCGGCTTGTTCGCTGCCGGCTGCTTGACCTTCGGCGCAGCCTTCTTCGCAACAGGCTTGGCTGTTGCCGGGGGTGTGGCAGTTGGTGGAGCGGAGGGAGACTGGGCCCATCCGGTCGATGCACAAAGCGACGCGAACAGGGCGGCGACGGCGAGATTGCGTAACATGACTCGTGAGCGGAAGTTGCTGAGATGCAATCCGCAAACTAGAGCGTGCGGGGCGGCTCCGCAAGCAGAACCTATGACGTCTTCTGCCACCGATAATATTTCATCACGAACCCGTTCGACGGCTCGATCTCTTCCTTCTCGAATACAAAGCCTTCGCGCTCGTACCAGCGCCAGGCCTTTTCGTTCTCGCGCACGCAGCGCAGATACATCTCATCCGGCATTTGCGTGCGGGTGAAGGCGAGCAGCTTTCGCCCGAGCGATTGCCCCTGATAGGCGGGTCCGACGAAAAGCATGTCGAGATAGAGTTTCGGCACATGCAGCGCCAGCATGGCGGCGATGGTGCCGCGATCATCGGCGACGAACAGGCTCCAGCCGTTCTCGATCTCGCGCCGGATGCGCGCGCGGAGATTGGCGAGCAGAAAGTCGCTGGCCTCGCCGAGCCCGGTCGAGACCCAGCTCTCCATCCAGACGCGGCCGACCTCGTCATATTCGTCGGCGCGGGCGGGGCGGATGATCGGGTGCCACATCGGAGCCTCAGGCTCGCTGGCCGCGCACAGGCGGGCGTGCGCGCACCTTGCCGGCCGACAGGCACACCACTTCGGAGATTTGCAGCAGCTGCCGTGCCAGCGGGCTGGTCTTGCGCCAGACCATGCCGATGGTGCGGGATGGCTGCGGATCGCGGAAGCGCGCGAGCGAGACCGACGCCGATCGCGTCTCCACCGGCACCGCCATCTCCGGGATCAGCGTGACCCCGATGCCGGCGCTGACCATCTGGACCAGCGTCGACAGCGAATTGGCATCCAGCATCTCGCGCGGCGGCGCCGACTGCATGTTGCAAAACGACAGCGCCTGATCGCGGAAGCAGTGTCCCTCTTCGAGCAGCAACAGCCGCATCTCGCGCATCATCTCGCGCGATGGCGCCGGCGTCCCCTCATCCGCGCTCGGCCGGACCAGCAGGAATTTCTCCTCGAACAGGGCGACCTCGGTGAGGGAAGGCTCGGACACCGGCAGCGCCACGATGGCGGTGTCGAGCCGCCCTTCCACCAACTCCTGGATCAATCGCGGCGTCATGGTCTCGCGTACGCGGATGTCGAGCTCCGGATGCATGCGCGTGAGATTCTTGGTGATGGTGGGCAGCAGATACGGCGCGATCGTCGGGATCATGCCGATGCGCAGGCGGCCGGCGAAGCGGTCCTGCGAGGCGCGGGCGAAATCGCCGAGCTCATCAACCGAGCGCAAAATGTCGCGAACGCGTTGCGCGAGCTCCTCGCCGAACCGGGTCAGCGCCACCTGCCGGGCGCTGCGCTCCAGCAGCAGGCCGCCGAGCGCCTCCTCCAACTCCTTGATCTGCATCGACAAGGCTGGTTGCGAGATGGAGCAGGACTCAGCTGCGCGGCCGAAATGGCCGTGACGCGCCAGGGCGTCGAAATACCGGAGCTGGCGCAGCGTCAGGTTTATCATCAGAAAATCCTATCGCAGCGATCATTAAAGTCAACTTTACCTGATAAGACGCGACGCCTAGAGTGGTTCTACCTGGTCAAAGGCGCAAGT
The DNA here is from genome assembly GCF_054863005.1 of Bradyrhizobium sp. 25ACV. Taxonomy (NCBI): domain Bacteria; kingdom Pseudomonadati; phylum Pseudomonadota; class Alphaproteobacteria; order Hyphomicrobiales; family Nitrobacteraceae; genus Bradyrhizobium; species Bradyrhizobium sp. 25ACV. Next base: position 394,288 of record NZ_JAVAYO010000005.1, read on the forward strand.
TCGACGCCACCAGAGGAGGTATTCATGGACGACACTTCGAAGTGCCCGTTTTCGGGTGGAAAACGCGTGCCAGCGAACCGCGATTGGTGGCCAACTCAGCTCAGCATCGAGATGCTGCACAAGAATTCCGGCCTGTCCGATCCGATGGGCGGCGAATTCGACTATGCCAAGGAATTCAAGACGCTCGACCTTAACGCGGTCGTCAAGGACCTGACCGCGCTGATGACGGACTCGCAGGAGTGGTGGCCCGCCGATTTCGGTCACTATGGCGGTCTCATGATCCGCATGGCCTGGCACAGCGCAGGCACCTACCGCATCACCGACGGCCGTGGCGGCGCCGGTGCCGGCCAGCAGCGTTTCGCGCCGCTGAACAGCTGGCCCGACAACGCCAACCTCGACAAGGCGCGCCGGCTGCTGTGGCCGGTCAAGCAGAAATACGGCCGCAAGCTCTCCTGGGCCGACCTGATGGTTCTCGCCGGCAACGTCGCGCTGGAATCGATGGGCTTCAAGACCTTCGGCTTCGCCGGCGGCCGCGCCGACGTCTGGGAGCCGGAAGAGCTCTATTGGGGTCCCGAAGGCACGTGGCTGGGTGATGAGCGCTACAGCGGCGAACGCCAGCTCGCCGAGCCGCTCGGCGCGGTGCAGATGGGCCTGATCTACGTCAATCCGGAAGGTCCGAACGGCAAGCCGGATCCGGTCGCTGCGGCCAAGGACATTCGCGAAACCTTCGCCCGCATGGCGATGAACGACGAAGAAACCGTCGCGCTGATCGCCGGCGGCCACTCCTTCGGCAAGACTCACGGCGCCGGCGATCCGTCGCTGGTCGGTCCGGAGCCGGAAGCGGGCGCGCTCGAGGATCAAGGCCTTGGCTGGAAGAGCAAGCACGCTTCGGGCCTCGCCGGTGATTCCATCACCAGCGGTCTCGAAGTGACCTGGACGGCGACGCCGACCAAGTGGAGCAACAACTTCTTCGAGAACCTGTTCAACTACGAATGGGAGCTTACGAAGAGCCCGGGCGGTGCGAACCAGTGGACCGCCAAGGGCGCCGACGCGATCATTCCCGATGCCTTCGACAAGTCGAAGAAGCATCGGCCGACCATGCTGACCACCGACCTCTCGCTGCGCTTCGATCCGGCCTACGAGAAGATCTCGCGTCGCTTCCTGGAGAACCCGGCTCAGTTCGCGGACGCCTTCGCCCGCGCCTGGTTCAAGCTCACCCATCGCGACATGGGTCCGATCCAGCGCTATCTCGGCCCGCTGGTGCCGAAGGAAACGCTGATCTGGCAGGATCCGATTCCGGCCGTGAATCACGAGCTGGCCAGCGAGCAGGACATCGCGGCGCTGAAGAGCAAGATCCTGGCTTCGGGTCTGTCGGTCTCCGAGCTGGTCTCGACCGCCTGGGCGTCCGCCTCGACGTTCCGCGGCTCCGACAAGCGCGGCGGCGCCAACGGCGCGCGCATCCGTCTTGCCCCGCAGAAGGATTGGGAGGTGAACCAGCCGGCTCAGCTCTCCAAGGTTCTCGGCAAGCTCGAAGCGATCCAGAAGGACTTCAACGCGTCTTCAGGCGCGAAGAAGGTCTCGCTCGCGGACCTGATCGTGCTTGGCGGTTCTGCCGCGGTCGAGAAGGCCGCCAAGGATGCCGGCGTCGACGTGAAGGTCGGCTTCACGCCGGGCCGCATGGATGCTTCGCAGGAGCAGACCGACGCTGATTCATTCGCGCCGCTGGAGCCGCGGGCCGATGGCTTCCGCAACTATGTCGGCAAGAAGCATCAGTTCCTGCAGCAGGAAGAGGCCCTCGTCGATCGCGCGCAGCTTCTGAAGCTGAGCGGGCCCGAGATGACGGTGCTCGTCGGTGGCCTGCGTGTGCTGGGTGCCAATGCGAACGGTTCGAAGCACGGCGTCTTCACGTCGAAGGTGGGCACGCTGAGCAACGACTACTTCGTCAACCTGCTCGGCATGAGCACGCAGTGGACGCCGGCTTCTGACGGCACCTACGAAGCCCGCGACCGCAAGACCAACGCGGTGAAGTGGACCGGCACGCGCGCCGACCTGATCTTCGGCGCGCACTCGCAGCTCCGCGCCTTCGCCGAGGTCTATGCTTCGTCGGACTCCAAGGAGAAGTTCGTGAAGGACTTCGCCAAGGCCTGGACCAAGGTGATGAACCTCGACCGGTACGACATCGCGGGCTGAGGTCGACTGATCTCATCTCGGGCTCGGTGCAACCTCTCCCGCTTGCGGGGGGAGGTCGCGCCGAAGGCACGGGTGGGGGCTCTCTCGACGTTGGGAGACTCTTTGCGGAAGCACCCCCACCCCAACCCTCCCCCGCAAGCGGGAGAGGGGCGCATCTCGCCCGGAGCGAACACAAACAAAAAGGGCGGCCCTTCGGCCGCCCTTTCGTTTTTCTGCAGTGTAGCGAGCGCTTACTCGCCGGCGGCTTCGCGCGGGGCCTTCTCGCCCTCGCCCTTGCCCTCGAGGTCTTCGCCGGTGGTCTGATCGACCACCTTCATCGACAGGCGGGTCTTGCCGCGATCGTCGAAGCCGAGCAGCTTGACCTTGACCTTGTCGCCTTCCTTGACGACGTCGGAGGTCTTCTGCACGCGCGCCGAAGCGAGCTGGCTGATGTGGACGAGACCGTCCTTGGAGCCGAAGAAGTTCACGAAGGCGCCGAACTCCATCACCTTGACGACGGTGCCGTCATAGATCTGGCCGACTTCCGGATCGGAGGCGATCGACTTGATCCACTTGATCGCGGCCTTCATGGCCTCGCCGTCGCTGGAGGCGACCTTCACGGTGCCGTCGTCCTCGATGTTGACCTTGGCGCCGGTCTTCTCGACGATCTCGCGGATCACCTTGCCGCCGGTGCCGATCACTTCGCGGATCTTGTCGGTGGCGATCTTGAAGGTCTCGATGCGCGGCGCGTATTCGCCAAGCTCGGCGCGGGCGTTGGTGAGCGCCTTGGCCATCTCGCCGAGGATGTGGATACGTCCATCCTTGGCCTGGGCCAGCGCGACCTTCATGATCTCTTCGGTGATGCCCTCGATCTTGATGTCCATCTGGAGCGAGGTGATGCCTTGCTCAGTACCGGCGACCTTGAAGTCCATGTCGCCGAGATGGTCCTCGTCACCGAGGATGTCCGAGAGAACCGCGAAGCGCTTGTCTTCGAGGATCAGGCCCATCGCGATGCCCGCGGTCGGCCGCTTCAACGGCACGCCGGCATCCATCAGCGCGAGCGAAGCGCCGCAGACCGAAGCCATCGAGGACGAGCCGTTCGACTCGGTGATCTCCGACACCACGCGCGTGGTGTAGGGGAATTCGTGGTGCGGCGGCAGCACCGGGTGGATCGCGCGCCAGGCCAGCTTGCCGTGGCCGATCTCGCGACGCTTGGTGCCGCCGAGGCGGCCGGTCTCACCGACCGAGTAGGGAGGGAAGTTGTAGTGCAGCAGGAACGTCTCTTTGTACGTTCCCGACAGCGCGTCGATGTACTGCTCGTCCTCGCCGGTGCCGAGCGTGGTCACGACCATCGCCTGGGTCTCACCGCGGGTGAACAGCGCCGAACCGTGGGCGCGGGGCAGCACGCCGACTTCAGCGACGATGTTGCGCACGGTCTTGCTGTCGCGACCGTCGATGCGCTTGCCGGTGTCGAGGATGTTCCAGCGAACGATCTTCGCCTCGAGCTCCTTGAACACGCCGCTGATGCGCAGCTTGTCGAATTTCGGCTCCTGCCCTTCCGGGAAGTAGTGGGCGATCACCTTTTCCTTGACCTTGCCGACCGCGGCGTAGCGATCCTGCTTGACCGGAATGGCGTAGGCGGTGCGCAGCTCCTGCTCGACCAGGCCGAGCATTTCCTTCTCGAGCGCCGAATTGTCGATCACGGTGACTTCGCGCGGCTCCTTCGCAGCCTTCTCGGCGAGCTCGATGATCGCGTTGATCACGGGCTGGAAGTGGCGGTGACCGAACATCACCGCGCCGAGCATGATGTCTTCGTTGAGCTCCTTGGCTTCCGATTCGACCATCAGCACGGCGTCGGCGGTGCCGGCGACGACCAGGTCGAGCTGGGTGTCGACCATCTCGTCGAGCGTCGGGTTGAGGATGAACTCGTCATTGGCGAAGCCGACGCGCGCCGCGCCGATCGGGCCCTTGAAGGGCGCGCCGGACAGCGTCAGCGCCGCGGACGAAGCCACCAGCGCGACGATATCAGGATCGTTTTCCATGTCGTGCGACAGCACGGTGACGATCACCTGGGTCTCGTTGCGCCAGCCGTCGACGAACAGCGGACGGATCGGACGGTCGATCAGGCGGGAGACCAGCGTCTCCTTCTCGGTCGGACGTCCCTCGCGCTTGAAATAGCCGCCGGGAATGCGGCCCGCAGCGTAGGTCTTCTCCTGGTAGTCGACGGTCAGCGGCAGGAAGTCGACGCCTTCGCGCGGCGCCTTGGCCGCGACGACGGTGGCGAGCACCACGGTCTCGCCATAGGTGGCGACGACGGCGCCGTCGGCCTGACGGGCGATCTTGCCGGTTTCCAGCTTGAGAGTGCGTCCACCCCAGTCGATCTCGACCGAATGCTTATTGAACATAGATGTCTTCTTTCATGGGTTCTCGAAAGAAGGACGGCTCGAAAAACAAAAACCATGCGCAAGATTGCGGGGCGCTGATCGAAGCGGGTGATCAGCGTCCTGCGATCCTGCCATGGTTTTTGGATTTCGGATGGCGTCCATCCTTTCGGGTCATACGGGCGCCTTGCCCGTTGTGCCCAGCCGCCGGATTGCTGCTGGACTGTCAGTCGGCACGAATGCGAACACCGAACCGCGGTCTTCGCTCATCATGCCCGGATGCTGGCCGTCAACGGCCCGCATCCGACGTGCACGCAACCTCGATCAAAAAGCTTAAAATAAGCGCTTTCGTTCGAAACCACGTGCGAAAACGCGCGCCGTTGGCGCGCGCAAGAACTCTTAACGGCGAATATTGTGCTTCTCGAGCAGCGCCTTGTAACGCGCCTCGTCCCGCTTCTTGAGGTAGTCGAGCAGCGAGCGGCGGGTCGAAACCAGCTTCAAGAGGCCGCGACGCGAATGGTTGTCCTTCACGTGGGTCTTGAAATGGTTGGTGAGGTTGTTGATGCGTTCCGACAGGATCGCGACCTGAACCTCGGGCGAGCCGGTGTCGCCGGCCTTGTTGGCATTCGTCTTGATGACTTCCGCTTTGCGTTCTGCGGCAATCGACATCGTCAATTTCTCTCGTTGCGACCGGGGCTGGCAGTCAGGCCGGTCAGGTTGAACACACGCTTGGGGATGATTTCGCCATTGCCGACTTCAGCAAGCGCGAGAAGACGGCCTGCCACCGTGACATAGACTGTGCCGCTACAAGTGGGCGCATCCCGTCCGCGCAACAAAACGGCCTGGCCCCGATGGAGCCTTGCCGCATCAGCCCGAGTGACGGCCAGTGCCGGGATGTCGTCCAGCGCGGTCTCAACGGGCATAAGCGCGTCCGCGAGGCTACCCTCGCCGGACGCGGCTCTATCGCACAAAGCCTCCAGCTGATCCAGCGGAATCATGTCGTTTTCGCCAAATGGGCCGACCAGGGTCCGTCTGAGCGCGCAGATATGGCCGTAAGTGCCGAGAATCCGGCCCATATCGCGGGCCAGTGCCCGGACGTAGGTGCCCTTGCCGCATTCGGCCTCGAATACGGCCCGGTCGTTATCCGGTTGATCCACAAGGGTTAATTGGTGAATTTCGACCGGGCGGGGAGCCAGCTCCACGACCTCGCCGTCGCGGGCGAGGTCGTAGGCGCGCTCGCCCTGGACCTTGATCGCGGAATAACGCGGCGGGATCTGCTCGATCACCCCGGTGAAGCGGGGCAACAGGGCCAGGATGGCCTCGCGGGTCGGACGCTGGTCCGAGGTCGCGGTCACCCGGCCCTCGATGTCGTCGGTGTCGCGCTCCTCGCCCCAGCACACCGTGAACTGGTAGCGCTTGCGGCCGTCCATGACGAAGGGAACGGTCTTGGTGGCTTCCCCGAGCGCAATCGGCAGCCCGCCCGAGGCGAGCGGATCGAGCGTGCCGGCGTGTCCGGCGCGCTTGGCGTTGAACAGGCGCTTGAGCACCGCGACCGCCTGCGTCGAGGTCATGCCGATCGGCTTGTCGAGCACGACCCAGCCATGGACGTCGCGCCGGTCGCGGCGAACCTGGTTGCCCTTCTGCTTGGCATTTGCGCGCGGATCGTTGTTGACGCGGCGCGGCTCCTGATGCGGCTGCGAATTGCCGCCCAGGCCCGCAAAATTGTCGTCCGCAAAATTATTTTTCTGCACGTCGCGCTGATCGGCCTGTTCGCCGCTGATCGTGTCGTGAGCCGGGTCCATGGTCATCGTTCTTCTTCCCGATCCGTCTCCGGATCCTGTTCCAAATCCTGTTCGAGGTCCTTCTGAACCGCAGGTGTTCGCAAAAGCTTCTCGATCCGTTCCGCTTCGTCGAATCGTTCGTCGACGCGGAAACGAAGATCAGGTGCAAATTTCAGGTTAACGCGCCGCGCGACCTCGCCGCGCAGAAACTTCTTGTTGCGTTCGAGCGCAGCGATGACGACCTCGGTGTCACGGCCACCGAGCGGCATCACATAGACTGTCGCGAGCTTCAGGTCGGGCGACATCCGCACCTCCGGCACGGTGATGATGTGACCTTCGAGATCCGCATCATGCACATTGCCTTGCGCCAGAATCTCGGCCATCGCGTGGCGAACCTGCTCGCCGACGCGCAACTGACGTTGCGAGCCTCCGCCGGGCGCGGAATTTTTTTTCTGATGATGGCGTGGCATTCTCGAAAATCACCTCGTCATGCCCGCGCTTGGGACACGAGCATTGTCATTTGTCCTGTTGAAACGAATGCGGTGCGATGGCCGGAATAAATCCGACCATCGCACTCCCGCAATTTCAGCTCAAAAAGATCCAGTCGCTTCGGTAAGATTTGGACTTACAGGGAGCGCTGGATCGTCTCCACGCGATAACACTCGATGACATCGCCTGCGCGCATGTCGTGGTAGTTCTCGAAGGCCATGCCGCATTCCTGACCGGACTGGACTTCCTTCACTTCGTCCTTGAAGCGTTTCAGCGTCGACAGCTTGCCTTCGTGCACGACGACGTTGTCGCGGATCAGGCGCACATTGGCGCCGCGTTCCACGGTGCCGTCGGTGACGCGGCAGCCGGCGACCTTGCCGACCTTGGAGATGTTGAAGATCTCCAGGATCGAGGCATTGCCGAGCATGGTTTCGCGCAAGGTTGGCGCGAGCAGGCCGCTCATCGCCTTCTTCACGTCGTCCACGAGGTCGTAGATGATGTTGTAGTAGCGGATCTCGATGCCGTTGCGCTTGGCGGCCGCAGCGGCCTCCTTGTTGGCACGAACCGAGAAGCCGATGATCGCGGCGTTGAAGCCTTCGGCCAGCGTCACGTCGGATTCCGAGATGCCGCCGACGCCGGCATGCAGGATGCGGGCTGCGACTTCGTCGGTGCCGAGCTTCTCCAGCGAGCCGAGGATCGCTTCCAGCGAGCCCTGCACGTCGGCCTTGATGATCAGCGGGAATTCCTTGCGGCCCGCGGTCTTCAATTGCGACATCATCTGCTCGAGCGAGCCGCGCATGCCGGAGATCGAGGCAGCCGCGTTCTCGCGCTTCTGGTGCGCACGGTAGCTGGTGACCTGGCGGGCGCGGGCTTCGTTCTCGACCACGGCGAGACGATCGCCGGCTTCCGGAGGACCATTGAAGCCGAGCACTTCGACCGGCACCGACGGACCTGCTTCCTGCACGGTCTCGCCCTGATCCGAGATCAGCGCGCGGACGCGGCCCATCTCGGCGCCTGCGACGATGATGTCGCCGACCCGGAGCGTGCCGCGCTGGACCAGCACGGTCGCGACCGGACCGCGGCCGCGATCGAGCTTAGCTTCGATCACTGTGCCCTCGGCCGGCCGTTCCGAATTGGTCTTGAGGTCGAGGATATCGGCCTGGAGCGCGATCATCTCGAGCAGCTTGTCGAGATTGGTCTTGTTCTTGGCGGACACTTCGACGTCGACGACTTCGCCGCCGAAGGATTCCACCTGCACCTCGTGCTGGAGCAGCTCGGTGCGCACGCGCTCGGGCTTGGCGTCGGGTTTGTCGATCTTGTTGATGGCAACGATGATCGGCACCCGCGCCGCCTTGGCGTGGTTGATGGCTTCGATCGTCTGCGGCATGACGCCGTCATCGGCCGCAACCACCAGCACGACGATGTCGGTCACCTTGGCGCCGCGGGCGCGCATCGCGGTGAACGCGGCGTGGCCGGGCGTGTCGATGAAGGTGATCTTCTTGCCGCTTTCGGGCGACAGCACCTGATAGGCGCCGATATGCTGGGTGATGCCGCCGGCCTCGCCGGAGACGACGTTGGCATGACGGAGCGCGTCGAGCAGCGAAGTCTTGCCGTGGTCGACGTGACCCATGACGGTCACCACGGGCGAACGGGTCTCGGTGTCGGTCGAATCGTCGGTGGCGTCGAACAGACCTTCTTCAACGTCGGACGCAGCAACGCGCTTGACGGTGTGGCCGAGCTCTTCGGCAATGAGCTGCGCGGTGTCGGCGTCGATCACGTCGGTGATCTTGTGCATCGCGCCTTGCTTCATCAGCATGCGGATGACGTCGACCGCGCGCTCGGCCATGCGGTTGGCGAGTTCCTGGATCGTGATCGCTTCCGGAATGACCACCTCGCGGATGAGCTTTTCCTTCGGCTCGTTCGAGGCGTGGCCCTTCAGGCGCTGGGTACGCCGGCGGAACGAGGCGATCGAGCGCTCGCGGACTTCGTCGGCATTGAGCGCGGTGACGACGGTCAGGCGGCCGCGCTCCTTCTGCGGGCCGGGCTTGTGGGTGGGCTTGGGGGCCACCACGGGACGCGCGGCGCCGCCGGGACCGCGGCGGATCTGGCGAGGACCATCGTCCTCGTCCGGGCCGGCAGCAACCGCGGGAGCGCGGCCCAACGGGCCACCTGCCGGTCTCGCTGTGGTCGTTCCGGGGCGCGCGGTCGATGTTCCCGGGCGTGCCGTGGTGGTGCCGGGGCGCGCGGCGGGGGCGCCGGTGCGCGGCGCCGGAGTGGCCGGGGCGGCGGCTGCGGGGCGCGGCGCGGATGCCGGCTGCTCGCCTTCGCCAAAACGCTTCTTGGCCTCGGTCTCTGCCTTGCGCTTGGCTTCGTCCTCGTGACGGTGACGCTCTTCCTCGGCCTTGCGGCGGGATTCGGCAGCTTCGCGCTCGACGCGTTCAGCGGCTTCGCGAACAGCGCGGCGCTGGGCCTCTTCCTCGGCCTGGCGGCGCTCTTCGACTTCGCGCACCTTGGCATCGGCCAGCGCGCTGGCGCGGGCGGAACGTTCGTCCTCGGTCAGCGTGCGCAGCACCACGCCGGATCCGGCGTTGCGCGGCGGCGCAGGGCGCGACGGAGCGGGCGTCGGAGTTGGCGCGGCCGGCGCCGGCTTCGCGACGACCGTGGGAGCCTGCGGTTCGGCACTGCCGTCGATGCGGCGCTTGCCGCGCTTCTCGACCACGACCTGCTTGCTGCGGCCATGGCTGAAGCTCTGGCGGACAGTGCCCGTTTCGACGCGCGGCTTGAGCGATAGCGTCTTGCTCGGAACGCTCAGCTTCTTGTCGTCAGGGGTCTTGGTATCAACCATTCAGCAGTCCTAATCCTGATTTATCAGTGTTGTGCGTTGCCGCACCGTCCTATCGGGTCGTCTGTCTCTCAGAAATCCTGGCCGGGCTTTTCGGCAGTCTTGTCATCGTCCGCCATCCGGTATCGGACCAGCATCTGGCTACGTGACAGGAATGACTTGCTCGCCGGGCCCGCGAGCAGGGCAGCATGTATCACATTTGACCGGGTCAGTGCCAAATCCAATTCTAACGATTTCAGCGCGGTAACGACGGGAATCTGCGGCTTGGCGCCGCGATTTCCGGCATTTTGACGCGCCAGCATGTCCAATTTGCGGATTCCGTCCGCGGCCCCGTCGCTGGCGTGGATCAGGACCCCGGCCGTGCCTTCCCGAAGGGCGCTTTCGACCTTGCCGAAGCCGGCCACGACCTGGCCCGCTTTGGCGGCGATCCCAAGGGCTTCCGTCACGCTCCGAACCAGGAGCGCCTCGATATCGGCAGGAAGCGTCTGAGGGATGCGCAGCTCGCGCTTGAAGGCCTTGCTAAATTGGTGACGCCGGACGGCTTCCGCAACCACCCCGCGTGAGGCGGTGAGCCACATGCCGCGTCCGGGCAGCTTGCGCTTGAGATCTGGAACTACGTCGCCTTGCGGCGAAATGACGAAGCGGATCAGCTCGTCGATCGGCCGGACCTGCCGACTGACCGCGCACATCCGCATGGTCGCGGACCTTTCGGTCCGCGGGCCATGGTCAAGTTCGGGGTCAGTATCGATGAGCATCCGGGCGACATTCTCCTTTGCCCTTAAGCCGGCTGATCTTCGGTGGCCTCAGCCTCCTCAGCGGGCTTGGCCAGATCGGCCTCGGTGATCCAGCCGGCCTTGACGCGGGCCTGCATGATCATCGCCTCGGCATCGTCACGGGAGATGTCGATACCGTCGAGCGCGCCGGGGAACTTGGTCTGCTCGCCGCCTTCCTTGCGTTCGGTCCAGCCGACCAGATCGTCGGTGGCGCAGCCGGCGAGGTCGTCGACCGTCTTGATGTCGTTCTCGCCGAACTTCACCAGCATCTTGGAGGTGACACCGGGGACGTCCTTGACGGCGTCCTCGACACCGAGCTCCTTGCGCCTGGCCTCGATCTCAGCTTCCTGCTGCTCGAGATATTCGCGGGCACGGCTCTGGAGCTCCTGCGCGGTCTCCTCGTCGAAGCCCTCGATGCCGGCGAGTTCCTTGAGGTCCACCATGGCGAGTTCCTCGACCGAGGTGAAGCCTTCGGACGCCAGCAACTGGCCGACCACTTCGTCGACGTTGAGCGATTCCATGAAGACGCGGGTGGAGTTCTCGAAGTCGGCCTGGCGGCGCTCCGATTCCTCCTGCTCGGTCAGGATGTCGATATCCCAGCCGGTGAGTTGCGAGGCCAGACGCACGTTCTGGCCGCGGCGACCGATCGCCAGCGAGAGCTGGTTGTTGGTATCGGGCACGACGACCTCGATGCGCTCGCGGTCTTCGTCGATCACGACCTTGGACACTTCGGCTGGCGCCAGCGCGTTGACCACGAAGGTCGCGATGTCGGGCGACCACGGAATGATGTCGATCTTCTCGCCCTGCAATTCGTTCACCACGGCCTGCACGCGCGAGCCGCGCATACCGACGCAGGCGCCGACCGGATCGACCGAGGAATCGCGGGAAATCACGCCGATTTTCGCGCGCGAGCCCGGATCGCGGGCAACCGCCTTGATCTCGACGATGCCGTCATAGATTTCCGGCACTTCCTGCGCGAACAGCTTCGCCATGAACTGCGGATGGGTGCGGGAGAGGAAGATCTGCGGACCTCTCGTCTCGCGGCGGACGTCGAAGATGTAGGCGCGGACGCGGTCGCCGTTGCGGAAGACTTCGCGCGGCAACATCTCGTCACGGCGGATGATGGCTTCGCCACGACCGAGATCGACGATCACGCTGCCGTATTCGACGCGCTTGACGACGCCATTGACGATGTCGCCGATGCGATCCTTGAATTCCTGATATTGCCGGTCGCGCTCGGCCTCGCGCACCTTCTGCACGATGACCTGCTTGGCCGATTGCGCCGCGATGCGGCCATATTCCAGCGGCGGCAGGGTGTCGGCGATGGTGTCGCCGACCTGGGCGCCGGGATTGGCGCGCTGCGCGTCTACCAGCGAGATCTGGTTGGAATGGTTTTCGACCTTCTCGACCACCAGCATGTGGCGCGACAGCCGCAGCTCGCCCTTCTTCGGGTCGATCTCGGCATGAACATCAGTTTCGCTGCCGTAACGTGCGCGGGCCGCCTTGGCGATGGCATCCTCCATCGCCGCGATGACGATGCCGCGGTCGATCGATTTCTCGCGCGCAACGGCATCGGCGATCTGGAGCAACTCAAGTCGATTGGCGCTGACTGCCATGGCTAGTCTCCTTCGTCAGGCTCGATCTCGCCCCGTCGCGCGCGTTCGGCGGCCAGGCGATGCTTCTTCGTATTGGTCGGGGCCGGCTTCTTCTTCGGCTTGATGTTCTTGGTGGTTTTCGCACTGATCTCGGCGTGCGGCGCCTGTGGCGGCTCGATGCCGAGATCGCGGCGCATCTGGCGCTCCTCGGCCTTGCCGCGGCGCATCGATTCCGCGATCAGCTCGTCGGTCAGCACCAAGCGGGCCTCGCCGATATCCTCCATCGTCAGGAGCACGTCGGCATCGTCGCCCGCCTTGACGTCGTCGCGACGCAGATGCACGCGATCGCCTTCGACCGGACCGATCATGCCGCGGAACCGCTTGCGCCCTTCATGGGCAACCGCCATCTCGATCTTCACCAGATGGCCGGAATAGCGCTCGAAATCGGAACGGCGAACCAGCGGCCGGTCGATCCCCGGCGAGGAAATTTCCAGCCGATAGGCGCGATCGATGGGGTCGGCGACGTCGAGCACGGGTGACAGCGCCCGCGAGATCGCCTCGCAATCCTCGAGCTGCATCGAGCCGTCAGGCCGCTCGGCCATGATCTGGACGGTGCAGCCGGCTTCCCCGGAAATGCGGATCCGCACCAGCCGGTAACCCATGCCCTCGAGCACCGGCGCGGCGACCGCAGACACACGTGCCGCCACGCCCGGCTCGACCACGAGCCTCGGCTCGGCCAGCAACTCGGCATCCGTGGAACCAGTGTTCGGTTCGGTCATATCAGGGGTCAAGGCGCTCGATGGTTAAGGCTTGGTTACGATTTTCAAAGCCCGCTTCGGAACTTCCCGACAGCGCGTCGGGCCGCATCTTCCGCCAAGCCGCGTTCGGGTAATAAAAAAGAGCGGGTCCTTTCGGGCCCACTCTCACTACGCGGATCGTATGAGAAGATGAATTGGCGCTGATATAGCGCTTTCTGTCCCCCCGGACAAGGCCCATCGCGGGCCAGACGAGGCTTTTTGCGCCCGATTCGCGGCGCCCCGGGCCTAACGCTTCCTTCACCTCGGGGAGCTAAATTCCCTGATTGTGGGGCGGCTTGGACCAAGGGCGCGCCCGCGGCGTGCCCCCTACGAGTTGCGTTTTCATGACCGTTGCCACGTCGCTCATTCCCGGACTGGACGATATCGTCAAACGCGGCGATCCGCGGCGACGCGGCGAAATCGCGCGCGCCATCTCCGAGCTGTTCTTCCAGGATTCCGCCAATCTTCGGCCCGAGCTCATCGATCTCTTCGACAACCTCCTGATCGATCTCGTCCCGCATGCGGAGCTTGCCTCGCGCGTCGACCTCGCCGAGCGCTTCTCGCGGTTGAACAATGCTCCGCTGCATCTGGTGAATCAGCTCGCGCGCGAAAACGAAATCGCGGTCGCAGGTCCAGTGCTGCGCCACTCCCCCGTGCTCGATGACGCCGCGCTGGTCGAGATTGCGCGGCTGAAAGGTCAGGGGCATCTGCTGGCGATGACGGAGCGCCCCGCTTTGTCTCCCGTCATCACCGACGTGCTGGTGGAGCGCGGCGATCGCGACGTGGTGCGCCGCGCCGCGGGCAATGCCGGTGCGGTGTTCTCGCCTGGCAGCTATTCCGAGCTGATCAAGCGTGCGGCGCAGGACGGCGTGCTGACGCTCAAGATCGGCCAGCGCCGTGATCTCTCGGGCGAGAACCTGAAACAGCTTCTCGACGGCACGCTCGACGTCATCCGCCGCCGGCTCTCCAGCGTGGTCAATCCCGTGCGCCAGGTCGAGATCAAGCGCGCGATGGTGGCCATCGAGGAGGCCGCGCGGCCGCCGGGACCGCGGCGCGATTTCTCCGCGGCACAGCGCACGGTGCTGGCGTTGCATCGCGAGGGCCATCTCGGCGAGAGCGCACTGCTCGGCTTCGCCAAGGCGAACAAATACGAGGAATCGATCGCCTCGCTTTCGGCGATGTCCGGCGTTCGCCTCTCTGTGCTCGACCGCCTGATCGCAGGCGACCGCTACGACCCGATCCTCATTCTCGGCCGCGTGCTGAATCTCGGCTGGCCCACGGTGCGCGCGCTCATCCTGCTCTGGTACGGTCCGCACCGCACGCCGGCCGATGCCGATATCGAGGCGGCGCGCGTGAACTTCACGCGCCTGATGCCGACGACCGCCGAGCGCGTCGTGAATTTCTGGCGCAACCGGCAGACGATCTAGAGTCGTCTGAATCGCAAATACGCAGCCTTCCGTCCTTCGCGTGCGGCCTTTCGGCCGTAGCGCGTCATGGTGTAGCCCGCCCATGGCTGCCTGAAGTCGTCAGCGCGTTCGGCAAGCCAGACGAAATCCTGCGAACGCGCAAGATGCGACAGCGTCCAGGCACAGTAATCGTCGATGTCGCAGACGAAGCGGAATTCGGCGTTCGGCTTCAGCACGCGCGCCATCGCGGCGATGGTCCTGTCCTGGACGAAGCGTCGTTTCCAGTGCCGCCGCTTCGGCCAGGGATCGGGATGGATCAGGTCGATCCGCGACAGCGATGCCTTGGGCAGCCAGGCCAGCAGCTCGGCGGCATCGCCAGCAAACAGGCGGATGTTGCCGATGTTGGCGGCCTCGATCTGCGCGAGGATCTTGGCCATGCCGTTGACATAGGGCTCGCAGCCGATGAAGCCTGTCGTGGCGAAGCTTTGTGCCTCGGCCGCGAGATGCTCGCCACCACCGAAGCCGATCTCGAGCCTGACATCGTCGGCGGTGGGATCGAAGATCTCGCTTGCATCCGCCGGCGTCTCACCGTGGATGTCGAGCGCCAGATGCGGCAGCAGTTGACCAATCAGCTCGGCCTGGTGCTGCCTGAGCTTGTGACCCTTGCGGCGCCCGAAGAACGCGCGCTCGCTGTCATCGCGATCGGGGTCTGATTTGCGCTCGCTCATCGCAGCGTCTGGTACAGGCGATGGAGCAGCCGCGCGCGCGGCGCGAGCGAGGAGACATAGAGCTGCTCATAATGAGTGTGCGCGCCCTTGCCGTCGACGCCGAGTCCGTCGAGCGTCGCGGTATGGGCCGCGGTGAAATTGCCGTCCGAGCCGCCGCCGGTGTGGGTGTCGACCAGCTCGAAGCCGATCTCGCCGGCGAGCGTCTTCGCATGTTCGTACAGCGAGGCGCCCGCGTTGCTCTTCTCGTAGGGCGGACGGTTGAGCTCGCCGGTGACGGTGACGGTGACGCCGTCGGTCTTCGACGTCAGCCCAAGGATCTTGCCGACGAACTCCTCTGCGTCCTTGAGGCTCAGCACGCGCAGATCGACCTCGGCATAGGCGTCTTCCGGTGTGACGTTGGGACGCGTGCCGCCACGCACCACGCCGACATTGACGCTGACGCCGCGTGTCAGGTCGTTCATCCCTTCCAGAGCGAGGATGACGTTGCCAAGCTCGCGCACGGCGCTGCGGCCGTCTTCCGGCCGCGAGCCGGCATGCGCGGGCACGCCCTTGATGAACACCTTGAAGCGTCCGACGCCCTTGCGTCCAGTGACGATCTTGCCGCCATCGCGCGCCGGCTCCGTCACCAGCACGTATTTGGCCTTGCGCCCTTCCGTCTCGATGAGTGCGCGCGAGGTGGGACTGCCGATCTCCTCGTCGGAGGTGAACAAATGCGTGATGCCGAGCGGCGAGCGATCGACTGTGGCACACAGCGCGGCAAACGCGTGATGGGCGATGTAGGCGCCGCCCTTCATGTCGTAGATGCCGGGACCGTATGCGACGTCGCCTTCGACCTTGAACGGCAGGCGCTCGATGAATCCCATGGGATGAACGGTATCGAGGTGGCTCAGCACCAGGATGCCCGGCCGGTCCTGCCCCCAATTCGAGCGCGCCATGAGATGATCGCCGCAGCCATCGACGCCGGCGACGCGTTCGAGCGTGACCGGCAGATCGCGGTATTGCTCCGCGACCATGGAGATCAGACTGTTGACCTGTTCAGGCGCTTCCGTCGGCGTCTCGACCTCCACCCAGCGGCGGATGCCATCGAGAATAGTTTGGGAATCGAACCAATTGGAGCTGGCCATGGACGCATCTGTGCCTTTGAATCGCATCATCGAAGCGGACGCGCATCAAAGCGCGGCCACGAATGACGACATAGGCCAGATTTGACGCGGTCTCAAATCGCCATTGAGATGGCGATCAGCGCTTGTCGGGACCTTCGCGAGCCGCAATCTGCTCGACGAGATCGACGATCGAGCGGCGCATCTTCGAATCGGTGATTCGCGTGAACGCCTTGGTCAGGGCAAGTCCT
Source organism: Bradyrhizobium sp. 25ACV (assembly GCF_054863005.1). Classification (NCBI taxonomy): domain Bacteria; kingdom Pseudomonadati; phylum Pseudomonadota; class Alphaproteobacteria; order Hyphomicrobiales; family Nitrobacteraceae; genus Bradyrhizobium; species Bradyrhizobium sp. 25ACV. The sequence continues at coordinate 410,600 of NZ_JAVAYO010000005.1, forward strand.
TCGGACGTCGCGAGAAAGTCCGACACATAGGAAGGCGAGGCGCCTTCGCTGAAGCCATCCGGACCCGGCACGCCGCTCGGGCCGCCCTCGAACAGGAACGACACCGGCACCTGGAGAATTTCGGCGATCTGCTGGATGCGGCTCGCGCCGACCCGGTTCGTGCCCTTCTCGTATTTCTGGATCTGCTGGAAAGTCAGGCCCAAAGCTTCACCGAGCTTTTCCTGGCTCATGCCCAACATGATGCGGCGCATACGCACGCGACTGCCGACATATTTGTCAACAGGGTTGGGCGCTTTCGACATTTCCTCAGCCCTCCAAACACCACCTTCAGCGCAATCAACTGGAGTGCCTCAGGTGCAAGCATCGTCAAATCAGACCCTCTTATTGGGAAACATTGCGGAGAAATTTAGCAATGCCCACTGTCTTTTGCAGCCGGTGCAGAATGGGGAGCCCATGTGCAGTCTGTCAACCGTCGGACTACGGTTGTCAAAAGTTTCCGGCCGCCTCCGCGGCGACGGCGCGATCAGGCCTTCCGCTTGGTGACACGTCGGCGGACCGCCAGAATCACGGCCAGCGCGACGAGCATGGCGGCCGGCACATCGCCTACCCGCGCATAGACCGTCGGTGATATCGCAGCAGGCAGGCTTGCATCCAAAATGCCTTCGATGCCGAGACCGAGGCTGGCGACGGTGCGGCCCACCGGATCGATCACCGCGGAGATACCGGTATTGGCGGAGCGGACCAGCGGCAATCCGAGCTCGATCGCGCGCATGCGCGACTGCTCGAGATGCTGATAGGGGCCGGTCGAAATGCCGAACCAACCGTCATTGGTGAGGTTCACGATCCAGCCCGGACGTTCGTTGCGTCCAGCCACCTCGCCGGGAAAAATTGCCTCGTAACAGATCAGCGGTAGCGCGGGCGGCGCGCCGGGCACCTGCAGCGCATGCCGCACCGTGCCGGGAATGAAGCCGCCGCGCACACGCGTCAGTTGCTCGAAACCGAGCTTCTCCATCAGTGCCTGGTAGGGAAGAAATTCTCCGAACGGCACCAAGTGCAACTTGTCGTACACTGCGAGCACGCTGCCGTCGTGATCGATGACGTAGATCGAATTATAGGCACGCGTGATCGGCGTGCCTCGCGGCAGGTCGGGCGCGCGGACCGACCCCGTGATCAGCACCGTGCCCTTGGGCAGTAGATCGGCGATCTGCGCCATCGCATCTGCTTCGCGGGTCAGGAAGAACGGAAAGGCCGATTCCGGCCAGATCAGGATGGTGGCATCGCGCACGCCGGTCGATTGCGGGCCGGAGGCGCGGTCCGACAGCGCCAAATATTTTTTCATCACCTCCGACTTGGCGGCGTAATTGAATTTGGCGTCCTGCTGCAGGTTCGGTTGCATCAGGCGCAGCTTGGCGCCAGCAACCATCGTGGTTGGATGCAGCGACAGGCGGATCGCGCCGAAGATGCTCATGACAACCAGGAGCGCGATTGCGGCCGCCGGCACGCGCCACGCCAGGCGGCGATCGGGCGTGCGGTCGATCAGCGTCGCGGGGCTCGCGAAGATCGCAACCGTCAGGAACGTCATGCCCCACAGGCCGACCAGCGAGGCCGTCTGCGCCAGCGGCAGCGGCTCGGACAGCGCATAGCCGAACGCGTTCCAGGGAAAGCCGGTCAGCAGGTGGCCGCGCAGCCATTCGCTGATTGTGAGGCTTGCCGCAAGGGCAAGCACGCGCGTGGCGTTCTTGGTCCAGAGCAGGCGTGCCAGCGCAAAGCCGATGGCCGTGAAGATGGACAGGTAAGCCGGCAGGCCGAGCACGGCGAACGGCGTCAGCCAGGCGAATACATCGGCCTCGACGAAGAAGGCGTACCCGATCCAGTAGAGGCCGGGGACGAAATAGCCGAGCCCGAACCAGTAGCCGGTCAGCGCCGCGGCGGGGACGCCGCCATAGCGTCCGGCGCCGGCGCCGTCGATCAGCCAGACCAGTACCGGGAAGGTGATGAACAGCACCGGGAAGAGGTTGAACGGCGCCAGCGCCAGCACCGACAGCGCTCCGCACCCCATGGCGATGACGGCGCGCTTCCATCCCCAGGCGAGGATGATGGCAAGCGCAATCTGCCGAAGTCGCTGGAACGGACTCACTGTTGGCCGGTCCCGTCGCTTGGCGGCGGGGTGGGCGTGTCGTTGGCCGGCGATTGACCGCTGTCCGGCGTAGCCTCGCGGCGCCGGCTCTCGCGCTGGGTGCGGGGCGCAGGGCGCTCCTTCCGCGTCGAGATGCGCAGCCGCTTGACGCGGCGCGGATCGGCATCGAGCACCTCGATCTCGTAATTGCCGGGACCCGAGATCACCTCGCCGCGCACCGGCAGGCGCCCGACGAAACTGACGAGATAGCCGCCCAGCGTCTCCACTTCCTCGCCAGCCTCGCCGGTGACGAAATCCTCGCCGATCACCGAGCGGACGTCGTCGAGGCTGGCGCGGGCGTCGGCGATGAAGGCATTGTCGGGCAGGCGCACGATCGAGGGCGGCTCGTCGCTGTCGTGCTCGTCGTCGATCTCGCCGACGATCTGCTCGACGATGTCCTCGAGCGAAACCAGCCCGTCGCTGCCGCCATATTCGTCGACCACCAGCGCGAGGTGAATGCGCGTGGCCTGCATCTGCGCGAGCAGGTCGATCGCCCGCATCGACGGCGGCACGTAGAGCAGCTTGCGGATGATGCGTGCTTCCTCGAGCGGCAGCGCCAGATCGACGGCGCGGAGGTCGAGCCCGGCCGGCAGCGGCTTCTTGCGCTTGGTCTTGGTGGCTTCCGACACGCGCGCACGCGCGGTCATGAAGGCGAGCAGGTCGCGGATATGGACGATGCCGACGGGATCGTCGAGCGTCTCGTTGTAGACCACGAGGCGCGAATGGCCGGCGCTCTCGAAGCGGTCCATCAACTCGGCGAGCGGGATGTCGCGCTTCACCGCGACGACGTCGGCGCGATGGACCATGACGTCGGCGATGCGGCGCTCGTGCAGACTGAGGATGTTGCGCAGCATAGTGCGCTCAACCGCCGAGAAGCCGGTGTCGTCGGGCGTGGTCGCGTCGAGCACGACCTGGAGGTCGTCGCGCACCGATCCCGCCTTCCAGCCGAACAGCGTGCGGATGGCGCGCAGGAGCCAGCCATCGGCGGTCGGGCGCATCACCTCGCCCTGGGTCACCACGGCCGGCAGATTGGCCGTGTGGCGCGGGTTGTCTTGAATCGGGTCGGAGTCCGGCATCTCAGTGCGTCCCTGCGCGGTCTGCATAGGGATCGGGAATTCCAAGGTGAGCCAGGATCTGCGTCTCCAGGGCTTCCATCTCCTCGGCGTCGCCGTCGTTCTCGTGGTCGTAGCCGATCAGATGCAGGAAGCCGTGCACGGCGAGATGGCTCAAATGGTGGTCGAACGGCTTGTGTTCCTCGTCCGCCTCGCGCCGCATGGTCTCGTAGGCGATCGCAATATCGCCGAGCATGCGCGGCGCCTCGCCCGGCTTCCACTCGCCCTCCGGCTGAAGTGCGGGAAACGACAGCACGTTGGTCGGCTTGTCGATACCGCGCCAGTTGCTGTTGAGGGTGCGGATGCCGGCATCATCGGTCAGCATCACCGCCAATTCAGCGTCGGCAACGTCTTCGTCGACACTCTCGGCGGCGGCCGCAACCGCGCGCTGGATCACGGCTTCGGAATCGGGCTCGCGCTGCCAGCAATCGGCGACGACGAGGACCTCGGTCATGGGAAGGTTGGGATGGGACATTGTGTTGTCTGGGACGAAAGGGCGCCGTATCCGCGCCCTCTGGGTCCGGCTGTTGCCTCGTCAGGATTTGCCGGCGGCCGGCCGCTGCGGCGAGCCTTCGTAAGCGGCGACGATCCGCGCCACGAGTTCGTGGCGGATCACGTCCTCGGCTTTGAAATGAACCTGGGCAATGCCCTCGACGCCGCCCAGGAGGCGGGTCGCTTCGGCCAGGCCCGAGGTCTGGCCGTTCGGCAGGTCGATCTGCGAGGGGTCGCCGGTCACGATCATGCGGCTGTTCTCGCCGAGGCGCGTCAAAAACATCTTCATCTGCATCGACGTGGTGTTCTGCGCCTCGTCCAGGATGATGGCGGCGTTGGTGAGTGTGCGGCCGCGCATGAAGGCGAGCGGCGCGATCTCGATCTCGCCGGTCTGGAGCGCGCGCTCGACGATGCGCGCATCCATGAGATCGTAGAGCGCGTCGTAGATCGGACGAAGATAAGGATCGACCTTCTCGCGGAGATCGCCGGGCAGGAAGCCGAGCCGCTCGCCGGCTTCCACCGCCGGACGCGACAGGATGATCTTGTCGACCTCCTTGCGCTCGAACAGTTGCGCGGCATGCGCGACCGCGAGCCAGGTCTTGCCGGTACCGGCCGGGCCGATGCCGAACACCAGCTCATGGCGCTTCAGCGCGCGGATATAGGAGTCCTGGGCGGCGGTGCGCGCGCGCACCGGGCGCTTGCGCAGATTGATGCTGTCGAAGGTCGCCGATTTGGCCGATTTGGCATCGAACTCGAACAGCGAGCCCTGGGCGATGACCGCACGAATCGCGCCCTCGACCTCGCCCTGGTCGAGATCCTGCCCCTTCACGGCCTGCGCGTAGAGCATCTCCAGCACGCGGCGTGCGGCGTCGCAGCCGTCGCGCGTGCCGCCGATCGTGATGTGGTTGCCCTTGGAATCGACGACGACGCCGAGCCGCCGCTCGATCTGCGCCAGATGCTGGCCGTAGGGGCCGACCAGCGCGGAAGCGGCGCGGTTGTCGTCGAAGTCGATGACGACCTGGGTCTCGGGCGGAACTTGCATGTCGCGGTCAAATTTGCGGCTGGGAGCGAGAGAAGACGAATCCGATGCGCTTTTTGGCAAGGGTTCAGGCTCCAATGGCTGGCGATAAAGCGGGCTCGCGCGCCCCACGCGGCGTCACGAGCTCACCGAGAAAGCTGTAGCGTTCGAGGCTGTCGATCCTGACAGGCAGGATTTGTCCGATGATGTCGGGCGAGGCCATCACGTGGGCGGGCTGCAGGAAAGCGGTGCGGCCGACGATCTGGCCGTCCTTGCGCGCCGGACGCTCGAACAGCACGTCGACCGTTGAGCCAATCGCGGCCTTGTTGAAGGCCGATTGCTGGCTGTCGATCAGTTCCTGGAGCCGCTCCAATCGCTGGTCCATCTCGGCGGGGGACACCGTCTCCTGCATGTCCGCGGCCGGCGTTCCCGGCCGGGCGGAGTATTTGAACGAATAAGCCGCAGCGTAGCCGATTTGCGTGACAAGCGCGAGGGTGGCGAGAAAATCTTGCTCGCCCTCGCCGGGGAAACCCACGATAAAATCTGATGAAAAAGCAATGTCTTGGCGCGCGGCGCGGAAACGGTCGATGACCCGCCGGTAATCATCGGCGGTATGTTTCCGGTTCATGGCCGCCAGAATGCGGTCCGAACCCGATTGCACCGGCAGGTGCACGAACGGCATCAGGGCACCGAGATCGCGATGGGCGGCAATCAGGCTGTCGTCGACGTCACGGGGGTGGCTGGTCGAATAGCGCAGCCGCGCGATGCCGGGAATCGTCGCCAGATGCTCGAGCAGCCTGCCGAGCGGCCAGGTTTTTCCGTCCGGTCCCTCGCCATGATAGGCGTTGACGTTCTGCCCGATCAGCGTCAGCTCGCGCACGCCGTTGTCGGCGAGGCGCTTCACGTCGTCGACGATCTTCGCGACAGGGCGCGAGACTTCCGAGCCGCGCGTATAGGGCACGACGCAGAAGGTGCAGAACTTGTCGCAACCTTCCTGCACCGTGACGAAAGCGGAAATGCCGCGCGCGCGGATCGCGCCGGGCTTGGGCTGAGCCAGGAAGCCGAACTTGTCCTGGGCAGGAAACTCGGTCTCGATCGCGCGGCCTTCGTTGCCGGCGCGCTTCAGCAGCTCCGGCAGGTGATGATAGCTCTGCGGTCCCACCACGACGTCGACGACAGGCGCGCGGCGCACGATCTCCTCGCCCTCGGCCTGCGCGACGCAGCCCGCGACCGCGATTTGCATCGCGCGGCCCGCGCGCGCGGCCTCGTCCTTGGCGACACGCAATCGGCCGAGCTCGGAATAGACCTTTTCGGAGGCCTTCTCGCGGATGTGGCAGGTGTTGAGGATGACGAGGTCGGCGTCTTCAGCGCTGGCCGTCTCCACGAATCCTTCCGGAGCCAGCGTGTCCACCATGCGCTGGGCATCGTAGACGTTCATCTGGCAGCCATATGATTTGATGTGCAGCTTGCGCGGCGGCGTCATGGAACCCGGAATTGTGGTGGAGAACGGCCCTCAAATATAGGTTGGAGGGACGAAAATCCAGCGACTGGCGCCTCTTGGGCCGTCATTCCGGGGGCGGGACGCAGTCGCGAACCCGGAATCTCGAGCCAAATCCTCTGGATTCCGGCTTCACGCGCTCTGCGCGTGCCCCGGAAGGACGAAAAAGGGCGAAATCAGCCCGCGGGGGCCGCCTCGATCCGTCGAACCAGCTCCGGCAATTGCCGCATATCATCGAATGTCGATCCGGCGCCGGCGGCGCGCAGCCTTTCGGCGTGACCCGGCGGGCAGTGGCTGCCGCCGTGAAAGCCCAGCACGGTCATCCCGGCTGCGGACGCGCCGGTTACCCCGGGGACGCTGTCCTCGATCACGAGGCAGCGTTCCGGCGCGACTTTCATCTGCTTGGCGGCGAACAGGAATAGATCGGGCGCGGGCTTACCGCGTGCGACCTGGCTCGCTGAGAAGATGTGCGGAGCGAGCAGGTCGTAGAGGCCGGCACAGGTCAGGCCGTGAGTGATCTTCTCCGGCGTGCCGCTCGATGCGACGCATTTGGGCAGATCGATCGCGCCGATCGCCGCAGCCACATGGGTGATCGGCTGCAGATCGCTGGCGTAGAATTGCAGCGTGGCCGCGCTGATCTGCTGCTCCAGATCACCCGGAAGACTACGGCCGATTTCCTGTTCGACCATCAGCCGCGCGTCCTTCTCGGATACGCCGAGGAAGCGGACCAGCACCTGCTCCGAGGTGATGGGATAGCCGTGCCGCGTCAGCACATCGGCATGCGCGCGACAGGAGATCACCTCGCTGTCCACGAGCACACCGTCGCAATCGAAGATGATGAGGTCTATCGGCACTAAGGCATGATCCGGAAAAGTGTGTAGCGGTTTCCCGCGCGACAAACGCGAAACGCGTTTGCGCGGAGATCATGCCACTTAAGACGTCGGCTTGTCGTCGTCGAGCGGGACGCAATAGAGCTCGAGCCGGTGGTCGACCAGCCGGTAGCCGAGCTTGCGGGCGATCTCCGCCTGCAGCTTCTCGATCTCTTCGGAGGTGAACTCGATCACCTTGCCGTCGCGCAGATTGATGAGGTGGTCGTGATGGCTGTCGCGCATCTGCTCGTAGCGCGCGCGGCCCTCGCGGAAATCATGGCGCTCGATGATGCCGGCATCCTCGAACAGCTTGACGGTGCGATACACGGTCGAGATCGAGATCTTGTCGTCGACGGCGACGCAGCGCCGGTACAGTTCCTCGACATCGGGATGATCGATCGCCTCCGCGAGCACGCGGGCGATGACACGGCGCTGCTCGGTCATGCGCATGCCGGTGGCGGCACAGCGCGCTTCGATGCCGGACGCCTTGGATGCGGAAGAAGGTTTCAGTGCGGTCATAGTTTGTCTGCCTGGCGGGGGCGCTTTCTGCCACCAATGTTACGACAAGTCACGTCGCATCAGAAGGGCGTTCAATTGTTCCCCGTTCGGCTGCTTATAGTAGCGTTCGCGGCGCCCGACCACCATGAATCCGGCCCCATCGTACAGCCGCCGCGCTGGCTGGTTATTTTCCTCAACTTCGAGAAATATTGTGCGCACGCCGCGCCCCGCGAGATGGCCGAGATGGGTCATCAGCAGCGTGCGGGAGAGGCCGCGGCCGCGATAGGCCTCGTCCACAGCGATCGAGAGGATTTCCGCTTCGTCCGCCCCGATCCGCGATACCGCGAATCCGACCGTCCTGCGGCCGAGGCGCAGCCGATGCACGAGCGTGTTGTGCTCGCTGACCATGCTCTCGAATTCGCCCTCGCCCCAGCCGCGCGCGAAGGCGGCGCCGTGAAGCTGCGCCAGCTGCGCGGCGTCACGCACGGATGCGGGCTCGACGGCGGCGGTGCCGCCGCGCCACCATTCCGACAGCCATCTCATCATGGGGTCGCGGCTTGTGCTGCAAATGGCGGCGGTGCCGCCGGTTTGGCGTCGGGCGCCTTCAGATAGAACGGCCGCGCCGGATTCGTCGCGGGATCGGCGGCGCCGCCGAGCCATGCGATCCAGCCGATATCGGGCGCGGGCTGCGCGTCGACCGCGACCGGCTGGGGGATATCCTTCGGCCAGCGCTCGGCGAGGATGTTTGCGGCATTGCCGACCAGATGCGGCGCGCCGAATTGCGAGGCCGCGATCGCCTCGTCGATGGGAGCGACGCTCGGCCGCACCAGCTGGCTGCCGTCGCCGGCGACGATCTGGAAATAGACATGGTCGTGCCGCGCGTCGATCGCGGAGATCACGGGTGCCGATTTGCTCTGGCCGACGATGGCGGCGGCATAGGCCGACAAGGTGGTCAGGCCGATCGCCGGCCGCTCGGCCGCGAGCGCAAGGCCGCGCGCCGCCGAAATGCCGACGCGCAGGCCGGTGAAGCTTCCGGGGCCGACGGTGACCGCGATGCGGTCGAGCGCGGTGAAGGCGAGATCGGCCGATTGCATCACGCGCGCGATCATCGGCATCAGGGCCTCGGCGTGGCCGCGCTTCATGAGAAGCTGCTCCTGCGCAACGAGCTCGGCCGTTTCGGTGTCGAGCACGGCAGCGGCGCAGGCGTCGAGCGCAGTATCGATGGCTAGGATCAGCATGGACAAGCGAATGGCGAGTGGTGAATGGCGAATAGTCTAGCCGATCGGAATGCCATTCGCCATTCGCTACTCGCTACTCGCCATTCGCGGACCGATCACATCGGCCGGACTTCGACCACGTCAGGCACGAAGTGCTTGAGCAGGTTCTGGATGCCGTGCTGGAGCGTCGCGGTCGATGACGGGCAGCCGGAGCAGGCGCCCTTCATGTTGAGATAGACGATGCCGTCCTTGAAGCCGCGGAAGGTGATGTCGCCGCCGTCATTGGCGACCGCCGGCCGCACGCGGGTCTCGATCAGGTCCTTGATCATGTCGACCGTCTCGGCATCGGCCTCGTCGAAGAACTCGTCCTCGTCGTCGAGATCGGCATCATCAGCAGCCGCGCCGTCGGCGAGCAGCGGCGCGCCGGACATGTAATGCTCCATGATGGCGCCGAGGATCGCGGGCTTGAGCTGCTGCCATTCACCGTTCGCCTTGGTCACGGTGATGAAGTCGGATCCGTAGAACACGCCGGTGACGCCGGGCACCTCGAACAGCTTTTCGGCCAGCGGCGAGCGGGTGGCGGCTTCGCGGCTTGCAAATTCCATCGGGCTGCCGTCGACCACGACGCGGCCGGGAATGAACTTGAGCGTGGCGGGATTGGGGGTGGCTTCGGTTTGAATGAACATGGTTTTCTCCAGACGTCGCCGGTTCAAGGCCGGCGCGTGCTCTCTCCACTAGCAGATGGCGACGGAGAACGCACGATCAAGGGGAACGAGCAATTTCGCCCATAAATTTCAGTGAGTTAGGGCGCTGCTCAGCCTCCCCTGGAGGGGGAGGGTCGGCGCGAAGCGCCGAGGTAGGGTGATCTCTCCACGCGGGCGGTATTCGATGAGGATAGACCTTCACCCCACCCCGCTCGCGCTGCGCACGATCGACCCTCCCCCTCCAGGGGAGGGTAAGAGGCACCGTCGCTACGACAGTGAATCCACGCTTTGGTCGCTGAGCGCGCCGGAAATGATGGTCACGGGAATCGGGAAGGTTCCGACGGCATGCGCGAGCAGCGCAACCAGGGGACCCGGCCCCTCCGCACCGGGATTGGCGGCGAGCACCAGCATGGCGATATCAGGGTCCTCGTCGATCACCGCGAGCAGCTGCTCCATCGGCACACCCTCGCGGATCACCCGCTCGGGGGTGATCGCGGCGATGCCGTTGGCGCGGCCGGCGGCGCGGTCGAGCGCGGCCTCCGCCGCTTCCTGCGCCTCCGCGCGCATGATGTCGGCGACCCCCAGCCATTCCTGGCTCTGCTGTTCGGGCTCGATGATGCGCAGCATCACCACGCCGCCGCCGGCGCGGATCGCCCAGCGACTGGCATAGTAGACCGCGCGATCCCATTCGGCGGTGTCGTCGACGACGACGAGGCATTTGGGCTTGTGACCCGGCTCGAAGCAAAGTCGCTTGCTGGTCATGCATGTCCCGGCATGTGCACGGCCGGCATGCTGCCACACTCCCGCAAGGTTGGGGAGAGGAGATGCGGCCGGCGCGCTGGCGCCGACCGTCTCTATCGCGGTCGGATGAAGCCGACGATGTCCTTGGAGAGCTTCATCGTCTCGTCGGCGATCGCGCGGGCCCGGTCGGAACCTTCATTCAGGATCGAATCGATATGGCCGGGGTCGGCGACGAGGCGCTTCATCTCGCCGGCGATCGGCGCCAGCTTGGTGACGCACAGCTCCGCCAGCGCGTTCTTGAAGCTGGAGAACTGGCCGCCGCCGAACTCGCGCAGCACGTCCGCCTTGGGGCGGCCGGAGAGAGCGGCGAAGATGCCGACGAGGTTGTCGGCCTCGGGACGGGCTTCGAGGCCCTTCTCCTCTGACGGCAACGGCTCCGGATCGGTCTTCGCCTTGCGGATCTTCTGCGCGATGGTGTCGGCATCGTCGGTCAGATTGATGCGCGAATTGTCCGACGCATCCGACTTCGACATCTTCTTGGTGCCGTCGCGCAGGCTCATCACCCGCGTCGCGGGGCCCGTGATCAGGGGCTCCGGCAGCGGGAAGAACAGCCCGTCATTGGCGCCGAGGTTGCGGATCGAGTCACCAAAGTCGTTGTTGAACTTCTGCGCGATGTCACGCGAGAGCTCGAGATGCTGCTTCTGGTCCTCGCCGACCGGCACGTGGGTGGCGCGGTAAAGCAGGATGTCGGCGGCCATCAGCACGGGATAGTCGAACAGACCCACCGAGGCGTTCTCGCGGTCCTTGCCGGCCTTCTCCTTGAACTGCGTCATGCGGCCGAGCCAGCCCATGCGCGCAACGCAGTTGAAGATCCAGGCGAGCTCGGCATGGCCGGAGACCTGGCTCTGGTTGAACACGATGTGCTTCTTGGGATCGATGCCGCTCGCGATGAACGCCGCAGTCACTTCGCGGGTGTTACGCGCGAGCTCGGCCGGTCCGCCCCAGACGTCCACGCCTTGCGTGATCGCGTGCATGTCGACGACGCAATAGATGCAGTTGTGGGTTTCCTGCATCTTCACGAAATTGACGATGGCGCCGAGGTAATTGCCGAGATGCAGATTGCCCGTCGGCTGGACGCCCGAAAAGACCCGTTCAACGAATGGCATGGTAAGCCTTCCCATAGGTATTCGGCCGTCGTTTCCAACAGCGGCGCTGCCCCGTCAAGGGTAATTCGCAAGCGCAGCCCGGTCAGGCGGGCCGCTTCAAGGCGTTAACCGCCTCGCGCCACGAGGCCGCGCCCAGGATCTGCAGCAGCAGGCCATAGACCGCGATGCCGGCCCCGATCTGCAGGCCCAGCGCTACGAAGCGGACGAGGCCATGCGCGTCTGAAGGCACAAGGCCCGTGGTCAGCCAGAGCAGGGCACCCATGACCGCGGCGGCGAGCACGATCCGCGGCAGCCGTTTTCGCGCGGCAGAATCGATCGAGAAGCCGAATTCACTGGTGCCCTTCCGAAGCAGCGAGAGTGCACTGCTCCAGGCACCCGCCGCGATGCTCGCCGCGATCCCGCTTGCGCCAAAGAAATGGCCGAGCAGCACGGCGAGCACGACCGCGACCACAAAGCCCTTGGCCGTCGCGAGCAGCGGCGTCATCGTGTCGTTGCGGGCATAGAAGGCCGGCGACAGCGCCTTGATCAGCACGTGGGCCGGCAGGCCCAGCGCCAGCCACATCAAGGCATGCGCGGTCGCCGCGCTGTCCCCTGCACCGAAGGCGCCATGCTCGAACAACAGCCGCACGATCGGCTCGGCCAGCACGATCAGGCCGAGCGTTGCCGGCAGCGCTAGTCCTGTCGCAAGCTCCAGCGCCCGCGATTGCGCATGCGCCACCGCATCACGGTCACCGCCGCTCACCGCGCGCGTCAGTTCCGGCACCAGCACGGTGCCCATGGCGACGCCGACGATGCCGAGCGGCAGCTCGATCAGGCGGTTGGCGAAATAGAGCCAGGACACCGCGGACGGCGTCGCCGATGCGATGATCGCGCCCGCGACCATCAGCCATTGCGGTCCCGAGCTTGCGATCATGCCGGGGATCGCCTTGGCGAAGAAGCTGCGCATCTCCTTGTCGAAACTAACGCGCAGAGGCGTGGCGAGGCGCGCACTCCTCTGCGACAGCAGCATCAGGAGCTGCAGCAGGCCGGCGATGCCGACCGTGGCCGCCAGCAGCCACGCGGCGAAGCCGGAATCAGCGTGCCAGACCAGCAGCAAAGCGATCGCGGCGATCAGCGCGATGTTGAACAGCAGCGGCGAGAATGCCGTGAGTGCAAAGCGTCCTTGCGCGTTGAGCAGGCCCATCAGCACGGTGACGGGACCGGCGAAGGCGAGATAAGGCAGCATCAGCCGCGCGTTCTGGACTGCGAGATCGAGCGTGCCGGCACCGAGAAAGCCCGGCGCGATGACGGTCATGATCAGCGGCATCAGCAGGGCAATGCCGATCGAGATTATGATCAGCGCCGCGCTGACCGTGCCCAGCACGCGCCCGGCGAACGCCGCCGCAGCCGCCGCGCCGTCGCGGTCACGGATGCGCAGCCAGGCCGGGACCAGCGCCGCATTCAGTGCTCCCTCGCTGAGCAGCCGGCGCACCACATTGACCAGCTGGAAGGCGGCCAGGAACGCATCCGCCACGGCGCCGGTGCCGAGCAGCGCCGCGATCAGGGAATCGCGGGCAAAGCCCAGCAGCCGTGAGGCCAATGTTCCCGTCGAGACGGTCAGGAAGGAGCGGATCATCGAGGCCGTTATAATACCGTTGCTTGCCCGCGCAGGCCCGGTCGTGATAGGCCGCGAGCCAGATTTCAGGCCGACAGGAAGCGGATTTTCGCAGGGTTCGCAATCCGCCAAACAGGATCAAGGTGAATGGCTGACGTGAAATATGACGTTCTCGGCATCGGCAACGCGCTGTTCGACGTGCTTGTCCGGACCGACGAGGCCTTTTTGGCCAAGCACGGCATGACCAAGGGCAGCATGTCGCTGATCGATGAGGCGCGGGCGGCTGCCATCTACAAGGACATGGGCCCGGCCACTGAAGTCTCGGGCGGCTCGGCGGCCAACACCATCGTCGGCATCGGCAGCCTGGGGGCACGCGCCGCCTATGTCGGCAAGGTCAAGGACGACCAGATCGGCAAGCTCTACGTCCACGACATCCGCGCTGCCGGCGTCGCCTTCAACACGCCCGCCGCGAAGGACGGCCCCGCCACCGGCTGCTCCTACATCCTGGTCACCGGTGACGGCGAGCGCACCATGAACACCTATCTCGGTGCCGCGCAGGACCTTTCGCCCGCCGACATCGATCCGGCCGAGATCGCCGGCGCCGGCATCGTCTATCTCGAGGGTTATCTCTGGGACCCCAAGAACGCCAAAGACGCGTTCGTCAAGGCGGCCAAGATCGCGCATGATGCCAAGCGCAAGGTGGCGCTGACCCTGTCGGATTCCTTCTGCGTCGACCGCTATCGCGACGAGTTTCTCGCGCTGATGCGCGACGGCACCGTCGACATCGTCTTCGCCAACGAATCCGAGCTGCATTCGCTCTACATGACCTCGGATTTCGACACCGCCCTGAAGCAACTGCGCAACGACGTCAATCTCGGCGTCGTCACCCGCAGCGAGAAGGGCTGCGTGGTGGTGACACCGACCGACGCCGTCGCAGCCCCGGCCTCGCCGATCACGAAGCTGGTGGACACCACCGGCGCCGGCGATCTCTTTGCAGCGGGTTTCCTCTACGGCCTTTCGCGTAACCTCGCGCACAAGCAGTGCGGCGAGCTCGGCGCGCTCGCGGCCGCCGAAGTGATCCAGCACATCGGCGCGCGTCCGCAGGTGTCGCTGAGGGAGCTGGCCCAGCAGCGCGGCCTGACGGTTTAGGGAAGTCGGCACCAGCCTCGCTGTCATCGCCCGGCTCGACCGGGCGATCCAGTATTCCAGAGGCGGTTGTGATTGAATCGAGAAGCCGCAGTGTACTGGATTCCCCGCCTTCGCGGCGAATGACCGCCGTCGTGCGGAAAAAGGTACTCAGTCCCTCACGCGGTCTTCGCCGCCTTCAATCCCAGCCGCTGCTCCACGGCATCGCGCATCACGAATTTCTGGATCTTTCCCGTCACCGTCATCGGGAATTCATCGACGAACTCCACGTAGCGCGGGATCTTGTTGTGGGCGATCTGGCCGTCGCAGAAGGCGCGGACCTCCTCGGCCGTGAGCGTTTCGCCCGGCCTGACGCGAATCCAGGCGCAGAGCTCCTCGCCGTAGCGGGTGTCGGCGACGCCGAAGATCTGCACGTCCTGGATCTTGGGGTGACGGTACAAGAACTCCTCGATCTCGCGCGGGTAGAGGTTTTCGCCGCCGCGGATCACCAGATCCTTGATGCGGCCGACGATGTTGCAATAGCCTGATACGTCGATGGTGGCGAGGTCGCCGGTGTGCATCCAGCCATTGGCGTCGAGCACGTCGGACGTCTTTTCCTTCTCCTCCCAATAACCCAGCATGACGCTGTAGCCGCGAGTGCAGAGCTCGCCGCGTTCGCCTCGCTTGACGATCCTGCCTTCGAGATCGACGACCTTCACCTCGACATGCGGGTGAATGCGGCCGACGGTGGAGACGCGGCGCTCGAGCGGATCGTCGGTCGCGCTCTGGAAGCTCACCGGGCTGGTCTCGGTCATGCCATAGGCGATGGTGACCTCGCGCATGTTCATCTCGGTGTTGACGCGCTTCATTACCTCGATCGGGCAGGGCGCGCCCGCCATGATGCCGGTGCGCAGCGATTTCAAATTGAAATTCTTGAATTCGGGGTGGTCGAGCTCCGCGATGAACATGGTCGGCACGCCGTACAGCGCAGTGCATTTCTCCTGCTCGACCGCGCGCAGCGTCGCGAGCGGATCAAAGCCCTCGCCCGGGTAGACCATGGTGGTGCCGAGCGTGACCGAGGCAAGGTTGCCCATGACCATGCCGAAGCAATGATAGAGTGGCACCGGAATGCAGATGCGATCCTGTTCGGTCAGGCGCATCGCGCGCCCCGTGAAATAGCCGTTGTTGAGGATGTTGTGGTGGGTCAGCGTCACGCCCTTCGGCGATCCGGTGGTGCCGCTGGTGAACTGGATGTTGACGGGGTCGTCGAACTGAAGCGCAGCACCGAGCGTGGCAAGCTGCTCGCGATGCTCGGCTCTGCCCATGCGCGCGACCTCCTCGAAAGGGATCGTACCTGAGGCCGCCGGGCCGCCGATCTGGATCACCATCCGCAAGGCCGGCAATCGCGCCGCCTGCAGCTGTCCGGGCCTGGCACCCGCCAGCTCCGGCAGCAGCGTGTTGAGCATCTCCATGTAATTGCTGGTCTTGAACGCCGTCGCCGTGACGATCGCCGCGCAGCCGACCTTCTTCAGCGCGAATTCGAGCTCGCTGAGGCGGTAGGCCGGATTGATCGTCACCAGGATCAAGCCGGCTTTGGCGGCGGCGAATTGGGTCAGCGTCCATTCCGGCCGGTTCAGCGACCAGATGCCGATCCGCTCCCCGCGTTCGAGCCCGAGCGCGAGAAAGCCCGCGGCGAGCGCATCGACCCGCTCGGCGAATTCCCGCCATGTCCATCTGACACCGTGGCTGGGCGAGATCAGCGCCTCGCGATCGCCCCACCGCCGCACCGCGTGGTCGAGGCTGCGACCGATGGTGTCGCCGAGCAGCGGCGTGTCCGAGATGCCGCAAACGTAGCTGTCGGCTTTATCTGCCAGATCGTCCGCCAAGTTCGTCTCCTCAAAGCTGGTGCCTCGTGCCTGAAGCCGATGGCCTTGGGCACGAGGATATCGATTGCGGCGAAGGCGCGCGACGCCGCGCACCTCATACTAAGTGGCTAGGCCGCCTTCTGCCCGCTGCCCGCGTCGAGCCCGGCGTAGATGCCACGCTCGAAGCCCGCGAACGCCTGCAGGCACTGGGCGTCGACGAACGGCAACACCTGCATCAGGATGACGCCGGAAATATCGCGTGCCGGGTCGATCCAGAAATAGGTGTTGGCAAGACCGGCCCAGGCGAGGCTGCCGGCGCTGCGGCCTTCTGGCGTCTTGGCGGTGTTGATCAGGAAGGAGAGCCCCCACTTCTTCACGATGTCGGGGAAGAGATCGACGTCGTTGGTGTACATGGGCGCCACTGTCGTCATCTTGCCAATCGTGAGATCACCGATGTGGTTCTGGCCCATCAGCGCGACCGTCTCGGGCTTCAGCACCTGGTTGCCGTTTCCGCGGCCCTTGTTGAGGACCATCTGGGTGAACTTGATGTAGTCGCCGGCCGTGCTGTAGAGGCCGCCGCCCCCCATGTGGAATTCCGGATTCTGTTCGATCTCGAACGGAATCGGCGCCAGCGATCCATCCTCGCCGCGTGCGTGCGTGGCGACCAGGCGCTGGCGCATGTCGTCGGTGATCTTGAAGGCAGTGTCGTTCATGCCGAGCGGTGTGAACATGTGATCGCGCAAGTAAGCATCGAGACGTTTGCCGCTCACGGCTTCCACCGCCTTGCCGACGAAGTCGATGTTGATGCCATATTCCCAGCGCGTGCCGGGATCGGACATGATCGGCGTCTTCAGCGCAACGTTCTGGCAGGAGAAGATGTTCGGCGTTCCGGTCTTCTCCAGATATTGCGCGCAATCGCCGTTCCAAACGTTGTAGGCAAACCCGGCAGTGTGGGTCATGAGATGGCGCAGCGTGATCGCGCCCTTCGCCGGCCGCAGTTTTGGTTCGCCATTGGCATCAAAACCTTCGAGCACCTGCGGCTTGGCGAGATCGGGCAACACTTCACTGATCGGCGTATCCAGCGACAGCTTGCCCTGCTCGACCAGCTGCATCGCGCCCGCCGATGTCACCGCCTTCGTCATCGAGGCGATCCAGAACACGCTGTCCGCCGTCATCGCGTCGGGCTTGGACAGGTCGCGCTTGCCGAATGCGCCCTGATACAGCACGTCCTTACCGCTGGCGGCGATGGCGACGACCCCGGGAATCTCCTTGGCGTCGCTCTTCTGACGCAGAATCTCGTCGATCTCAGCTTTGCTTTGCATGGCGTTTCCTCGAGTTTGATTATTGTTGGCAGTGATCGATTGTCCTCCCGCACGCTCCGTGCGGCAAGCGCGTCGAGGTGCCCGCGGCGGTCGCGATGTCGTGACTTGACGGTCCGTGCCACACGCAGGACGACAGGCAGGCCGAACGGCAACACTCCGTCACAATCTGCGGTGGATGGCCGCATCTCGCCGTGACCGTGAATGGGCGCTGGCGATATGATTCCTGTGTTTGAAGCACTTGAAACATTTTGTGCGTTGCGGCGTTCAGCACTCGGCCAATCGACGGCCGACGTTAAGACTTGATGCAAATTTGGCGGTCGCCAAGCGGCCGCGAGGGGGACCTCAGATGATTTCGACCTGGAGCGAATGGAAGCGCTATCCCCGTCCCGGACGGGGCGAGAACCTGGAGGCGCCGATTTCGCCAGGGATCTACGAGGTGCGCATCGCCGGGACCGGCGCGCTCTATTCCTTCGGCGCAGTCGACAATCTGGCGCAGGCGCTGGCGCTGCTGCCGGTGGGCTCCAAGAACTGGTTCGGCCGCCGCAACCCGTCCGACGTTCCCGATCTCGAATACCGTACCTGCGCAACCTCGTCGAAGGCCGACGCCAAGGCCGCGGCGGAACGGATGATCGGCCGCCGCGAGACCTATATGAGCGGCGCGGCCTAAGGCCGCTGCCGGTTTAGCTCCCATCAGATGTGCGTTGGGGGACGGTGCATTGCGCGCTGCTTGTCCCTATATTCCGGCCGATCCGATCGCCCCGAAATGATCGTTCGAGGAGTAACGCCATGACCCCGCCCGCTGCCGCACGCGCCACGCAAGCCACCGCCACCCTGCGCGACCGGTTGAAAGACCCCTCGCTCCTGAAGGAGGCCTGCTACATCGACGGCGCCTGGGTCGGCACGCCGGTCTTTGCCGTCAACAATCCCGCCAACGGCGTCGAGCTTGCAAAAGTGCCGCAGCTTGGTGCCGACGATACCACAAAGGCGGTCGAGGCCGCTCAGCGTGCCTTTCCGGCCTGGGCCAAGCACACCGCCAAGCAGCGCTCCAACATCCTGCGCAAATGGTTCGAGCTGATCATCGCCAACCGCGAGGATCTCGCGCTGATCCTCACCTCCGAGCAGGGCAAGCCGCTTTCGGAGGCGCTCGGCGAGGTCGATATCGGTGCGGCCTATATCGAGTTCTTCGCGGAGGAAGCCCGCCGCGTCTATGGCGAGACCATTCCGACGCAGCGGCCGGACGCGCGGCTGCTCGCGATCAAGCAGCCGATCGGCGTCTGCGGCGCGATCACGCCGTGGAATTTCCCGAACTCCATGATCACCCGCAAGGTCTCCCCGGCGCTCGCCGCCGGCTGCACCGTGGTGCTCAAGCCCGCCAATGAAACGCCGCTCTCGGCGCTGGCGCTGGCCGTGCTGGCCGAGAAGGCCGGTATCCCCAAGGGCGTGCTCAACATCATCACCGGTGATGCGCCGCCGATCGGCAAGGTGCTGTGTGAGCATCCGGCGGTGCGCTTCGTCGGCTTCACCGGCTCGACCGCGGTCGGCAAGATCCTCTACCAGCAGGCCTCCGTCGGCGTGAAGCGGCTTGGCCTCGAGCTCGGCGGCAATGCGCCCTTCGTGGTGTTCGACGACGCCGATATCGACGCTGCGGTCGAAGGCGCCATCGTCTCGAAATATCGCAACATGGGCCAGACCTGCGTCTGCGCCAACCGGCTCTACGCTCAGGACAAGATCTACGACGAGTTCGTGCAGAAGCTGTCGAAGAAAGTCGCCGCGATGAAGATCGGTGATGGCACCGAGAGCGGCGTCACGCAGGGGCCGCTGATCAACCTGAAGGCGGTCGACAAGGTCGAGCGCCACATTGCGGATGCGGTCAAGCGCGGCGCCAAGGTCGTCACTGGTGGCAAGCGCAGCGAGCTCGGACGCTCCTTCTTCGAGCCGACCGTCCTTGCCGACGTCAAGCCGGACTCGCTAGTGTCGCAGGAGGAAACCTTCGGCCCGCTCGCGCCGGTGATCCGCTTCAAGGACGAAGCCGATGTGGTCGCGATGTGCAACGCCTCGCCGTTTGGCCTGGCGTCGTATTTCTACTCCCGCGATCTCGGCCGCGTCTGGCGCGTCGCCGAAGCGCTGGAGTCTGGCATGGTCGGCGTCAACACCGGTCTCATCACCACGGAAGTCGCGCCCTTCGGCGGCGTCAAGGAAAGCGGCCTGGGACGCGAAGGCTCACGTCACGGCATGGAAGAATATGTCGAGATCAAATACGTGATGATGGCGGGGGTGTGACCGGCAATCGAGGCTCCCGCGCCGGCGATTTGGACTCGCCGGCGCGAATGCATCAGCGGCACACGTAGGCGCCGTTCACATAGACGCGGACGCATGCTGCGCCGGCAGCTGCCGCACCCACAGCCGCGCCACCGACGACCGCGCGCCGCGTGGTTCGGCGTGCGACGCCGGCGACGCTCGCTGGGGTGGCCGGTCGGCCGACCCTGGCTTCGGCGCTTGAAACGCCGAGTGCGATACCGGTGCCGTTCGACCAGTTCGCCGAGCCGAACATTCCGCAGCCCAGAACGGCTGCAACAAGTAGCATTCGCTTGGTGCCGACCAGCCTCATGGCAATCTCCCTCGTTGTGTCAAAGCCGAGTGAGCAGCATTCCTCCGCCATTCGCTTCCGGTTTGATCTGGATCAATGCAGCCGAGGACTTGCAGAGCGGCTTGCTCGCTGCTGCGAGGCGCGGGACTTTCGGCGGAGGCGCGAAATGTGGAAGGCGGCTCGAAGGCCGCCTCCCGCCCGTGCGCCTATGTCGTTACTGGCAGCGATACATCCGGCCGTCTTCCATCTTGGTCATCGTACCGGGCGTGCAGACCATGCCGTTTCGCTTGCGCCAGTCATCCGGCGAGTAGGCGTAAGACGCGTAGGGGCCGCTCCCCGCATAGTAACCCGGACCGGTCCCCCATCCCGGCGACGTTGCGGCAACCGCGGCGGCCGTGCCAACTGCTGCGGCGCCTGCGCGGACTGCTGCGGCAGCACCGTAGCCGTATGCGGCGCGCCGAGTCTGTCGACGCGCCACGCCGGCAACGCTCACCGGAGTCAGCGGGCGGCCGACCCGCGCCTGTGCATTGTCGACCGACATCGAGACGCCGTGCTCCTCAGACCACGCGAAGGAGAACAACGCCGCGCAGGCAAAGGTCGAGGCTGCTATGGCAATTCTTGTCACACGTGTAGGTGTCATGCTTCTTCTCCATGGCTGTCTTCCAAATGCGCCTTCGCTGTCCAGGGGCGGTGTCCCTGGACGTCTTCGTCGCGCTGGTCTGGAGCGGCGTGCAACCGAAGCCGTTTGCGCTCAGCGCAAGCGGCGGCAGGAGCGATTGCGAGAGGAGACGCTTCATCGGAGGCACGCCGTGTCGTGCTTTGGAGAGCCATGGATCATATGGGAAATCGGTGAGGGGCGCTATTGTGCCGACGTGCCTCAATGGGTCACGCCAACTGCCTTATCATGGGGTAGCGCCGCAGCACTTACATCGCGGAAACAGCCTGGATTGCTTCGTCGCAAGGGCTCCCGCAATGAAGGAGTGAGTGACAACAGCCGGACTTAAATCTTCAGCTCTTTCCCCGTCACGCGACGATACGCTTCCAGATACCGCTTGCTGGTCGCCTCCACCACGCTTGCCGGCAGTGGCGGCGGCGGGGCGTCACCGTTCCAGCGGCCGGCGCGGCGCTCGACGTCGAGATAGTCGCGCAAGGGCTGCTTGTCGAAGCTGGCCTGCGGCTGGCCGGGCTTGTAGGCATCGACCGCCCAGAAGCGTGAGGAATCCGGTGTCATCACCTCGTCGATCAGGATGATGCGGCCGTCCTTGTCGCGGCCGAATTCGAACTTGGTGTCGGCGATGATGATGCCCTGCTCGCGCGCCAATTCCTCACCGAGCGTGTAGATCGCACGCGTCATGCTCTCGAGCGTGTAGGCAACCTCGTCGCCGACGACCTCGCGCATCTTCGCGATGGTGATGTTCTCGTCGTGGCCGGTCTCGGCCTTGGTCGCCGGGCTGAAGATCGACGGCTCCAGCTTTTCGCTCTCGACGAGGCCCGCCTTCAGCTTCTCGCCGGCGAGCGTGCCGCTGGCGGCGTATTCCTTCCAGGCCGAGCCCGAGAGATAACCACGGATCACGCATTCGATCGGAAACACGGTGGTGCGGCGGGACAGCATGGCGCGGCCGAGGATCTCGGCGCGGTGCGGCTTCAAGGCCGGCACGGCGGCCATGATCTCGTCGGTGTCGGCGCTGATCATGTGATGCGGCACCACGCCTTCGAGCTCGTTGAACCAGAACGCGCTGATTTGCGTCAGCACCGCGCCCTTCATCGGGATGGTCTCGCCCATCACCACGTCGAAGGCGCTGATGCGATCGGTGGTGACGAGCAGCAGGCGATCGTCGTCGACGGCGTAGATATCGCGCACCTTGCCGCGTCCGATCTTGGGCAGGGGCAGGTCGCTGGAGAGCATGGTGGTCATCGCAAAGCTTTCGCAGACTTGGCTATCAGGCAGGACATCCGGCCGCACTGGACGGCACGGCCGGCAACCGGATTAGCCTATTCCGGTAGCGGAATGAACTCATGTTCCTGCGGAACTGCAGCGAAACGGCCGGTTTTCCAGTCCTGCTTGGCCTGCTCGATCCGCTCCTTGCTGGAGGATACGAAATTCCACCAGACGTGGCGCGGCCCCTCCAGCGCATCGCCGCCGAGAAACATCATCCGGGTGGGCCTCACGGCCTTCACGGTGATGCGGTCGCCCGGGCGGAAGATCAGAAGCCGCGGCGCCTCGTAACGCTCGTTTGCGATCTCGACCTCGCCGTCGACGATATAGATCGCGCGCTCCTCATGATCGGGATCGAGCGGCACGCTCGCGCCGGCGGCAGCCGTGACCTCGGTGTAGAACCAGGGCGAGACCATCGTCACGGGCGACGTGATGCCGAACGACGAGCCGGCGATCACCCGCGCGGTGAAATCGCGCTCCGAGATCATCGGCAAATCGCCGGCGCCGTAATGCTGGAACGACGGCGCGATCTCTTCCGATCCCGCCGGCAGCGCGATCCAGCTTTGCAGGCCCAGCATCTTCTGGCCCGAGGAGCGCTGCGCTTCCGGCGTGCGCTCGGAATGCGCGATGCCGCGCCCGGCCGTCATCAAATTCATCGCGCCGGGCGCGATCTCCTGGACGTTGCCCTCGCTGTCGCGATGCATGATAGCGCCGTCGAACAGGTAGGTCACGGTGGCAAGCCCGATATGCGGATGCGGCCGCACGTCCATGCCCTTGCCGGAAACGAACTGCACCGGTCCGAAATGATCGAAGAAGATGAAGGGCCCGACCATCTGCCGCTTGCCATGCGGCAGCGCGCGTCGCACCGCGAATCCGTCGCCGAGATCGCGCGTGCGCGGCACGATGACGAGATCGAGCGCATCGCAGGACATGGGATCGCCGAGCACGGGATCGTTCGAGGGTTGCCAGCTCATGGTGGACTCCTTCTGTATCTTTGTGAGCTTGATCTTAGCAGAGTTTGTCGTCGTCGTGGCAAAGGCCGCCGGCAAACTCCGCTGTCATTCCCCGCGAAAGCGGGGAATCCAGTACGCCGGGGCTCTTCGGTTCAATTATAACTGTCTCGGAGTACTGGATCGCCCGGTCGAGCCGGGCGATGACAGTTGTGAGTGAGGATGGTCCTTGAAAAAATAACGCCAACGAACGATGTTCGGCAGGTTCCAACCACTCCCGTTCGCCCCAGCCGATGACCCTTGCCGCAACCGAGCTCGCCTTCCGCGCTGCCAGCGTTGCGCTGCTACTGATGCTGGCGGCGTCGCTGTTGCACGACTTTCGCAATGTGCTGGCAGCCCGCCTCGGCGCCGCCTTCGCGTTCAGCTCGGCCGCGCATGCGGTGAGCTATTCGGTGGATGTCACCTCGCCGATCGCGCTCTGGCATGCACCGCTGATCGCGTTGTCGACTGGCACCATCGTAGTGTTCTGGCTGTTCACACGCTCCCTGTTCGACGACGAGTTTCACCTCCGCTGGTGGCACGGATGGGTCTGGGCGCTGGTGACGGCCTTCAGCTTCGCAGGCTGCGTCTGGATTGCGCCCAGCGGCCATGTGCGCTTCTCGGTGACGGTGGTCAATCTGATCGTGCTCGGTTTCATCGCCCTTGCGGTCGGGCAGATGATCGCCTCCTGGCCGTCTGACCTGGTCGAGCGCCGCCGCAGCGCTCGTGTCTTCGTCGTCTGTGCAACCGCGCTCTATGGCGGGCTGAACGCGGTGCTCCAGATCGCCGTCGTCGGCCACCAGGTCGGCGATGTCGCCGAAACCATCAATGCCGGCGTGCTCGCCTGCACCGTCGCGGCAATCGTCTATGCCATGATGCGCATCGATGGCGCGGACCTGTTTCCGGCCGCGGTGGCGCCCGCCCCGCCGGTAGTTTTCAGTCAGCCTGCGGCCGATGAATCCGCCGATCAAAAACTCATCGACGCCCTGATGCGACTGATGGCGGGCGAGCGGATCTATCGTCAGGAGAACATCACCATCGGCGTGCTGGCGGGCCGGCTGAAAATTCCGGAATACCGGCTGCGCCGGCTGATCAACCAGCGGCTCGGTTATCGCAACTTCAATGTGTTCCTGAACAACCACCGGATCGAGGAGGCCAAGGCTGCGCTCGCCGATGCCACCCAGGCCGAGGTTCCCGTCATCACCATCGCGATGGACGCCGGCTTCCAGTCGCTGGGTCCGTTCAACCGCGCCTTCAAGGCCGTGACCGGGGTGACGCCGACGGAATATCGCCGGCTCAAGGCTGACGCGGCCTAGATTTTTAGATCTTTGAAATCACGTAAGAATTCCGAAATCGACGAGCCTCGATCACTTTCGACGAGGTCGTTTTTCAAATCCGGCGAGCGCGTATCGCCTGCATCCGGCCTGCTCTCCCGCACTCGCCCGAAAGCCGGAGAAAGCCCGTGACTCGCCGCCGCAAGATCATTCTCCTCACCACCACCATCGCCTGTGCCGGCCTCGCGCTCGGCGCCGCACGCGCCCGCGACGCGCCGAAGGTTGCGACCGGCTTCATCGCCCACACGCTCTGCTCGGAGACCTTCGTCTCCGGCCTCGATCTCATGCGCGACCTCGCCGAGACCACCGACGCGATGCCGGGCGCGGGTCTGCTCACCTGGGCGATGGATCTTCGGGTCGATCGCACGCGCAAGGATGTCACGGTGTCCCTGTTCGGAATCGGCCGCAGCCATGCCGTCTATCGCGAGGGACTTGGTTGCACGCTCGAACACGGGCAGGGGATCGCTGATGTCGCGTTGCCGCCGGACGACAAGCAGCCCGCGCTGCTCCCCGAGATCGCCGGCCCGGGGATCGTGCCGCCGCAGAGCGAGGGCCTGGCAGCCGTGCTCGACCGCGCCTTTGCCGAGCCCACGCAGCCGCCTTATCGCCGCACCCGCGCTATCGTTGTCATGAAGGCCGGCCGGATCATCGCCGAGCGCTATGCCGACGGCATCGGGCCGGAGACGCAACTGCTTGGTTTCTCCATGACGAAGTCGGTGATGTCGGCCCTGACAGGCATTCTGGTGCGCCAGGGCAAGTTGAAGCTCGACGGGCCCGTGCCCGTCGCTGCCTGGCAAAATCTGGATGATCCGCGTCATCCGATCACCGTCGATCAATTGCTGCGTCACACCGCGGGCATTGCGCTTGGAAGCTCGCTGGAGGCCTCGCTCGGTTCCACGCTGGAACCGGTCAACACCATGAAATACGCCGAAGACGATATGGCCAGCTTTGCCGAGCGCGCGCCGCTTGCAACCGCGCCGGGCACGGCGTGGAATTATCACGACGGCAACTTCCTCATCCTCGCGCATCTGCTGCGTGATGCCGCCGGCGGCAAGCCCGCCGATGCGCTCCGCTTCGCGCGCCGCGAATTGTTCGCGCCACTCGGCATGGTCAACGTCACGCTTCAGCTCGACGCTTCAGGCACGATCGAGGGCTCCGGCGAAATGCTGGCCTCTGCGCGCGACTGGGCGCGCTTCGGCCAGCTCTATCTCAACGACGGCATAGCCGGCGGCAAGCGTATCCTGCCCGAGGGCTGGGTGAATTATTCCGCGTCAGCCACGCCAAATGCCTGGGCCGGCATCGGCGCCGGCTTCTGGACCAACCAGGGCAGCAGCATTGGTGCGAAGTTTCGCATCGCGCACGGCTGGCCGCGCGATGCCTTCTTCGCCAAGGGCACGATCGGGCAGTACGCGATCATGATCCCGTCGGAGAAGCTGGTGATCGTGCGCCTCGGTCGCTCGCCGAACGGGCCGCTGGGGGCGGATGGCGTGTTCGATTTGGTGCGTGATGTGGTGGCCGCGACGTGCGAGAAGGGAAAGCTGGCGGGGACGAACTAGGCGGCTGTTATCGCCCCAGCTCCGTCGCCTTGGCCACGCGGTCGAAACGCTCCAGCGTCATGATCGCATCCGCGAATTTTTCCGCGCGCGCGTTGAGCACGGGGCGCGCGAGCGTCAGGAATTTCTGCTGCATCGCCTGCGCGTCCGGGAACGAATTCGGCTCGCCGGAGGGATCCGCATAGAGCCGCTCATGCACGCCATCGTCCGTCGTGATGCTGACGCGGGCGCCGAACGGATGGGTGCGTCCGATCTCGAGCCGGTCGTCCTGCACCACCTCGAACTTGTCGGCGAGCGCGTCGATCGCGGCGTCGCCAAGGCGGTTATAGTCGTCCCAGCCGAACGAACCCTGGTCGAGCGCGAGCGCGCCGGTGAAGAACATCGAGAACTGGCCGCCGACGATCGAGGTCGGATGACGCTTGGTCGCAGCATCGCCGGTCAGTGTGATGCCGTTGCGATGCAGGCCGATCTCGACGCGCTTGACCTGGTCGGGCGTCAGATTGTGCTCACGCCGCATCGCGATCAGCGCATCGATCGCCGCATGGGTGTAGCGGCAGCTCGGATATGGCTTCACGCCGATCTTCATGGTCTCGTAGGTCTTGCCAAGCTCGGCGACCGCCTTGTCCGGATGAGCATCGTCGGTGTAGCCGGCGAGCAGGCCGTGCTTGCCTTCGACCGATTCGGTCGCGCCGACGAAATCGTTGCGCGCCAGCGTCGCGGCGATCACGCCGTTCATCGCGGCGGCGCCGACCTGGTAGCGCTTATTCCAGGCGCCGTTGACCAGGAACTGCAGCGAACCCGCGGCCTGGCTGCCGGAGACGCCGAAAGCGGCAATGAGCTGCTGCTCGGAGAGGCCGAACAGTTTTCCGGCCGCCGCGGCAGCGCCATAGGTGCCGGCGGTCGCGGTCGGGTGGAAGCCGCGCGCATAATGCGAGGTCGGATCGAGCGCGTTGCCGAGCCGGCAGCAGACCTCATAGCCCGCGACGATCGCGGTCAGCACCTCGCGGCCCGAAGCGCCGACCATCTCGCCGACGGCGAAGGCGGCCGGAACGACCGGCGCACTCGGATGCAGCGAGGAATCGGCGTGGGTATCGTCGAAATCGAGGGAATGGCCGAGCGCGCCATTGAGCAGCGCCGCGACCGCCGGCGTCCAGGTCTTGGTGTCGCCGAACACGGTGGATTCGCCCTTGGTGTCGAGCGCCAGCGCCTCCAGCATCTTCAGTATCGACGGGGTCGATTCCGCTTCCCGCCTGGCCCGGATCGCGCTGCCGAGGAAGTCCAGCGTCAGCACTTTTGCGCGATCCAGCACCTCCGCCGGAATATCCTGGTATTTCAGGTTGAAGACGTAGGCGGCGAGCGTTGCGGTTTCGTGGGCCATCGTGTTTCCTCGTTTTGGCGCGCAAGTTAGGCGGGCTGATTTGGCCTTTCAAGCGGCCTTGCGGCCGCGGGCATCAGCCATGCTTTTGCTTGGCCTGAGAAGATTTGGCCTGAGAAGATTGGGACGTCTGACGATGGCATTCGCAGGACAGGCGTGGGAGCGGATCAGGTCGCGGCGGACGCAACTCGGGCTGGCGATCCGGGTCACGGTGGCCGCGACCGCGGCCTATGCGCTCGCCACGGCGCTGCATCTGCTATTGCCGCTCTGGGCGGTGCTGACCTCACTGATCGTGACCCAGATGAGCGTCGGCCGCTCGTTGAAGGCGACGCGCGACTACATGCTCGGCACCATCGGCGGTGCCATCTATGGCGGCGCCATCGCGATCCTGATCCCCTATTCCAGCGAAGCCGGCCTATTGGGGCTCCTGGTGCTCTCGGTCGCGCCGCTCGCCTTCATCGCCGCGATCAATCCGAGCCTCAGCGCCGCCACCGTGACCGCCGTGATCGTGCTCCTGGTTCCGACCATGCATCACTCCGATCCCATGACCTCGGCGATCGACCGTGTCAGCGAGGTCGCGGTCGGCGCCATCACGGGATTGCTGGTGTCGTTCCTGGTGCTGCCCTCGCGCGCGGTGCGGCAGATCCGTGCCAGCGCCGCGATCCTGCTTGAGCTGATCGCCGATGCTTTCACTGAGCTGCTTGCGGGCCTCACCCGCGGCCGCGATAACGACGCGCTGCACCGGATCCAGGACGGGATCGGCACCGCGATGGTTGGTCTCAATGCCATCGGCAGTGAAGCCGAGCGCGAGCGCGCCGCGCGGCTGTCGAGCGGTCCCGACACCGGTCCGCTGCTGCGAACGGTCCTGCGCCTGCGCCATGACGTCGTGATGATCGGCCGCGCTACGGTGGTGCCGTTGCCGATCGAAGTGCAGACGCGGCTCGCAGCTCCGCTGACGGAGGTCTCTACGGTGATCGCGCGCTTCCTGCGTTCGGCCGCGGCGGCCTTGCGTGAAGGCGCCGGCGCGCCGCCGATCCATCCCGTCCACGTCGCGCTCCAGCACTACGCCGAAGCGGTTGCATCCGTCCGGCACGACGGCCTGATCCGTGGCCACGCCGGCGACACTGCCGAACGCTTCTTCGCACTCGGCTTCTCTCTGGAGCAGATGCACCAGAATCTCTGCGACCTCGATCGCGTGGTCGGCGAATGGTCGGAGGCCTCGGCCGACAAGTCCGCGCGCGTTGCGGAGTGAGTTCGGGCACGTCCTCGTAAACGTCGGCTTTCGACAGCAATGCGCACATCGCGCGGCGTGGCTCTGATCGACTGCCTGCGACCTTGCACGCGCTGGGTTCCATCGGGTCATGCTGCTGACGCAATCTCTGTCTTAGTCGGTGTGAAGCTAAAACACTACGTGAGGGCCACTCCGGTTCCCACGACGGTTCCGTAGCCAGGGGTTGGCTCGAATCCGCAAAACGATTGGCGCAAGTTCATGAACGCTTCTGCGTTCGCTTGACCACGTTTGCGGTTCTGGAACCGGACAATCTAAAAAATCACAGGACTTATGATGCTATTCCGCTCGAGCGCCGCAATTTGCGGTGCCCTGATTGCGCTCGCCTTCTCTGTTGCCGTTGCTCGAAGTGAAACACGCGGGGATCACTCAAGTGACGTCGTCGATGCCGCCTCTGGCGATGCGATCGTTGGGGCTGCGTCCACATACAATCCGTTCAAGCCCGGCAAGGAGGAGGGCGGTCCGAAGACAGCCACCGGCGAGCGTTATGATCCCTCTGCCTGGACGGCTGCGATCAAGACGAGCTTGCGTCGCAAATTCGGTGGGGTTCAATTTGGCGCTAGGCCGAAATATGCCCTCGTCGAAGCCGTGGGCAAGAAGGTCATCGTCAAGATAAATGACGTGGGGCCACTAAGACCTGGCCGCATCATTGACCTCAATGAGCGGACGATGCGCCATTTCGATCCAAGCATGGACCTTGGAGTCATTCCCGATGTGAGAGTGAGTCCGCTTGCAGGGGACAATTGGACCCCGGGGCCGGTGGGCTGAACACAGGCGGTGTTCGTCAATGTCGGCCCGGACGCTTCGTCAGCCCCTTGCCCTGCATGCGCCAGAGCAAGAGATCGATGCGGTCCTGGCCGAAGAACGGCTCGTTCTCGAATACGAAGGTCGGCACGCCCCAATGGCCGGAGGCGGCGTGATCCTTCTCGTTTCCGGCGATCACCTGCTCGTAGCGATCCGCGTCGGCGCTGATCGCTTCATCCATCGCGGCGAGGTCGAAGCCGGCGCTCTCGGCGGCGCGCGCGAGATGATCGCCTTCGTTCCAGCCCGCCACCGAGCCGTCCCACAGCACGCGCGCGATTGCGGAGGTGAATGCGAGCGAGCGTCCCTCGAGCTGCGCCATGGCGCCCAGGCGGGTCAGGCGGTGGATGTAGGGCTGCTCGGCCGCGACATCGAACGTCGTCTTGTCCTGCACGATCGGATCGGGCCGGGGAAAGCGGAACGGAATGCCCTCGTGCTGCGCCACGCGCGTGCTGTCGAGCACCACATAGCGAATGAAGTTCGGGCTGGCCTTCTTGAAGAAGCCGGGCACGCGGACCGCGAGCGGATAGACCGGCCGCAGGTTCACGGCGAGATCGTAGTCTTCGACGAGCTTCAGCGTCTTCGGCAGCGCCAGATAGCTGAACGGGCTGCGGAAGGAGAAGAATAGATCGACGGACAGCATCATCACGCCGGCTCCACGATCCGCCCCATCATGGCGCGGACGACGAGCTTGTGGAAGGGTGTGATGAGGGCGAGGTAGGTTCGGCCCAGAAGATTATGCGTCCGCACCAGCGTGGTCGAGGTCACCTGCCGGCTTGCGATACCTCCAGCAACATCGATCACGATGCGGAAGTCGAGGTGGTAGTCGTCGAAACCCGCGACCAGACGCTCCGGCGTTTCGTCGACCACCGGAAACAGGCCGATCAATCCGTGCGACGCCGGTGCGCCTTCGCCCGATGTCTTCAGCCCGAACGGCGTCACCAGAATGTTGCGCAGGCGCAGCAGCACGTCGATCCAGCGCGGCCCGTGCAGCACCATCCGGGTGCAGGCCTCGCGGGCATTCACCGTCGCTGCGCCGATCTCGACGCGAAACGCGTCGACGAATTGCGCGCCTGCCAGCAGCGTGTCGGCATCGACCTCAGGCGTGACTTCGCGGATGGTCCCGTTCATCCCGCCAGTCTGCGCGTCAGCATCCGGAAGCGCAAGATCAAGAGCCCGGCATAAACGAACGTCCCGACCGAAAACCCGACCCAGACGCCGACCGCGCCGAGCCCGGCGTTGAAGGCCAGCACCCAGGCGATGGGAAAGGCAATGCCCCAATAGCCGATTGCCGCGAACAGCAGCGTCATTCTCGTATCGTTGATGCCGCGCAGCGCGCCGCCCATGATGGTCTGCAGGCCATCGGCGATGAAGAAGGTGGCGCCGACCAGCAGCAGCGTCGCGGTCAGCTCGATGGTGGCCGCGCTCGCCTCGCCGCTGCCGAAGAACAGCCGGCCCAGCTGGTAGCGGCCGAGGATGATGGCGATCGTCAGCGCGGAGACGAGCGCCATGCCGAGCAACGCGGCGACGAGCCCGGCGCGCTTCACCGCCGCCGGCTCGCCGCGGCCGAAGGCGTGGCCGACCCGCACGGTGGCCGCCATGCCGATGCCGAGCGGCACCATGAACAGCACGGCGGTGACCTGAAGCGCGATCTGATGCGCGGCAATCGCGGCGGTCGAGATCAGCCCCATCAGCAACGCCGCCGAGGAGAACAGGCCATATTCCAGCAGCAGCGAAAACGAGATCGGCGCGCCGATCGCGATCAGCTGGCGCATCAGGGGCCAGTCGATCCGCCACAGGCGGGCGAGTGGCCGGTAGTCCGAAAACGGTTTGCACAGCCCTGCGATGGCGAGCACGGCGACGAACGTGCCGAGGTTGACGATCGTGGTCGCAAGTCCGGCGCCGAACAGGCCGAGCTCCGGCAGGCCGAACAGGCCGTGGATCAGCGCATAGACCAGCGCGGCATTGACCGGGATCGCCGCGAGCGTGATCCACAGCGGCGGCTGCGGCCGGTTCACCGCGCTCATCATGCTGCGCAGCGCGATGAAGCCGAGCGCCGGCGCGATGCCCCAGGCCAGGCCGTTGAGATAGCGCTGGGCCAGCGCGGCCGACTGCGGCGCCTGTCCGAGCGCGAGCAGGATCCGCTCGCCATAGAGCGGCGAGGCCATCATCGGCAGCGAGATCAGCAGCGCGACCCACAGCCCGACGCGCAAGGAGCGGCGGATCAGCCTGACATCGCCGGCGCCGAACGCCTGCGCGGCCAGCGGCGACACCGCGGCCATCAATCCGAGCCCGAAGGTGAAGCTGACGAAATAGACCGTGTGCGCCAGCGCCGCCGCGGCCACCGCATCCTCGCCAAGCCGCCCGATCAGCGCGAGATCGGTCGTGATCATCGCAATCTGCCCGAGCTGCGTCAGCATCATCGGCACGGCCAGCCGCAGCGTCTCGACGAACTCTTCGGCGAGATGGTTCTGCGGCACGCCGGCTTGCGGCTGCGAATGATGTTGGACGGTGTCGAGCATGGCGGCTCATTAGCACGACCGCGCGACGAAAACATGGCCCGCGTGTCCCGGACGCGCGAAGCGCGAGCCGGGATCCAGGAGCCAAGCGTGCAGCTCTTAGCCGCATGGGCCCCGGCTCAGCAGCGCACCGCTGAAGAAGCGCTGCGCTGCGTCCGGGGCACACAACGGGTGAGGGATCTCTATCCGCTTGCTCAGGAATCGTAGGGTGGGCAAAGGCGCGCTAGCGCCGTGCCCACGACCTATCAAATATTGCACGGAAGCCGTGGGCACGCTTCCGCCTTCGCTCTACGAGCTACGGCGGACAAGTCGCTTCGCCCACCCTACGATACTGTGCGAGGAGCGCCACCTGCTCCTGCAAAGAAAAGCCTCAGCCCTTCCGCTCCGGCACGCGCTTGATCTTCGCGCCGAGCGCGTTCAGCCGTTCCTCGATGCGCTCATAGCCGCGCTCGATCTGGTCGGCGTTGTTGATGGTAGAGGTGCCCTGGGCGCACACCGCAGCCAGCAGCATCGCCATGCCGGCGCGGATGTCGGGCGAGGTCATGGTCGCGCCGTGCAGGCGGCTGGGCCCGGCGATGATCGCGCGGTGCGGGTCGCACAGCACGATGCGCGCGCCCATCGCGATCAGCTTGTCGACGAAGAACATCCTGGATTCGAACATCTTCTCGAACATCAGGATCACGCCCTCGCATTGCGTGGCGGTGACGATCGCGATCGACATCAGGTCGGCCGGGAAGGCCGGCCAGGGCTGGTCCTCCAGCTTCGGCACGTGGCCGCCGAAATCGTCCTGGATCTTCAGCGTCTGGTTCGACGGCACGATCAGGTCGTCGCCCTCGACCCGGCAGACGATGCCGAGCCGCTCAAACCCCATGCGGATCGAGCGCAGATGCTCGACGCCGGCGCGCGTGATGCGAAGCGGCGAGCGCGTCACGGCGGCAAGCCCGATCAGCGAGCCGACCTCGATATGGTCGGGCTGGATCCGATAGGTCGCTTCTCCCAGCGTTGCCGGCCCATGAATGATCATGGTGTTGGTGCCGATGCCCTCGATCTTCGCACCGAGCGCGACCAGGAAATTGGCGAGGTCCTGCACATGGGGCTCGGAGGCCGCGTTGCGCAAATGGGTGACGCCGTCGGCGGCGACCGCCGCCACCAGCGCGTTCTCCGTCGCGGTGACGCTCGGCTCGTCCAGGAACACGTCCGCGCCGGCAAGCTTGGGCGCGCGGAATTCGAGCCGGTCGGTCGCGGTGACCTTGGCGCCGAGCTGCTCCAGCGCCAGCACGTGGGTGTCCAGGCGGCGGCGGCCGATGACGTCGCCGCCGGGCGGCGGCAGCATCACCTCGCCGCAGCGCGCGAGCAGGGGCCCTGCGAGCAGGATCGAGGCGCGGATGCGCACGCAGAGCTCAGGGTCGAGATCGGCGGCGCGGATGCTCTTGGCATGGATGTGAAGCGTGTTGCGTCCGGTCCATTCCGCCGCCGCGCCGACCGAGCGGATCAGCTCGACCAGCGTTTCGGTGTCGCGGATGCGCGGCACGTTCTCCAGCGTCACCGGATGCTCGGTGAGCAGGGCGGCAGCGATGATCGGCAGCGCCGAATTCTTGTTGCCGGACGGCTCGATCGAGCCCGAGAGCCGGTGACCGCCCTCGACGATATATTGGATGGGCGCCACGGGGTTCTCGCTGTCCTGTTAATGGGTCGGGCTGTTTCGGAGGCGGAAACTACAGAGAATTGAGCGCGGTAGCAATTGTGCTGGCCGCGACTCCGGCCCGTCCGCCAGCCCGGGGGCTTAGAACAAGCCGATAATATTCCCCACCACATACAGGATCGCGATCAGGATCAGCGCGCCGATCATGACGAAGGAGATTTCGATCGCAATGGCGCCGGTGCCGAGGATGGCGGCCACGCCGGCCAGGAGGCGTTCCTCGCGGAAGATCAGCGAGAGGACCGAGAGCAGGATGGCGAGCAGGCCGAGCGCGATCGCGGTGGCGGAAGCCGTTTCCCTCCAGCTTCTCCCGGCGGATTTCTCGACCTTCGGCGCCTGATACTCCGCGCCCTTCACGCGTGCGATCAGGCGATCCTTGATGCGATGTCCGGTGTCGACGATCACCTGGTCGGCCGGCGGCGGCGGAAACACCATCGGCACGACCCAACGCGGCAGCACAGCCGCTATCAGCGCCAGCACACCGACAATGCTGCCGATGATGCCGAGACGGCGGGAGGGCTGGGCGGAACTGGGTGCTGCAGAGGCGGTCATGGCGTGAGGGCTTCCCGGCCGGAATCGGCCAACGGGGTCATGCCACTTCGTCGCGATGGCTCAAGGTGAGGTTCAGGGGCGGCTTAGAGTGCAATGGGACTCGTAGCCAAGACGGCGGTGCGCTCCCTCTCCCGCTTGCGGGGGAGGGTTGGGTGGGGGTGCTTCTGCGGTGGGATCGTCGAAATCTAGGGAGAATGTCCCCGCGAGGAGAGAGCCCCCACCCGGCGCTTCGCGCCGACCTCCCCCGCAAGCGGGAGAGGTTGCAGCGAATGCGCGGCTGGCAGATCAACCCAAGATCGACAAAGCCTCAGATATCGATCGTCGCGCTGAGCGAATGTTCCTGGATGAAGTCACGGCGCGGTTCGACCACGTCGCCCATCAGCTTGGTGAAAATGTCGTCGGCCTCGTCGACCTCCTTGACCTTCACCTGCAGCAGCGAGCGCACGTCGGTATCCAGCGTCGTCTCCCAGAGCTGCTCCGGGTTCATCTCGCCGAGACCTTTGTAGCGCTGCAGCGAGATGCCCTTGCGGCCGGCCTCGGTCACCGCCTCGAACAGGTCGACCGGGCCATGGACCATGTGCTCGGTATCCTTGCGCCGCAGCTTGCCGGAGCGGGCGTAGACGTCCTGCAGCTTCGTCGTGTACTCGTCGAGCTTGCGGGCTTCGGCCGACCCCAGGAACGCATCGTCGATCACAGCGGCTTCCTTGACGCCGCGCACGGTGCGCTCGAACTGGAAGCCCTGGCCTTCCACGTATTGCCCGATCCAGCCGCGCTCGACCTCCTCGGCCTGATTGTCCAACCGGCTCGCGATGTATTGTGCGGCGGCAGCAGCGTTCTCGGGATTGCCGTAGATCGACTTGTTCAGCACGCCGGTGATGGCGGCCTGCTCGATCACCTTGCGGTTATAGCGGCTGTGCAGGTTGCGCAGGATGCTGCGGACCACGCGGGCGTCGTCGACCAGCGCGCGCAGATCGCGGCCGGACCGGTCGCCGCCAGTGCCTGGAATGTACACGCAGTCGTCGAGGCCGGCGTCGATCAGATAGTCTTCCAGCGCCCGCTCGTCCTTCAGATACTGCTCGGACTTGCCGCGTGAAACCTTATAGAGCGGCGGCTGGGCGATATAGAGATAGCCGCCGTCGATGATGTCGCGCATCTGCCGGTAGAAGAAGGTCAGCAGCAGCGTGCGGATGTGGGCGCCGTCGACGTCGGCGTCCGTCATCACGATGATCTTGTGATAGCGCAGCTTCTCGACCGAGAATTCGTCGCTGATGCCGGTGCCGAGCGCGGTGATCAGCGTGCCGATCTGCTCGCTCGACAGCATCTTGTCGGGGCGGACGCGTTCGACGTTGAGGATCTTGCCGCGCAGCGGCAGCACCGCCTGGAATTCGCGGTTGCGGCCCTGCTTGGCGCTGCCGCCTGCCGAGTCGCCCTCGACGATGAAGAGCTCGGATTTGGCCGGATCCTTTTCCTGGCAGTCGGCGAGCTTGCCGGGCAGCGAGGAGACCGAGAGCGGGCTCTTGCGCGTCAGCTCGCGCGCTTTACGCGCAGCCTCGCGCGCGGCGGCGGCCTGGATCACCTTGCCGACGATCATCTTGGCTTCGCTGGGATGCTCCTCGAACCAGGCCTGGAGCGCCTCGTTGAGCACGTTCTCGACCACCGGGCGCACTTCCGAGGACACCAGCTTGTCCTTGGTCTGCGACGAGAATTTCGGATCGGGCACCTTCACCGACAGCACGGCGGTGAGGCCTTCGCGGCAATCGTCGCCGGTCAGCGCGATCTTTTCCTTTTTCGCATTGGCCTCGGCATAGCCGTTGACCTGGCGCGTCAGCGCGCCGCGGAAGCCGGCGAGATGGGTGCCGCCGTCGCGCTGCGGGATGTTGTTGGTGAAGCACAGCACGTTCTCGTGGTAGCTGTCGTTCCACCACAAGGCCGCCTCGACGCCGATGCCGTTGGCTTCCGCGCGCACCATGATCGGCGCCGGCACGATCGCCTTCTTGTTGCGGTCGAGATATTTGACAAATTCCTCGACGCCGCCGGAATAGTGCATCTCCTCGCGCTTCTCCACCGCGTGACGCATGTCGGAGAGGGCGATGTTGACGCCGGAATTGAGAAAGGCGAGCTCGCGCAGCCGATGCTCGAGCGTGGCGAAATCATATTCGATGTTCTTGAAGGTCTCGCCCGAGGCCAGGAACGTCACCTCGGTGCCGCGTTTGCCCGGCGCGTCGCCGACCACCACCAGCGGTGCGACGGCATCGCCATGGGCGAACTCGATGTAGTGCTCCTTGTTGTCGCGCCAGATCCGCAAGCCGAGCTTGCTCGACAGCGCGTTGACGACGGAGACGCCGACGCCGTGCAGGCCGCCGGAGACCTTGTATGAGTTCTGGTCGAACTTTCCGCCGGCGTGCAGCTGGGTCATGATGACCTCGGCCGCCGAGATGCCTTCGCCCTTGTGGATGTCGACGGGAATGCCGCGGCCGTCGTCGCGCACGGTGACGGAATTGTCGGCATTGAGCACGACGTCGACGCGCGAGGCGTGGCCCGCCAGCGCCTCGTCGATCGCGTTGTCGACGACCTCGTAGACCATGTGGTGCAGGCCGGAGCCGTCGTCGGTGTCGCCGATATACATGCCCGGACGCTTGCGGACGGCATCGAGACCCTTGAGCACGCGGATCGATTCCGCGCCGTAATCGCTCGCGGTGGAGGGCTCGTTTTCGGCAGCGGGCTGCCGAGCAGGTTCTGTCATGAGAGGCCTTCGAGATGTCGCCCGAATCAGCGGCGCAAAAGGCGCTGATTTGCAGGCTATTTGTGCCACGAAAGAGGGCTTGCGCCTAGCGCAAAGTATCTTCCGCCAACCCTTTGACTAGATAGGGTTTTTAGGCCGGTTTTCAAGGCTTTTGAAAGCCGATTTAGAGGGCTGCAAAAAGCCCGATTCGAAGGCGTGTTTCGGGCGTTGAACGGCGTGGTTTTTGCGGGCTCGGGAAGGGTCTTCAGAGGCGCCTTGTGAGGCGCATTCGCAGGCCGTTGTCATGCCCGGGCTTTGTCCCGGGCATGACGATGCAGGGAGACCAGAAGCGCAGCAGCCTCAATACATCTGCAGCGGCAGCACGTCGCCGCTCGGCCCCACCAGGAGGGCCCAGGCATCGCCGGCGGCGACGGTGAGGGTCTCGGTGTGGGCCGGGCGCCCGGGCATGCGCAGGGCGTACTGGTACGTGCCCGGCGGCAGGTCGAGCATCGGGCCTTTCGGCGATTGCGGACCGCCGGCGCCGGCCGCGATCTTCATCGTCTGCTTGTTGATGGTCAGCGAGGCTTCCTTCGCCCCGATATTGCCGAGCATCAGTCTGGCCTGGCCGGGCTTCGGCATGATGTCGGCCTTCACAGCGGCATCCGGATTCTTCTGCGCCAGACTGACCGTGGTCTCGCCCTTGGCGCGGCCGAGCTTGAGCACGGCCGGGCCTTGCGGCGAGGTGAAGTCGATTTGTGCGCGTTCGGCGGACACGGTCGCGCCGTCGGCCTTTTCCTGCCAGCCGAGCTTGGAAAGCTCCGTGCGGTAGAAGGCCAGGACATCGCCGAGCGGGGCCGGGATGCTGGCTGCCAGCTCGCGGCGGAACGGCATCTCGCTACCCGGCATTTTGGTGGTGGCGAGCGAGGTCGACGACCGCTGTGTCGGCACGGGGAGCTTGGGCTGGAGCGGCTCGGAGGATTTGGCCTGCACTTCCGCGGTGGCCGCCGGCTTCGCGGCGGCCACCACCAGCCCCGATCCTTCGGCGCGGACATTCACCTTGGGTCCCATCTGCATCACGGTCATCGAGATCGACTTGCCGCTCTTGGAGAATTCCATCACCGCCATATTGGGCTGGTTGATGACGGAGGGCTGCTCCTTCCAGCCGGCGGGCTTGAGCGATGCGCGATAGAACGCGGTGAGTGCCTTCACGCTCGATGTCGAGGAGAATTCCAGCCGGCCATCGTCGCCCTCGAATTTCACGCCCTCGGCGGTCTCAGGCAGCGGCACCGGCGTGTTGCTGCCCGTGAGCGCAGTGATCGGCGTATCGGACAGGGAGGCGGCCTGCGTCTTTCGCCTGGCCTCATCGGCGGCAATGAGCTGCTGGGCTGCCCCCAAAGCATCGCCGAGGAACCTCGCGTCCGCCTCCTTCTTCGCCTTGGCGCGGGCCGCAAGTGCGGAGTCCTTCACCTGCGCGGTCAGACTGATCATCGTGAAATCATATTTGCGGCCGAGCCGCAGCACGCCAGTTTCTTCGGCGTTGGAGATCTTGATCGCGACCTCCTCGCCGGGGGCGAGCGGCGCGGCGCCCTCTTCCTGCCAGCCGCGCGCGGCGAGCTCGCGGTGATAGAAGGCGAGCACGGCGGGCAGCTCGGCCATCGCGGCGGCCGATATCTCGCGCTTGTTGGAGCTCGCGCTGCCAAGGCTCCTTGCCGACTTGGTCGGCTTCGGCCGCGGCAGGCCCGCCATGTCATCGTCGGCCTCGAGCTCCCGGGGCAGCGCGAACGGCGCCACCCGGATGTCGACATTGGTGCGGCCGTCGTCGCGTCGTGTCAGGGTCAGCATCACCGGCTTCTGGTAGATGTGCGTCGCGTCGCGATCGGGGTGGTCGTAAAAGACGCGCACGCCGTTCGGGACGGTGCCGTCAAGATCGGCGTTCGGCCAGCGCGAGGACGTTTCAGGCGTGAGCTTGCGCCAGCCGATCGCCGCCATGTCCTTCGTGAAGAACTCCGAAGTCGCCTCGAACGCACCGGGTGCGATGCAGCCGAGATAGGGTCGGGTCTCGTCGAACACGAGATCGGTCGCGCCGTCCGGGAACGGCACGTTCGCATAGATCCGGTTCGGCGTGTAGAACACGGCGGATTGGTCGGGGCGCCCGCGCGCCTGCGTGAAGGAGACGCGCAGCCCCTGCTGTCCCTTCTTGAAGGTCAGCGCGGCACTCTTCTCGTCCAGTGGATACACATAGGGCACCCAGCCGTCGGCGCTCAACAGCTTCTTCGTGGCGTCCGACGTGGCGGCAAGCGCGGTCGGGACGGTGTAGATCAGGCGATAGGTGTCGGGGCGCGAAGTATCCTCCACCGCGCCGTCGAGCCGCGGCAGCGTATGGACGTCGACGAAGCTTTCGTCTGCCGCGTCCGCGGGATACGACGTGCTCGCCATCGCGAGAACGCCGCAGGCAAGCAGCAGCCATCTTGCCGGGACTTGCGCCCCGCGCGGGATCATCGGCATCGTCAAACTCCTGGGTGTCGCGCGGGCCGTCGCCCTGCGCATGGGCAGGCTGCGACACCTCGGCGCGCGGCCTCAGACGAGAAGTCGCGATGGGAACCGGAGAGGTTCAACGGACGGCGTACGAGCGGCGTCACGGGCCTGATCAGGCAGGCATGGCTCAATACAGCTGGAGCGGCGGCCAGGCGTCGCCGTCGCGCCCGATCGTGAGCTCCCAGGTATCGCCGGCGGCAAGGGTGAGGACGTTCGTGGTGGCTGAATGGTCCGGTACGGTCAGTTCGTAGGAATACTTGCCGGGCGCCAGATCCAGCGATACCGCATTGGCGCCGGCGGCGCGCTTGACGGTTCGTGCGTTGATCGTGAGCGCCGCATCCCTCCCGCTGATGTTGCTGAACACCAGTTTCGCCTGGCCGGGTTCGGGCATGATATTGGCCCGGGTCGCCGCATCGGCGTTCTTCTGCACGAGATGGATCGAGGTGCTGCTGTCCTTGCGGGCGAGCTGCAGTGCGGCCGGCCCCAGCGGGGAGGCGAAAGCGAGCTGGGCGTGATCGGTTGCGATCACCGCGCCATCGGGCTGTTCCTGCCAGCCAAGCTTTCCGAGCTCCGTGCGATAGAAGCTGAGGACGTCGCCGAGCTCTGCGGGCACGGTGGTTTCGAGCCTGGTGCGGAGCGGGGCTTCGACGCCGGGCATGACGGTCGTGTGGGTGCCTCGATAGAGGTAGCGGGTCGGCGCGGGCAGCCGCGCATCGGGATCCGGCGTGAGCGCGATCGAGAACAGCGGCGACAAATTCGATACCCAGGCGCCGGCGCTTGCTGCGAGCAGGCAACTCGCGAACAGAGCGAGGCCGCACGCAAGAAGTTGCCACCGCGCGGGAGCTGTCGCCCCATGCCTTACCGTCGTCATGCCTATGCTCCAAGCATCGCGCGCGTGAAAAATACTGCGCGATTGCACAACGGCGACACCGTCGGCGCCGCTTCAGACAGCTAGTCGCTGATGGAACAGAGCGGGTTCAACCCGGAGGCCTAGCGTCGGGACGAGACCTGTCCGCTCTCGACGTCGAAGACTTCGCCTCCAGCGCCGATCTCGGCGAAGGCCGCCGGATCCGCTCCGGTCAACCACACCTGCGCGCCGAGCTTGCGCAACTCGTCGAACAGCGCGGCGCGCCTGCTAGGATCGAGATGGGCGACGACCTCGTCGAGCAGCAGCAGCGGCACGATGCCGGTCATCTCGGCGACCAGGCTCGCATGCGCCAGCACCAGCCCGATCAGCAGCGCCTTCTGCTCGCCCGTGGACGCATCACGCGCGGGCATGCTTTTCGGCGCATAGATCACCTGGAGATCGGTGAGATGCGGACCGTCGGTGGTGCGGCCGGCGATGGCATCGCGCGGCCGGTTGTCGCGCAGGATCTGGCGGTAGCGATCCTCGACCGACGTCGCCGTCTCGGTCAGCAGCGCGTTCTCCATCCAGCCGTCGAGCGCGATCTGCGCCGAGGGAAAGGCGGAGGCCTGCGCGCGCGCATTGAGCATGCCGGTGAGCCTTGCCGCGGTCTGGCCGCGCGTCGCCGCGACCGCGACCGCAAGCTCCGCGGTCTCGCGCTCGATCGCGTCGCACCAATGGTCGTCGTAATTGCGGGTTTCGAGCAGGCGGTTGCGCGAGCGCAGCGAGCGCTCCAGCGCGTTGATGCGGCTCGAATGCTCATTGTCGATCGCCAGCACCAAGCGGTCGAAGAAGCGCCGCCGTTCCGAGCCTGCGCCCATGAACAGCCCGTCCATCGCCGGCGTCAGCCACACCATGCGGATATGGTCGCCGAAGGCCGTCGCGGACCCCACCGGCTCGCGGTCGATGCGGCAGCGCCGGCTCACCGCGCCGTCAGGCCGCGGCGCATCGATGCCGGTGCCGAGCGTGGCCAGCCCCAGCGCGCCCTCGACCTGCGCCGAGACGGCCCAGGATCCGTCGCCCTGGTTGTCGGCGACGTCTTCCAGCGTCGCCCGCCGCAAGCCGCGCCCGGGCGAGAGAAACGAGATCGCCTCGATGCAATTGGTCTTGCCCGCCCCGTTCGGCCCGACCAGCGCCACCATGTCAGCCGCCGTCTCGAGCCCCGCCGCCCGATAATTGCGAAAATGCGTCAGCGCCAGGCGATGAATGCGGGAGGGGGTCATCAGTTATTCGTTCCGGCGCGATTCTTCCCCTCTCCCCTTGTGGGAGAGGGTGGCGCCTCACGCAGTGAGGCGACGGGTGAGGGGTATCTTACCGCCCGGCAAGCTTTGCAAGGATATCCTCCAATACAGAAGCGGGCTGCTGTAGCACGTCGTTGTTCCAGTAGCGCAATGTCCAAAACCCTTCGGCAGCAAGCGTCGCCTCACGCGTCGCGTCTCGCTGCGATTCCGAGTGTTGGCTTCCGTCGATCTCGATCACGAGGCGCTTCTCGAAGCAGACGAAATCGAGAATGTAGTTTTTGAACGGTACCTGTCGGCGAAACTTGAAAGTGGAGAGCCGACGATCCCTCAACAAGCGCCACATTGCGGTTTCAGCATCGGTTGGTTCGTGCCGCATGTTCTTCGCGAATTGGCGGAGACGCTTAGCGACTGGCCGATGGGATGGCTCCTGCGGCACGAACCCCTCACCCGACTGAGTGTGTATCCGCCAGCGGAGATGCCCTCTCCCACAAGGGGAGAGGGCACAACAATGTGCGTCGCGCTTGTGGCGACAGGGAAGGCTGTAGCTTCACCCTCTCCCCTTGTGGGAGAGGGTGGCTTCGCGCAGCGAAGCCGGGTGAGGGGTTGTCTCCGCGTACAAGGTATCGCGAGAGGGGGAGCACGTCCCTCACACCCGCATCGGCATCAGCACATACAGCGCGCTCTTGTCGTCCCGGTCTTGCACCAGGGTGGGCGAGCCGGGATCGGCGAGTCTGAGCGTTGCGACGTCGCCTTCGATCTGGGCGGCGATGTCGAGCAAATAGCGGGAGTTGAAGCCGATATCGAGAGCGTCGGAGGCGTATTCGACCTCGAGCTCTTCGGTCGCGCTGCCGGAATCCGGATTGGTCACCGACAGAACCAGCTTGCCCGGCGACAGCGACAGCTTCACCGCCCGGCCGCGCTCGCTGGAGATCGTCGAGACGCGGTCGACCGCGTTCTCGAAGTCCTTCTTGTCGACGACGAGCTCCTTGTCGTTGCCCTGCGGAATGACGCGGCCGTAGTCGGGGAAGGTGCCGTCGATCAGTTTCGAGGTCAGCACGACGTTACCGATCGTGAAGCGGATCTTTGCCTGCGACAGCTCGATCGTCATCTCGGCGTCGGTGTCCTCGATCAGGCGCTGCACCTCGCCGACGGTCTTGCGCGGCACGATCACGCCGGGCATGCCCTCGGCGCCTTTGGGCTGCACCAAATCGAGCTGGGCGAGGCGGTGGCCGTCGGTGGCGACGCCGCGTAAGGTCGCAGCCTTGGGCGTGCCCGCGGCGTGCAGGTAGATGCCGTTGAGATAATAGCGGGTCTCCTCGGTGGAGATCGCGAACTGGGTGCGGTCGATCAGCCGCTTGACGTCCTTGGCGGCGAGCGAGAAGGAGTGCGACATGTCGCCGGCGGCCAGATCCGGGAAATCATTCTCCGGCAGGGTCTGCAGCGTGAAGCGCGAGCGGCCGGCGCGGATCGCCAGCACGGCGCGGTCGCCGTCGGCCTCCAGCACGATCTGCGAGCCGTCCGGCAGCTTGCGAACGATGTCGTAGAACATGTGCGCCGGCACGGTGGTGGAGCCCGCGGTCGCGGTTTCCGCCGGCAGCGTCTCCGTCACCTCGAGGTCGAGGTCGGTCGCCTTCAGCGACAATTTGGCGTTCTCGGCCCGGACCAGCACGTTGCCGAGGATCGGAATCGTGTTGCGGCGCTCGACCACGCGGTGGACGTGGCCCAGTGACTTTAGGAGTTGCGCGCGTTCGACCGTAACCTTCATTGCACTACTCGCCCGATCCCCAAAATGAAGAAGCCGGGCGGTCGAAAAGCCCCGCCGCGGCACCGATGACCCCGGCAGGTCAGGGCCATCCAACCGATATGACCAAAGCCGCCAGGGTCGCGCAAGGTGGCTCGGATGGCCCCCGGATTCAAGGGATCGGGGGCCAGTTCCGCACGATTCCCACGATTTACCGCCCAAACGAAAACCGCCGCCCAGGCATGGCCGGGGCGGCGGGGGAATGGCAGGAGCGCCTTAGGCGTTTATTCCTGAAGCTGGCGCTTCAGCGACTCCACCTCCTCGGACAGTGCGGTGTCCTTGGAGACCAGGGCCTCGATTTTGCGCACGGCGTGCAGCACCGTGGTGTGGTCGCGCCCGCCGAAGCGGCGGCCGATCTCGGGGAGCGAGCGCAGGGTCAGCGTCTTGGCGAGATACATCGCCACCTGGCGCGGGCGCACCACGTTGGCGGTGCGGCGCGAGGAGAGCAGGTCGGAGCGGCTGACATTATACTGCCGCGCCACCACGCGCTGGATGTCCTCGATCTTGATCCGCTTCGGCTCCTGCGGCCGGACCAGGTCGCGCACCTCGTGCTCGGCCATCTCCAGCGTCACCGGCCGGTTGTTGAGCTTCGAGTGCGCCAGCAGGCGGTTGATCGCGCCTTCGAGGTCGCGGCCGTTATGGGTGATGGTGCGCGCCAGATAATGCAGCACCTCCTCCGGCACCTCGAAGGTCGCATGATGGGCGCGGGCCGCGGCGACGCGCGACTTGAGGATGCCGTGGCGCAGCTCTTCGCCGAGCGAGCCCATCTCGACCACGAGGCCGCCGGCGAGCCGCGAGCGGACGCGGTCGTCGAGGCTTTCGAGATCGGACGGCGGCCGGTCGGCCGCGATCACGACCTGGCGGCCGGCGTCGATCAGCGCGTTCAGCGTGTGACAGAACTCGGCCTGGGTCGACTTGCCCTGCAGGAACTGCAGATCGTCGATCACCAGCACGTCGATGCCGCGCAGCGCTTCCTTGAAGGCCAGCGCCGTCTGCGTCTTCAGCGCGGCGACGAAGCCGTACATGAATTTTTCTGCCGTGAGGTACAGCACCTTGCGCTCGTTGCCGGAGTTGCCGGCCCAGGTCACCGCCTGGAGCAGATGCGTCTTGCCGAGGCCGACGCCGGCATGGATGTAGAGCGGGTTGAACATCACGGGGTCGCCGCGGCGACCTTCGGCGACCTGACGCGCGGCCGCATGCGCCAGCGTGTTGGAACGGCCGACGACAAAGCTCGCGAAGGTCAGGCGCGGATCGAGCGGCGAGCCGCCGAGCGCATCATGATTGGCCGACACCGGCGCGGTCGCGGTCGAGCGCAGCTCCGGTGTGGGCGTGCGTCGCGTCTCGACCGGCGCGGGGGCTTCCTTCGGCTGTATCACCGGGCGCACGGCCGAACGCACCGTGAGGTCGATGCGATGCACTTCCGGCATCTCGGCCTGCCAGCACGACAGCACGCGCTCGGCATAATGAGCCTGAATCCAGCTCTTCAGGAACCGGGTTGGCACCGAGAGCCGCACGCTCTCCTCCTGCACGCCTTCCAGATCCATGCGCGCAAAC
Source organism: Bradyrhizobium sp. 25ACV (assembly GCF_054863005.1). Lineage (NCBI taxonomy): Bacteria > Pseudomonadati > Pseudomonadota > Alphaproteobacteria > Hyphomicrobiales > Nitrobacteraceae > Bradyrhizobium > Bradyrhizobium sp. 25ACV. Next base: position 455,387 of record NZ_JAVAYO010000005.1, read on the forward strand.
CAGCTCGTGTAAACGTCTTCGCCAACGCTCGAGCGCAGCCGACCCTTCACGCGTGACCAGCGATCCTGTTCCATTGTCATCGTCAGAAAACTTCTCTTGAGAGATAAGGTTGCGTGGTGAGCGCCAAGCAGGGTTTCCTGTCATGGCGCGACCTCAAGCGAGTCCATCGTCAGGCATAGCTCGACCGTTCGGCGCAAACGCCGCGGTCAGATCAGCGAGGTCGGAGATGGAGGGTTCGCGAGGTCAGCGCGTACTCGACGCGCCCTCGCATGTGGGAGGCTGAACGCAGGACGGATCGGAGACGGCATCGTTGAACGATGGAACTTGTGTCAATACCGCGTTGAATCCGTAGGACATGATACCTCCCCGTCCTGCCGTGATCGCTCACGACAAGGTCCTGCTTCTGAAGACGCCCGCGACGAAAATCGCTGATGCCCCTGCCCGTCTGCACTGCTCGTCCGCTCGGCTTCGCCATCGCTCTTGTCGGGATAACTTTGCGATGTCCGTGCGCCTCGCGAGATCGGGATACGTAAGATCCCTCTAGGAGACATTCAGACAAAGAGATACCATTCCCATATTGCTATGGGTTTTTGATCCGACATTCGCTTTTTGAAGCGTCGCCTACGTGCACACCGCCGCCGATTTGCACGCTCGCCCCGTTTCCTAAACCGCGCTGGTCTGAAGATCGTGGGCGCCGCTGACGACTTAAGGAATACACTATGCGGAAAGACTCGCAACGAAATTGATTCACACTTGAGGCGTCAAAAAACTTGACCTCGGTTAACGCCGCGCGGGAGTTGTTCACAGGCTCGGAAGCAAGTTTTTGGATTCGTGCACAGAATCGAGAATGCCGGGCATCATGTGACAATTCTCCGTCACTGCTAAAAAAATTTTTACAAATTCGTCACGCGCCGGACGTGTCGGCGAATTTTCCAAATGCTTGCGGTCGCTATGTCGATAAGTGATTAGCGAGACATCGCTTTTTGAGTCTCGTTTCACAGGGTAACTCCACAGCCACGCGCGTTCCGGTGAATCTACGGTGTGCAGAACTCCTGCGTGCGGGAATTCATCTTAGCCCCGCAGCACAGGGGTTTTTGCAACGCGGTGAAAGTTTCCACTGTTGCAAAACATCGGCAGGTAGAACTACGGAACGAAGAATAGCGCAGGCGGTGCAAACCTTCCGATCGAAGATCGACTGTGGCGTGACCGGTTGAGTGAATATGACGGGCAACAAAAAAGCCCGGCGCGATGCCGGGCTGTTTGACGCGTGCGATGTTCGATCGGATCGGCCGACCGATTGGTTCGCCGTTACCTGGTTCGTTACTTGGCTCGTTACTTGGCGAGCTTGGCGATCTGCGCGGTGAGGCGCGAGACTTTGCGGCTGGCGTTGTTCTTGTGAATGATGTTGCGCTGGGCGGCGCGCATCAAGGCGGGCTCGGCATTCGCCAGCGCCTTCACGGCAGCGGCGCGGTCGCCGGTCGCGATGGCTTCTTCGACGTTGCGCACGGCACCGCGCATCTGGGTGCGGCGCGACTTGTTGACGGCGGTGCGGCGGGCGATCTTGCGCGTCGCTTTCTTGGCGGAAGTGGTATTGGCCATAGTCTCAATATCCTTTGCGGGTACCGGTCGCGTCTTGGTCGGGTAGCGCCGGCTTGCTTGACCGCGGAATCGACGCTCGGATTTAGGGTGTTCGGTTGCTGGGCTGTCCCCGGAACATGAGGCCGCAAAGAGCTCAAAGCTCAAGGAGCCTGCAACTGCTCAAAGAACAGCGGCGGCAGGATTGCGCCCGCCGCCAGTTGGCGCCCTTATAGAGAGGGTCTTCGGCACCGTCAACGCTTTCCAGGCTGGAAAAGCGGCCCCCGAGGCCCTCCAAGGGCGTCGTAACGCCCTGAAGAGGTTGAATTTCTGCCGTCTCCCGGCTATTGGCTGGCGGCGTTTTGTCGGCTCCTCCGATCGGACGACCATATAAGGTGAGGCATGATCCGCGGTTTTTTCCGACTGATTGGGCTGTTGCTGCTCGCTGGCGGGTTCATCTTCATGGTCTATGACGGCGCCCGCTGGGTGGCCGACCAGACCCTCAAATTCACCCGGTTCGGCCAGTTCTGGAACGACATCAATCAGGCCAGCCAATCTGCATTCCGCACCTGGGTCGAGGCCAAGGCGCCCTGGCTCTGGACCTCGGTGATCCGCCTGCTGCTGGATCAGCCGGTGTTCGCCGTCCTCGGCATTCTCGGCATCCTGCTGATGATCCTGTTCCGGCCGCGGAAACCGCTGATCGGCTATTCCCGGGATTGAACTTCAATTCCCGGGATTGAGCGCTCGCGAGGCGTGCGGCGTAACAAGGCTGCCCTCGCCAGCGTAGATCCCTATATTCCCACCTGACCGCGAGCACGCCGCCTGAGCATCTGGTTCAGGCGACGGACGGCTCGTTTGCGGAGATCCAATCATGCTGTTCATGCGCAAGACCACCGCATTGCCGAGCGCAGCCGAGGCGCTGCCCGGCCGCGCGCAAGCTATTCCGACCGCGACCTTCCATTTCGTCAACGGCAGCACGCTCAAGCCGCCTTATCCCGCGGGCCTCGAGCAGGCCGTGTTCGGGCTCGGCTGCTTCTGGGGCGCCGAGCGCAAGTTCTGGCAGCTCGGCGATGGCATCTACACCACCGCCGTCGGCTATGCCGGCGGCCACACGCCGAACCCGACCTATGAAGAGACCTGCTCGGGACGAACCGGTCACACCGAAGTGGTGCTGGTCGTGTTCGATCCGAACAGGATTTCTTACGAGACGCTGCTGAAGACGTTCTGGGAGAGCCACAACCCGACGCAGGGCATGCGTCAGGGCAACGACGTCGGCACGCAATATCGTAGTGCGATCTATACCACTTCCGATGCGCAGAAGAAGGCGGCCAATGAGTCGAAGGCGCTCTATCAGAAGGCGCTCGCAGCCAAAGGCCTCGGTGCCATCACCACCGAGATCGCGCCATCGGGCGAATTCTATTTCGCCGAGGACTACCATCAGCAATATCTGGCGAAGAATCCCGCCGGCTATTGCGGCTTAGGGGGCACCGGCGTGTCCTGCCCGATCGGCGTCGGCGTGAGCGCGTAGGCGAGACGACGCATTTTGCTTACCCTCCCCCTCCGGGGGAGGGTGCGACGGTCACAGCCGCCCCGCTCAACGCTTTATTAACCATAACCGGTGCATCACTTAAGCCGTCTCGTTTCGAGGGATTGGTCCGGTGCCGGTTGCACGCGCGTTTCGATGGTCGATCTTGGCAGCGTCCCTGGCAGCGTCCGCCGCGCTGACTCTTGGCGGCTGCATGCAGACCGCCGGCCCCGTCGCGGTCATGCAGCCGCGCGCCGATCTCGATTCCATGGCCTATGGCCAGCCCTACAGTGCGCCGCAACCGGTTGTCGTCGCTGACGGAGGCGGCGCCATCGGCGCGCTGCGTAATTCCTTTGCCTCTTCGCCCGCACCCATGCCGGCCGGCTACGCCGCCCCGATGGCGGCGCCGGTGCGCTATGACGCTTCCTACCATCTCGACGCCGGCGACAAGCTCCGCGTCGTGGTCTACGGCCAGGAAGGTCTCACCAACAGCTACGCCATCGATGCCGGCGGCTCCATCACCATGCCGCTGATCGGCGCAGTGCCGGCCCGCGGCCGCACCACGGCGGGCCTTGCGGGCGAGATCGCCGCGCGCCTGCGCAACGGTTACATCCGCGAGCCCTCGGTCGCGGTCGAGATCGAGGCCTATCGCCCGTTCTTCATTCTCGGCGAAGTCACGGCGCCCGGCCAATATCCTTACGTGCCGAACATGACGGTCGAGAGCGCGGTCGCAATCGCCGGCGGCTTCTCGCCCCGCGCCAAGCGCGACGTGGTCACCATCACGCACACCGAGAACGGCGGCTCCATGCGCGCCGTGGTGCCGCTCGGCACCCCCTTGAACCCCGGCGACACCGTGTTCGTCGGCGAGCGCTGGTTCTAGCTCACCGCCTGAAATCCAGCCGCCCCTCCGGAAAGCATCCGTCGATCCTGTTAGCGTCGACCACGCGTCCGATCCAGGGACGTGTGATCGCCGGCGTGGTCAAGTTGACGTATTTTCCGACCAGCCGATCCGCGCCCTCGCGCGCGGCCTCGATCAGCCCGTGCCGGCGGCCATTGTCCCAGTCGAAGCGCAGATAGATCCGGCTGCCCGTGATGCGCACGTCCGCGCGCCCTTGTTTCCATGTCTCGGCCGTGTCGCCGGCGATGGTCGGATCGGCGCCGCCATTCCAGCGGCTCGCCCAGATGCCTTCGAGCGGATCGGATGGCGCCGCGATCGCTGCCCACGCCGGCGCATTGCCGTCCGCGGCATCACCAGGCAGCGTGGCCGTCGCGGCATAATCCATCACCTCGGAATCATCGGGTGAGGGGACATCCATGGTTCCGAACGGATTGCGGATGACGAGGTGCGTGATGGCTTGCGGCATGGCGATCTCCCAGCGTGAGTTGGCTCGATTGGCCAGCTCTATCGCCGGGCGGCAGGATGCAGCCACCCGATTCCTGCGAGGGGACGCAGCGTGGTTGTCTCTCCTTGTGGAGAGAGTTCATCCCTATTTCAAATGCTTCGCGAAAAAGTCCATGCTGCGCGGCCAGGCGATGTCGGCGCTGGCCTTGTCGTAGCTCGCGCGCTCGTCGCAATGGAAGCCGTGCTGCGCGGCCGGATAGACGAACACCTCCACGTCCGGCCGCTTCGACTTGATGGTCTCGACGTCGGTCAGCGGGATGCCTGCATCCTTCTCGCCGAAATGCAGTTGCGTCGGCACCTTCGGCGTCTCGTCGGCGAAGCGCACGACCGCGCCGCCGTAATATCCAATCGCAGCCTTCAGTCCCGACAGCCGCGTCGCCGCGACAAAGGCGATGCTGCCGCCCAAGCAAAAGCCGATGATGCCCACCGGACCCACGCTCTTCACCGCATCGATCGCGGCCTGGGTGTCGCGCAGCATCGCGGCCCAATCGGGGCTGGCGACGAACTTGCGGGCTTCGGCGACCTCATCGGGCGAATAGCCCGACTGGAAGCCCGGCGCGGTGCGGTCGAAGATCGATGGTGCGATCGCCACATAGCCTTCCCCGGCGAGGCGGTCGCAGACCGAGCGGATGTGGTGATTGACGCCAAAGATCTCCTGGATCACCACCACCGCGCCCTTCGGCGTACCGCCGGGATCAGCGCGATAGGCGCCAAACTGGAAATTGTCGGAGGCCGTCAGCTTGATGTCTTGTCCCACGCGGGTTGTCCTTCTTGGTTATCGCGGAATTCTCAGGAGGAGGGGCAGTACCTATTCCCACATCCAGTTCTCGCCGTAATCCTCCTTCCAGCCGGCCAGCCGTCCATGACGGAATTGCAGGAACAGGCGGTGGCGGTAGGGGATCAAGCCGCTGCCGCCGATGTTACGCAGCGCGAGATAGATCTCGTTGCCGGGACGCCCGCGCACATATTGCAGCGGCTGCCCGAGAGCGCGGGCGGACTGCTCGGCATCCATGCCGAAGGCGAGCGGCGTATTGTTCGACAAGGTCGTGACGAAGGGCTGGCGCGGCGGCACCGCGCCGAAGGGTTCGGCCTGCGCCGCCGACGATAGCAGCGCCGCCATTGCGCCCGCCGCGAAGATCGCTCGCATCATGGTCGACGTCCCCATTATCCGGCCTATGCCGGCAAGTTCTTCAGGAAAGGCACGACCGCGTCAACCAAAGCCTTGGGCTGATCGATGTTGACGGCGTGGCCGGCCGCGGGGATCACGACCTTTTGTGCGCCGGGGATTTTTGCCGCCATGTAATCGGACGCGGCCAGGAACGGCGTGTCGTCGGCGCCGACCACGATCAGGCAGGGCACCTTGATGTCGGGCAGCAGCTCGATCACGCGCGCATCCCGCTGGGTCAGCATGCCGCGCGCGGCGAGCGCCAATCCCCTGGCGTTGCGATGGTTCGCAGTAGCGCGCTCGCGCGTCGCCGACTTCAGCATGTCGAGACCTTCGCGATCGAGCTTGTCGGCGGTGCCGAGCGCCCGCGCGTTCCAGGCCTCACGCGCTTCGTCCTTCTTGAAGCCGGGGCCGGTGTCGATGATCAGCAGCGCACGGGCGGCTTGCGGATAGGTGCGATAGAACGCGAGCGACATGTAGCCGCCGAGCGAGAGACCACCGATGATCGCGCGCTCAGCGCCGACAGCGTTGAGGATCGCCGCCATATCGCCGACCGTCAGCGCTTCGCTATAGGCGTTGGGGTCATCGGGATAATCGGACTGGCCGTGGCCGCGCATGTCCCACAGGATCAGCGTGTGATCCTTCGCGAGCGCATCGACCTGCCCTTGCCACATCGCCGACGTCGAGGAATAACCGTGGGTGAGCAGCAGCGGCGGACCGTTGCCGTGAACTTCGTAGTAGATTCCGACGCCGTCCCGATCGATCCTTGGCATTGTTTCCGCCCCTTTCTTTTTGTTCTAGCCGCAATCTCAGTGTTTCACCCTCCCCTGGAGGGGGAGGGTCGGCTCACATTGAGCGCAGCGAAATGTGAGACGGGGCGGGGTGACAGTCTCTCCATCTCGAACAGTGTTTCTCGTGGAGAGATCACCCCACCCCGCTCGCGCTCCGCGCGATCGACCCTCCCCCTCCTGCGGAGGGTAAGGTTCGCGGTTGGCTGCATTCTACTTCGCCAAGTTACCTGGAAGAAACTGCCTGAACGCGATGGCACGCATGTCTGACGCACGCGCTGTTGTGTCCAGTGGCTGCGTTGGCGCCGTTGGCGCGGCGCACAACGAGCGAGGGCAGAGGGTTTTTTCGACTCGTTCCAAATTGCATTTGCCACGGCACGCGAACCCGATCATTCTCGCCGCCAAGGCTGACGCCAGCCCGGTGGGCGTCCGCTATTCAAGTTGCCGCCGTAAGCGGCTTCATGCACCGGCAGGGGAAGACGCCTATGCCAACACTCACCATCAACGGGCGGAGTATGTCCGTGGATGCGGCGAACGACACGCCGCTCCTCTGGGCGATCCGCGAGCAATTGCAGATGACCGGCACCAAGTTCGGCTGCGGTGCCGGGCTGTGCGGGGCCTGCACCGTGCACGTCAACGGCGAAGCCGTGCGCTCGTGCCAGACGATGGTCGGCGATGTCGCCGGCAAGAAGATCACCACCATCGAGGGCCTCTCCGTCAAGGGCGATCATCCCTTGCAGAAGGCGTGGGTCGCCGAGCAGGTGCCGCAATGCGGGTACTGCCAGTCCGGGCAGATCATGCAGGCAGCCTCGCTGCTGTCGAAGAATCCCAACCCGACCAAGGAAGAGGTCGTGGCGCATATGGACGGCAATCTCTGCCGTTGCATGACCTATTCGCGGATCCAGAAGGCGATCATGCGCGCCGCATCCGAGATGCGCACCGCGTCCGCCTCCAGCGAGCGGAGGCCCACATGAACGAGCACGTCAAGAACGTCACCCCCGCGACGACCGATCTCAGCCGCCGCTCCTTCCTCGTCGGCACCGCCGCAAGCGGCCTCGTGCTCGGCTATGCCGGCGTGCCCGGCATCGATTCCGCGTCGGCCGCGGCTCCCGCCAATTTCGAGCCGAGCGTCTGGTATGCGATCTCGCCGGATGGTCTCGTCACCGTGACCTGCGGCAAGGCCGACATGGGCCAGCACATCGCCTCCACCATGGCGCAGATCGTCTGCGAGGAGTTGGGCGCGAAATGGACCGACATGCGCGTCGCGCTCGCCTCCAACGATCCGAAGTTCAACGATCCCGTGCTCGGCGCACAGATCACCGGCGGCAGCTGGTCGACCATGATGAACTTCGAGGCGATGAGCCGGGCGGGCGCCGCGGGTCGCATGGCCCTGACCGAAGGCGCGGCCGCCGCGATGGGTGTGCCGGCGGCGGAACTCGTGGTGCGCGATTCCATGATCGTGCATCCGAAGTCGAAGAAGCAGATGTCGTTCGCCGACATCGTCAAGAACGGCAAGGCGACGAAAACCTTCACGCCGGACGAGCTGAAGGCGATCAAGCTGAAGACGCCGGACCAATACACCATGATCGGCGTGTCGGTGCCGCAGCTCGACATTCCCTCCAAGACCAATGGCACGGCGAAATACGGCATCGACGTGATGCTGCCGGGCATGGCCTATGGCGCTGTGGTGACCCCGCCGGTGCGGTTCGGGGCCACGGTGAAATCGGTCGACGACAGTGCGGCGAAGAAGGTGCCGGGCTTCATCAAGGCCGTCACCCTCGACGACAAGACCGGCACGACGTCGGGCTGGGTCGTTGCGGTTGCCAGCACCTATGCCAACGCCAAGAAGGCGGCGGCGGCGCTGAAGATCGCCTATGACGGCGGTCCGAACGCGAAGGTCTCGAGCGAGACGCTGCTCGATGAAGCCAAGCGGCTTCAGAAGCTGGACGATTCCGGCCAGTTCTTCGTCAAGGACGGCGATCCGAACGCGGCCTTCGGCTCGGCGGCCAAGGTGGTGGAGGCCGAGTACACCACCAGCATCAACATCCATGCGCCGCTGGAGCCGATGAACGCCACTGCGGAGTTCAAGGGCGACATCCTGCACATCTATTCCGGCAACCAGTTCGCGACGCGCTCCGGCGCGATCGCTGCGGGTGCGGCCGGGATCGATCCGAAGTTCGTCGTCATGCATCAGCATTGGCTGGGCGGTGGCTTCGGCCGGCGTCTCGATGCCGACATGATGATTCCCGCGGTGCAGGCGGCGAAGGCGATCGGCAAGCCGGTCAAGGTGATCTACACGCGCGAGAACGACATGACGATGGATTTCTCGCGTCCGCTCACCTACCAGAAAGTGAAGGCCGGCGTGGACGGCGACGGCAAGCTCGTCGCGCTCAGCCACGACGTGGTCTCGGCCTGGCCGACCGCGCGCTGGGGAATCCCCGATTTCCTGACGCCCTCGGTCGACAAGAAGGGTCCGCTCGACAGCTTCACGGTGAACGGGGCCGACTTCTTCTACACCGTGCCCAACCATTATGTGCGCGCGATCAAGAACGAGCTCGCGCACAACGCCACGCCGTCCGGCCAGCTCCGCTCGGTGGCACCGGGCTGGACCTTCTGGGCGGTCGAAAGCATGATCGACGAGATCGCGGCTGCCACGGGCAAGGATCCCGCGCAGTTCCGCATCTCGCTGCTCGACGGCGCCGGCAAGAACGACGGCGGCGCGCAGCGGCTGCGCAACACGCTGCTCGCCGCGATGGGACTGTCGGGCTACGGCACCAGGCCATTGCCGAAAGGCGAGGGCATGGGGGTCGCCTGCGTCTCGTCGCAGGAGCGCGCAACCGCGAGCTGGACGGCGTGCGTCGCCCATGTCGCGGTGGCGCCGTCGGGTGCGGTCACCGTGAAGAAGCTCACGGTCGCAACCGACGTCGGCACGCAGGTGCATCCCGACAATATCCGTGCCCAGGTCGAGGGCGCGGCGCTGTGGGGCCTGTCGCTGGCGATGTACGAGAAGGCGACGCTGAAGGACGGTGGCATCGAGCAGACCAATTTCGATAGCTACACGCCCTTGCGCATGAGCCAGGTGCCAGAGGTTGCCGTTGCCGTGATCGCCAATGGCGAGAAGGCCACCGGCGTCGGCGAGCCCGCGGTGACCGTGGTCGCGCCTGCCATCGGCAACGCCATCTTCAACGCCTCAGGCGCCCGCGTGCGGGCACTGCCGATCACGGCGGAGGCGGTGAAGGCCAGCATGAAGGCGTAACGCCGGGCGTGATTGCTGAATGAGACGATCCGCCGGAGGGCAACCTCCGGCGGATTTGTTTTGGATCTCTCTGCATCCGGTACACCGTCATGCCCGGGCCTGTCCCGGGCATCCACGTTCTCTGTGCTCCGGGGCCAAAGGCCGTGGATGGCCGGGACGAGCCCCATGGCGGTAAAATTCCCCTTATCTTTCAATGGTCCGTCTACTGTGCATGGGGTTGTTTTCGCGGTTTTACAGTTCCCCTTCTGGAACCCGAAATTCCTAAAATTGCGCACAACTCCAGAAGGTTCCATTGAGCACGCCTCTTAAGGGCCGGAGAACCTGATCCGGCTTAGGCTGACGCCAAATCCAATCCCGTGCTTTGGGGAAGTCATGAACGCCTCAGCCAAAACCGCCGCCAAACGCCGGCTTCTGCTCGCCTCCGACCGGAGCGACGAGAGCACCGAGCTCGCCAGCATCCTGAAGGCGGTCGGCGATGTCTCGACGGTGACGACGCAGGGGATTCCCGAGCAGCCCTCGCGCGATCTCTCCGGCCTCGTGGTCGACATCAACCTGCGCTCGCCCGAAAGCGTGCAGCGGGTGCGCAACAAGCTGCGCGGCGATGCCTATCGTTCGATGCCGCGGCTGTTCGTGCTCGCCGATGCCCTGCATCACGGCACCATGCAGGCCTGGGCGCTGGGCGCCACCGACACCATCTCGCGGCCGCTCCAGGCGGACGCCATCCTTCAGCGCATCCGCGCCGCCTTCCCGGACACCGCCGCCTATGACGCGACCGACCGCGGCAAGACGCTCAACCGCGGCGTCGAGGCGGCGCACGCGGTGCTGGCGAAGATGTTCGAGAAGCTGCCGCTCGGCGTGCCCCTGACCTTCGACGACGTGATCGCCGCCGAGAGCAAGATCCTGAAGGCGATCAAGCATTCCTCGCTGCGTGAATGGCTCACCACGGTTGGCTGCCACCATGTCGGCAGCTACCGGCACTGCCTGTTCGTCACCGGCTTCGCCGTCTCCTTCGCGCAGCACCTCGGCATGCGCGAGGACGACCAGCGCCGCCTGACCCGCGCCGCGCTGCTGCACGATGTCGGCAAGGCCTTCGTTCCCTCCACGCTGCTCGACAAGCCCGGCAAGCTCTCCGACGAGGAGATGGCCGAGGTCCGCCAGCATCCGCGCCGCGGCTATGACGCGCTCGCAGCGCAAGGCGGCTTTCCGCCAGAGATGCTCGACGTCGTGCTGCATCACCACGAATTCCTCGACGGCTCAGGCTATCCGAACGGCCTGTCGTCGAACCAGATCAGCGACATCGTGCGTCTCACCACGATCGTCGACATCTACGCCGCGCTGGTCGAGAAACGCGCCTACCGTATGCCCTTCACGCATTCCCGTGCGTTCGGGATGATGGAAGGCATGGGCGGCAAGCTCGATCAACAGCTGCTGCAGGCGTTCAGGCCTGTGGCGTTGGGGTCGTTTTAGGCGAGATGCCGTAGGGTGGGTTAGCCGAAGGCGTAACCCACCTCTTTAGTATCCGCAGAGACAGAAGTGGTGGGTTACGCTTCGCTAACCCACCCTACGGCACCGTGCTCACCCCACCATCTTCCTCAGCTCCGCCTTCGCCACCTTCTCCAGCGTCGAGCGCGGCATGTCGTCGACGAACCGGATCTCGCGCGGCACCTTGAAGTCGGCAAGGCCCTTGCGGCAGGCTTCCATCACGCGCGCGTGCAGGTCTGGCGCAGCGCCGGCGACGCCGCCTTGCGGGATGATGAAGACCACCGGCACTTCGTCCAGCATCGGATGCGACTTCGCCACCACGGCAGCCTCGCGCACGCCCGGTACCAGCGCAATCACCTGCTCGATCTCAGAGGCCGCGACGTTCTCGCCGCCGACCTTCAGCATGTCCTTGGCGCGGTCGCCGAACTTGATGTAGCCGTTCGCAAGCCGCTCGACGCGGTCGCCGGTGAGGAAGAAGCCGTGCGCGTCAAAACTTTCGCGCGTCGCTTTCTCGTTGTGCAGATATTCGGCGAACAGCGACAGGCCGGGGATGCCCTTGATCGCGAGATTGCCGGTGCCGCCGACCTCGGTCGGCCGTCCCTCGTCGTCGGTGATGCGGATTTCATATTCAGGCGCCGCGCGGCCGATCGACATCGGTATGTTGGGCTGGTCGACCTCGCCGACGATGCCGTGGGTGATGGTCTCGGTCATGCCCCACCAGCCGATCATCTTGACACCGAAAGCGGCAAAGGCCGGCGGCTCGTTGATCGCGGTGCCCCACAGGCGGAATTTGTGATCCCTGGGGATCTCCTGCTCGAGCAGCGCCTTTATGCAGAACGGAATCGTCGAGGTCCAGGTCGCGCCGTGCTCGCGCGCGACGCCCCAGAACCGGCTGGCCGAGAAGCGCGGCTGGATCACGCAGGTGGCGCCGACCCACAGCGTCGCCAGCATGGAGTAGGCGAGGGCATTGGTGTGAAACAGCGGCAGATAGGCCTGGTGCACGTCGCTGGCGTGCAGGTCCTCGTGCGCGGCGTTGATCTTGGCGCCCCACAGCGCGTTGGCGTGGGTCCACAGCACGGCCTTGGGGCGCGAGGTCGTGCCCGAAGTGTACTGCACGCTGCACGGCGCCAGCGGGTCGGCCGGGCGCCTGGGGCGGTCGGCACTGTCGGCGAACAGGGATTCAAAACTGTCGCCGCGCGAGACGCCGTGTGCGGGCGCTGCGCCCGCATCATGCGAGGTCACCGCCATCCAGCTTATGTTGCGGCAGTTCTGCGCGACAATCTCCGCATAGGCCGGCTGCGTGATCGCGGCGACCGCGCCGCAATGATCGGCAAAATACGCGATCTCGGCCGGCGCCGAGCGGGTGTTGGTGGTGACCGCGATGGCGCCTAGCTCGACACAGGCAAACCATGCCAGCAGCGCCTCGATGCAATTGTCGAGATGAATGAGCACATATTCGCCCGGCTTCACGCCGCGCCGTGCCAGCCCTGCCGCGAGCGCGCCGACCCGCTCGTGAAATTCACCATAGCTCCAGCGCCGCGCCGGCGCGTCGAACGGCGCCCAGATCAGGAACGGATGATCACGCCGCACCTCGGCGCGCATCCTCAAGAGCCAGGGTACGTCGAGCCCGTCGAATGGGCCGACGATCCCGGCTGCGGTCTGGTGAAGTGACATGGCTCCTCCCCGTGCAGCCTGCATCTTGATGGCGGCTGTCTTTGGATGATTGCGTTTTCCTGCCATCGCACGGCGCGGCGAGCAAATCAGGGGAGGGGCATGAGTGCATCATGCCTTGCGAGGCGCGCGCACTCTCTCCTCCGTCATGGCCGGGCTTGACCCGGCCATCCACGTCTTGCCGCTCGAAGAACGTGGATGTCCGGGACAAGCCCGAGCATGACGATGGAGTGTGTAGCGCCCGGCCTCCTCAATCCTCGTACGATGAAATCTCGATCAGGCTGCCGTCCGGATCCCGGCAATAGACAGAGCGCAGTGTGCCGCGCGCGCCCTGCTTGGGAACCGGGCCTTCCTCGATCGCGACGCCGTGTGCCTGCAAATGCGCCACCACCTCATTGGGCGTGGCGGAGGTGAGGAAGCAGAGATCCTCGCTGCCGGCGGTCTGGTGGTCCGCAGTGAACCACTCCACCTTGTCGGCATCGCGCGGCCGGACATTGATCTTCTGGTTACCAAAGTGAAGCGAAGTCCGCGGCGCTTTGCCGCCGCCTGGGTCGAACACCTTGACTTCCATGCCCAGAATCCTGCGGTACCACTCCGCGGTAGCCGCGACGTCGGCGACGTTGATGACGAGATGATCGAGGGCTTCGACCTTGACCGCCATGCCTTATCCTTTCGTCGCGATGCGCCCCGCGCACTTTGCGCCTGCGGCAAGCTTTGTTACAACCCCACCGACGCCGGCATCAAGCTATCTGGCTTCAAGAACAACACGTTGGGAGAACCCTTGAGATGATCACTCGCCGTACCGCGCTGGGCCTGCTCGCCGCCAGTCCGCTTGCAGCCACCCCGCTGTCGAAGGCCTTTGCCGCCGATTATCCGGCCCGCCCGGTGAAATGGGTTGTCGGCTATCCGCCGGGCGGGGCCACCGACATCCTGGCGCGGCTGATCGGCCAGCGCCTGTCGGAAAAGCTCGGCCAGCAATTCGTGATCGAGAACAAGCCGGGTGCCGGCAACAATATCGCCACCGAATCGGTCGTCAATGCCGAGCCCGACGGCTACACGCTGCAGCTGGTCAATCCGGCCAACTACATCAACGCCTCGCTCTACACCAATCTGAAGTTCAACTTCGTGCGCGACATCGCGCCGGTCGCCTCGTTCCAGCGCGTGCCGAACGTGATGACCGTCAACAAGGACGTGCCGGCCAAGAACGTTGCCGAGTTCATCGAATACGTGAAGGCCAATCCCGGCAAGGTCAACATGGCCTCGTCCGGCAACGGCACCTCGGTGCATCTGTCCGGCGAAATGTTCATGGCCATGACCGGCTGCAAGATGCAGCACGTGCCCTATCGCGGCGCTGCGCCCGCGATCACCGACATGCTCGCCGGCCAGGTGCAGGTGATCTTCGACAACATGCCTTCGATCATCCAGCACATCCGCTCCGGCTCGCTTCGCGCCATCGGCGTCACCACCACGGAACGCTCGGCGCAGCTGCCGGACGTGCAGCCGATCGCCGACACCGTCAAGGGCTATGAGGCCAGCGCACTGTTCGGCATGGGCGCGCCGAAGAACACGCCGAAGGAAATCATCGCCAAGCTCAACGCCGAGGTCAACGCGGTGATCAAGGAGCCGGACATGGCCAAGCGTCTGGTCGAGCTCGGCGGCGAGCCGCGGGCGCAGACGCCCGAGGCGTTCGGCGAGGAGATCAAGGCCGAGACCGAGAAGTGGAAGAAGGTCGTCGAGTTCGCCGGCCTGAAGGTCGAGTAGCGGTCTTGTGATCGTGAGGATAGGAGCCCTGCCGTCTGGCAGGGCTTTTTTCTTGCGTGTCTTGTTTCGTTGATCTGGAATAAAATGGCGCTGCGAAACCTGATGATAGATGGCGCCGTATCTCGGGCCAGCTAGATAGGAGTTGGATCATGCGCAAGATGCATTTGGTGCTGATGACGTTCAGTGCGGCGGTCCTGGCCGGCTTCGCCACCGTCACGCCCGCGGCCGCGCGCGACTATCCATGGTGCGCCCAGGGCGGCGACTATGATTATCCCGGCGAATGCAGCTACAACACCTATGAACAATGCCAGGCCAGCGTGTCCGGCCGGCTGCTGTATTGCGATCGCAATCCGCGCTTCGCCTACGGCCAGGGGCTGCCGGCGCAACCGCGGCCGCCGCGGCGCGTGCGGCCCGTCGCTCCGTATTGAGAGCACACCGGTTTACCGCTTCGCGTCCGCCTGTTCCGTGCCGGTACACGAGATCAGCATCGTGTAGGCGCGGGCGTTGGCGGCGATGTCGGCAGTCTTCAGCTCGCCCTTGGGCTCCGCGGTCTGGTATGGCACCACGGAGTTGTCGAGGAAGTCGCGCAGCGCGCCGGTCTTGATGGCGAAGTTGATATTCTCCGTCAGCTGCCCGGTCTCCTTGATCATCCTGAGCGCGTTGAGCTTGGCAACGACGATGCCTGCGACCTGGCCGGACAGGTCGAACAAGGGGCCCCCACTGTTGCCCGCTTGAACAGCCGCGCTGATCTGCAAACGTCCGGTGTGATTGCGGAAGCCGCTGAGTGAGCTGACAATTCCCGTCGTCACGGTCAGGTCGGAGGAGAGATAGCCGTGCAGCGGGAAGCCGATGGCCACCACTGGATCGCCGGAGTGCATCGAGCGGTCCCGGATCTTCGCAAAATCCTTGAACACTGCCGTCGCCGGCGCCTGCAGCAGCGCGAGATCGTTGGTCGCGTCGCTGGAGACAACGCGCAGAACCATCGCGGCCTCACCGGCGAGATTGCCCTTGATATCTCCGGTGCAGCTATCGATCACGTGGCTGTTGGTGACGACATGTCCGTTGGGACTGACCACAAAACCGGTGCCGGTAAAGGTCCCGGTTCGTCCCGGCTTGGCGGCAGGCGCACCTTGCTTGTCGCCGGCCGCTGCGGGCTTCGCCGCAACCTTGGTGAAGTCGCCGGCCTTGTCGAGCCCGTCGGCTTTCACCTTGCTCACGCAATTGGCCAATGCCGCGATCACCGGCCCGGTCGATGTCAGATCGAAATTCAGCACGGCGCGGCCGGCTGTTGCGACCATCAGGCTGGCCTTCTGAAACGTACGCACGACGTTGAGTGGCATGATGGCCGTGAGCATGTTGGACTGATACGCCGTCGCGTACAGCCGGGCCTGCTCCCGCCCGTCAAAGGTCACGTCGATTGCAGCGTTCTCACCCTTGTTGAAGTGGTAACTGGGACTCGCAAAGGCGAGCGACCAGGTCCCGGCGGAATTTTGGCTTACGACGAGGATGACGCCGTTCGCATAGGGTGTCGTCGCGGCGCAATGGGAGAAGGCGCCGGTCTGGTCGTTGCTGAAGGCGCCGCCGATCCAGTTGCCGACATTGACGCTTCCGAACGGTCCCGCCGCATTCGCAGCTCCGGCGATACCTACCTGAAACAAAGATGCGAGAATTAATGACTTAAGCCACATACCAGCCCCCGGAACGCTTTTGGACTGCATCTTATCTACGGGAGTAGCGGGTGCGCAACCGGCAGTTGTCTGGGCCGGCGGTATCTCTCGCGGCGACTTTCGGGCTTGCGTTTGCTTTGCAATGCCATATACTTTGCATTACAAAGTAACGGGACGAGCAATCCCGGAAACACGGGCGGAGCGAGGTTCTGGCGTTGCGCGATCTCGACAAGGCACTGGCCGACATCGTGGCGATTCGCAGCCAGATTGCGGCTGGTACGGCGTTCCGCGGCTATGGCCCCGCGACGATGGCCGCGACCGGCGCTGTCGCGCTGCTCACCGCGATCCTGCAATTCTGGCTGTTGGGCGATCCCACCGGCGAGCCGCTCGGCTTTTTCCTCGGCTGGTTCATGGCCGCCGCGCTGTCTGGCCTGATCATCGGGATCGAAATGCGTGCGCGTTCGCACCGCCATCATTCGGGTCTGGCCGATGCCATGATCCACCAGGCGGTCGAGCAGTTCCTGCCCGCAGGCGTTGCCGGCGTGCTGCTCGCGGTGGTGATGTGGAAGTTCGCGGGCGAGACGCTTTGGCTGCTCCCGGGCCTATGGCAGATCCTGGTGTCGCTCGGCATTTTCGCTTCCGTCCGCTCGCTGCCGCGCACCGTCGCGCTCGCCGGTGCCTGGTATTTCGTGTCCGGCTTCGCCGTGGTGGTGCTCGCGAGCCAGACGCACACGCTGTCGCCGTGGACCATGGGCCTGCCCTTCGTGATCGGGCAGTCGGTGATGGCGGGCATTCTCTATGTCGCATCCGGAGACCATGATGTCGAAGACTGACAGCGCGCCCTTCTCCTATGAAGGGCTCGACCGCGTGATCCACGAGAAGGCGAGGCTCGGGCTTCTGACCTCGTTGATGGCGCATCCCAAGGGGCTGGCATTCGCCGACCTCAAGCAGCTCTGCGGCCTCACCGACGGCAATCTCAGCCGGCACCTCGGCGTGCTGCAGGAAGCAGGCCTCGTCGAGGTGACCAAGGGCTACGAGGGCAACCGCCCGCACACCACCTGCCGCCTCACCAAGACCGGGCGCCGCCGTTTCCTCGACTATCTCGCCGTGCTCGAGCGCCTGGTGCGCGACGCTGCGAAAGCCGCCGGCCGCGAGGCACCGCCGCTCGGCCGCCTCGGTATCGTCTCGACCTGATCCTCCCCCTTTTTGACCGGAGACTTTGCAATGCAAAGTGAACTTGCGTCCCGCAACGAGAAGCTTCATGTCGGCATCATCATGGATGGCAACGGGCGATGGGCGACGCGGCGCGGCCTGTCGCGCGTCCGCGGCCACGAGGCCGGCGTCGAAACCATCCGCCGCATCGTCGAGGCCGCACCAAAACAGGGCATCGGCACCCTGACGCTCTATGCCTTCTCCACCGACAATTGGCGCCGGCCGAAGGCCGAGGTCGCGGCGCTGATGACCTTGCTGCGCTTCTATCTCGCCAACGAGGTGCAGAGCCTGGTCAAGAACGGCGTGCGCCTCACCGTGATCGGCCGCCGCGACCGGTTGCCTGACGGCATCGCCAACGCGATCACGCGCGCCGAAGAGACGACCGCTGAAGGCTCGACGCTGCACCTGCGTATCGCCGTCGACTATTCCGCGCGTGACGCCATCCTCAACGCCGCGGCGAAGGCGGCCGCGCTGACGAGCCTTACCCGCGAAGCCTTCTCGCAGCTCGTCACCGGCGAAGCCGGCCTGCGCGACGTCGATCTCATCATCCGCACCTCGGGCGAGAAACGGCTGTCGGACTTCCTGCTCTGGGAAGGCGCCTATGCCGAGCTGCACTTCACCGAGCGGATGTGGCCCGAATTCGACGCCAGCGATCTCGCCGCCGCCTTGGCCTCCTTCCACGGCCGCGAGCGCCGCTTCGGCGGCCTTCAGGCGATCGTACCCGAGGAGGTGCCTTCGCTCTCCCGTGTGTGACGCGCGGCACATCAAAACGAGCTGTTCGTTTTCATCCGCATGATTGGCAGCTCCGTCCAAGCGGAAGGTGCGCGGCCTCGGCTAGGTCTGCAAGTCCCAGCAACCTGCCGAAAGCATCACGCATGTCACAGCTGTTTCCGGGAGCCGTCGTCGAGCCGGTCGAACTGGCCGAAACGAAGGGCATGGTCTGCATCAGGACCGCCAGCGAATCCGATGTCGAGAGCCTCTCGGTCTATTTCACCGGCCTTTCCACGACATCGCGTAGCAAGCGCTTCATGGGCGCGCGAACCGATCTCTCCGAGATCGCGGCCGAGTGCGTCGCCAAGTCCGACCGCCTCGACCACTTCACCTTGCTCGCCGAACTCAGGCATGAGGGCCGCGGCCGGATCATCGGCGAAGCGCGATACGCCTATGACGCGGCCGTTCGGCACGGCGAATTTGCCATCTCGGTCGCCGATGCCTTCCAGCGCATGGGCCTTGGCCTTCAGATGATGACGGCGATGGAGACGCGCGCGGTCGATCTCGGCCACGAGATGATCGCCGCCGAGACGGCCCGGACGAATGCCGAGATGCGCGGCCTGGCGAAGAAAGCAGGTTTCAGGGATACTGGACTGGGAGATTGGCAGTCTGTCCACCTCGCGAAGCGCTTGTCGCGTTAGCGAGCGCGAAAATCCACCATCTCATGAGGACGCGCCGGCGCGCGCCAGCGGACGACTCAGTCGCCGGCGGATTGTCCCAGGATTCTCCGGTCAGCCAGGGTCTTGGCAAGTTGCTCGGTGTAGATCATCCGCGCCCATCGATGCAAATGCGCCGGATAACGCGCATACAGGATGTCCAGCATGACGTCCGGGGTATCCAGGAATTGCGATTGATCGAGGCCAAGTCGAGCCGCAATCCTCTTGCCTGCCTCGGTGTGGAAGCTCTGCGGGCCGCCCTGAGCATTGACGGAATTGACCGGCGAGATCACGAGATAGACCTTTGACCGGTCAAGCTTCGAAAGCGTTACGGACAGGGAGTCGAGCGCCTTCTCGAATTCCGCGTTCATCACGAACGGTTTTGAGGCGGGGAGCGGCTTGAGAAGAACGTGGCCGGGCAGCGTGGCCCTGAAGGCCCCCAGCGAAGGCATATCAAGCATTCGGTTGGGGTCGATGGCGCTACCGTGCTCGCTCCATATGGTCGAAATGAACTGGTCCTTGCCGCCGTAGTAAATCGCATAGGCGCCCGGAAGCGGGGTGTACACGGCCCGCTCCATCAGCAGTCGGATGTATTCGAGACCGCCGGCCGGAAACGTCAGGCCGGAAGGAACTTCAAAACGGTCGGTCCTGATGAAGGTCGGCCACTCATTCCATCTTGGATCGCGCTCGAACTGGATCGGATTGAACACCAGAACGAGTTTCTTGGGCTGGCGTCCGCGGGCGATCATCTTGTCGAGCATGGCGGCGTAGCCATCCGGGCCAACATAGCCGATGGTGCAGAACGCCTCGACGTCGGATCCCGGAAACGCGTGCAACAAGGTCGGGACGTGAACCCCAAACAGGCAAGAGCTGTCGCCGAGAAAGGCGAGATCGGATGCAGGCAGCCGCTCGGAACGCCTGATCTGCTCGAGGACGATGTAGGTCTCGATTCCGCGAGACCATTGGTGGTTGCTCTGCCGATAGATGAAATTCGCGATTCCGAGGATGAGAGCCGTCAAGACGGCGACCGGAACGAACTTGCGCGCGACAAGCTGAAGCGCATTGGTCAGCGGCGACTTCATGATCGCCTGGATCGTGCGTTTCGGCATGGCCTAGAACTGAAAATAGATGAAGGTTGCGTTGACGTGCCCGGACGCCGCGATCGTCACAGCCACCAGGGCCGCAAACAGCGGATACTTCATCCATGCAGGTCGGCGAATCAGGAAATAGTCCCCGTGCGACTGCAGTTGCCATTCCAGCAACATCAGCGGGGCCGACAGCGATAGAATCGCGAGCGCGACGGCACTGTGCACCGGGGCCCATTCCCAGTTCTTGAGCGCGCTGAGCATGCCCACCAGCAAATTCCAATTTGCCGCGCGAAAGAGGAACCAGCCGACGAATACGACCAGCATGGTGACGGCCCAGCCGGCGCCGCGGGCGACTTTCGAAGGGGGCTCGTCTCCGCCGGGCAATTTGCGCCATAGCGCAAGCACGGTGCCATGAAGCAGTCCCCAAAGCACGAATGTCCACGACGCGCCGTGCCAGAGGCCTCCCAAAGCCATGGTCAGCATCAAATTCCGGTTCGTGATGGCCTCGCCGCGACGGTTTCCGCCGAGCGAGATGTACAAATAGTCCCGTAGCCATGTGCTGAGGCTGATGTGCCAGCGCCGCCAGAATTCGCTGATCGATACCGACCAGTAGGGGTAGCGGAAGTTCCACGTCAGCTCGAAGCCGAACAGAAGCGCGACGCCTTTTGCGATCAGGCTGTATCCGTTGAAATCGGTGTAGATCTGGATGCCGAAGGCGATCGTGGCGAGCACGACCGACCAGCCAAAGGGCTGATCCGGAATGAAGAGCGTGTCGACGATTACCGCCAGGCTGTCCGCCACCACGACCTTCATGGCGTAGCCGTAAATCAGGAGCCAGAGTGCGCGGTCGGCATGATCAGCCGTGAATTGTCGCGGCTTCGAAAATTGGTCCAGGAGATTGCTGGCTCTTTCGATCGGTCCCGCCACGAGTTGCGGGAAGAACGCCTTGAAGGCGAGAAACTTGACGAGGTCTCTCTCCGCGACATGCTTGCCGCGATAAACGTCCACCACATAGGCGATGCCCTGGAAGGTGATGAAGGAAATGCCCAGCGGCAGGATGATGCGCAACGTCGGCAGGTTCGGATTGAGACCCGCGCGTTGTGCAATCGTCACGAACGAATCGACGAAGAAGCTGAAATACTTGAATATCGCGAGAACGATGATCGCCACTGCGACCGCGGAAAAGACCAGAAGCTTTCGGGTGTGCTCGTGAGGGGTCGCGGCGATCAGAATCGCCGCGGCATAGTTGACGACGGAAATTCCGACCAGCAGAGGCAGAAAACGCCAGTCCCACCAGCCATAAAAGACGTAGCTTGCCGCCAGGATGATGACATTCTGGAGCGCGAGCCTGGAGGTGGCGTGGTAGAGCAGGAAGGTCGCGGGCACCAGACCGAGGAACGCCACGGAGACAAAGGACATTGCAAGAATAGGTCACATTATTGGGTCGCGACGCCGCTCGTCGTTCTGCTCAGTCTGGATGACGATGCGAGCCGGGTTGCAACCGGGATTGCGAAGATAAACCACAGTCCCCGCGAGGCGGTGACTGAGGCCGCTTCACTGGCAGCGGCATCCAATAACAACTTTGAGATGAAATCAACCGCTATCCATCCGCTCCCGCTTGCGGGCGGCGACGTCCTTGGCCGAGGACCCGACCACGTGCGCCTGGCGCGCCGGCATCACGGACTTCACCTCCGCGGTGCTGGACCTCTTGAGCCAATTCTGGTGACTTGACGATCCATCGACGCGGATGTCCGCATGACCTCCTTCAAGACCATTCGTGCCCGCGCTGAGAAGCGCAAGGGCGGGCCCAAGGCGCTGGAGAAATTGATGCCGGCAAAGCCGGACCTCAAGCGGCTGGCCAAGCTCGGCGACGACCGCGTCCTTGCCGAAATGACCAGGCGGGTGTTTTGCGCCGGCTTTGCCTGGAGCGTGATCGAGACGAAATGGGACGGCTTCGAAGACGCCTTTCTGCATTTCCAGCCGGCCAAGCTCACCTTCCAGCCCGAGGATTATTGGGAAGGCCTGCTGCGCGATGCGCGCATCGTGCGCAACGGTGCCAAGATCATGTCGGTGCGCGACAACGCCGCCTTCGTGCAGGAGATCGCGAAGGAGCACGGCAGCTTCGGCAAGTTTCTGGCGAAGTGGCCCTCGTCCGACGAGATCGGCCTGCTCGATCTCATGACCAAGCGCGGCAGCCGGCTCGGCGGCAATACCGGGCAGATGCTGCTGCGCTTCGTCGGGTGGGACGGCTTTGTGACCTCAGGAGACGTGGTGGCTTGCCTGCGCGATGCCGGTCTCGACATTGCCGAAGCGGTCAAGTCGAAGGGCGATCTCGCCAAGGTGCAGGCGCAGTTCAATGCTTGGGCCGAGGAGACCGGCCTGCCCTACACATATCTGTCACGCATCTGCGCGCTCTCGGTCGGTGAAAGCCGCAGCGAGTAGCAGGTCCCCCCGATAAATCGTGTGCATCCTGTGGCGATCTCGTGCCGCGAGCGCGGCAGATGCAACGCGCGATCACGAAATACATTTTTTGGGAACATTTGTGCGCAGCACCTGTTCGGAGTCGAGCCAGGCGGACAAAGGCGCAGGGAACGCGTGCTCCCGCCCAGGCCAACGAAACCGGACACAGAAACGGAGCAGCTCATGAAGCTCACATCCGAACAGGTGAAGCAGACCGTCAACCAACTCGGCGCTCAGGTGCTGCCCGACGAACATCCGGCCATGCCGCAGCTCAACAGCATGTTCGGCGAGCATACCTTCTTCGTCGACGAGATGGGCCTCAAGGTCCTCGAGCCCACACCATCGCTCGGTGCCGATCGCCAGAGCGGCGAAGTCGTCAGCCTCGCCGATTGGGGTGATTCCGACCTGACGCGCCTGATGGCGCACGAGCCCGAGCCGACCGGCGTGATCGTGGTGTTCGAGCACGTGAGGCATTGATTGCCCCCGAGCGGGTCGAGTTTCATCGGTGGCGGGCTGAAAATCCCGTCACCGTCGGCCGCGCGCTTTCCGAGGCGGCTCCAGCGGTCGCAGTTTCATGCTTCGATCGGGATCTCGATCGCGATCTGAGTCCCTGGACCCGTCCTGTTCTCGAGGCGCAGGCGCCCGTTCAGCGACGAGGCCACCAAATTGAACGCGATGTGTAGCCCGAGGCCGGCATGTCCGCTCTCGCGGCCGGTCGTGACGAACGGATCGAAGATCTGCGCCTGCAATTCCTCGGGTATCCCAACGCCGTCGTCGGCGCAGACCAGGCGGACCCGTTTCGCGTCCGGCTGGCTGACTGTGATCGCGAATCTGCCGCCTCTCTCGTCCGGGTACGCGTGCCCCGCGGTATTGAGGGCGAGATTGCCGATCACCTGCGCAAGTGCTCCCGGATAGCTGTTGAGCTTGATGCCCGCCGGGCATTGGACGTCGACCGCCAGAGCATGGTGCGATAGCAGCGGCCCAAGCTTGGACATCAGCTCAGCCAGCCAATCCTTAAGCTCGAACGAGCGCCGGTCCTCATCGGCCTGGTGGACTGCGACCTGCCTGAAGCTGTGCACCATCTCGGATGCGCGGTGCAGGTTATCGAAGGTCAGGTCGAGCCCCTGCTTGAGCCTGTCAATTCCCTTGGTCAGATCGGATCGCCGGACCGACGCTCCGCCCAATGCGTCGGCCATTGTCTGCAGATCGGTCTGCATGGCCGTCGAGGTCGTCAGGGCGAGGCCAAGCGGGGTGCTGACCTCGTGAGCGACACCGGCGACCAATCGACCGAGCGAGGCGAGCTTTTCCGCCTGCACCAGATGCTCCTGGGTCGCGCGCAAATCGCGCAGCGATTTCTCCGAGCGTTCCTTTTCCCGCTGCAGCGCCTCCGACGTTCGGAATTGCTTTCGCGCCCGGTATTCGCGCGCGGCCACGGCATAGAGCGATAATGCGTAGGCGTTGCCGACGAGAGAATGATTGATAAATCTCAGGCCCATCGGCATCGTCGGTGCGAACGTCTCGGCGACCAGCAGCGCCAGCCAAGACAGCAGGCAGAAAATCGCCAGTGAGCCGATTCGTAATGGCAGCATGGTGGAGACGAACAGGATGATCATCATCATGCCGGGGGCGGCAAAGGTGAAGCCCGACGGCAGGACGAGATAGATGCTCGGCAGGATGCAGCCGGGAATGACGCAGTAGACGAGGAAAATCGTCTCCGCCCATGGCTTCATCAAGCGCCGTGACAGCAACGCGGTCAGCGGGAGCAGCACGAACAGGGCGGTGCCGCCACGGATGGCCAGCGTGGTTGGAACGACTTCGGGATAGAGCACCCAGTCCCAGAGGGTGTAGCCGGCATAGGTGGCGGCGCCGAGCAGCATCGCGATCTGCGTCCAGCCGAGACTGCCTCGGACGTATTGGTCGACAAACCGGCGCTCCTCAATGCGGTCTTCGAAGCGCAATCCGAGGCGTATCAATAAGGCAAGCATTCCAGCATCAATCGCGAAAAATCGTGTTTTGGTGTCTCTACGACAGGTTTTGCGCCGCGTCGCGGATAAAGATGTCGCGTTCGCCGAAGACCTGCCGGCCTCGTTCAAATGCCCAAGGTTAGCTGCGGCTCCGCCTCGTCCCCGATCTGGAGCGCGGACAGCGAGACACCCAGCAGCCTGACGCGCTTGGGTAGCGGCATCTCGCCTTCGAGCAGGCCGCAGGCCAGCCGCTCCAGATCGTCCTGCCCCGCGACGGCCGCTGCGACAGACCTGCTGCGCGTGATGATCTCGAAGTCGGCAAACTTGATCTTCAGCGTGACGGTGCGGCCGCGATTGCCGGTCGCCTCGCAATGCCGCCAGACCTTGTCGACGAGAGGCCTGAGCTCGGCCGCCAGCGCGCCATATTCGGCAAGGTCGACCGAGAACGTGGTCTCCGCGCCGATGGACTTGCGGATCCGGTTGGCCCGGACCGGCCGATCGTCGACGCCACGCGAGATCCAGTAGTAATAGGCGCCCGACTTGCCGAAATTCGCATTCATGAACTCCAGCGTCTGGTTGCGGATGTCGAGACCGGTGAACAGGCCGAGCGCGTTCATCTTCGCAGCTGTCGCGGGGCCTATGCCGTGGAACCTGCCGACTGGCAGCGTCTCGACGAAAGCCGGTCCCATCTCCGGCGAGATCACGAACTGACCGTTGGGCTTGCGATGGTCGGAGGCGAGCTTGGCCAGAAACTTGTTGTAGGAGATGCCCGCCGACGCGTTGAGATCGGTCTCGGCCTTGATCTTCCCGCGGATCTTCAGCGCGATGTCGCGCGCCAGCGGGATGCCTTGCAGGTTCTCCGTCACGTCGAGATAGGCCTCGTCGAGCGACAAGGGTTCGATGATGGGCGTGTGCTCGGCAAAGATGTCGCGGATTTGCCTGGAGATCGCCTTGTAGACCTCGAAGCGCGGCCTGACGAAGATCAGATCGGGACACTGCCGCTTCGCAGTGACCGATGGCATCGCGGAGCGAACGCCGAACTGGCGCGCTTCGTAGCTGGCGGCCGCGACGACGCCGCGTTCCGCGGAGCCTCCGACCGCGACCGGCCTGCCGCGCAGCTCCGGATCATCCCGCTGCTCCACCGACGCATAGAATGCATCCATGTCGATATGGATGATCTTGCGGACGGGCGAGGCTTCGCCGGTCACCGTGTCGGATTCGCTCATGGAAGGATGATACAATTGCGCGATGAGATGCGCGAGGTGATGGATGCTGCAGCTGTTGCTGTTCGTGGTGGGGGTGGTCGGCATCGGCTGGCTGATCGGTGCGACCAATCTCCCCGGAGAGTGGTATGCCGGCCTCGCCAAACCGGCTTTCGTGCCACCGAACTGGGCGTTCCCGGTGGCCTGGACCCTGCTCTACATCATGATCGCCATCGCGGGCTGGCGGACCTTTCGCCGTGAGCCCGGGGGCAAGGCGATGCTGGCCTGGGCTGCGCAACTGGCGCTCAATTTCATCTGGTCTCCGGTCATGTTCACGATGCACCAGATCGGCGCTGCGCTCGTCATCCTCATCGGCCTGTTCGTCGCGATCGTGACCTATATCGGTCTCGAGGCATCACGAGACAGGCTGGCTGCCGCATTGTTCGTGCCCTACGCAGCCTGGGTCGCGTTTGCCGGCGTGCTCAATGCGGCCATCTGGCGTTTGAATTGAGACATTCGGTCTCAACCGGTTCAAAGCGCAATCTCAGGCTTGTGAGTGGCAAGCATGGTCACGCGACCTAATATGAGCGCACGGAGGACAGCCAATGCAATACAGCTCCGAGCTCATTCACACGATGCGTCAAGCGCTGGAGACCGTGATGGCGAGCGTACCGGCCCATCAATCGGTGTTCGGCCTGAAAGCGGCCGTGGCCGAATGCATCCTGAACGCCGCCGCGCACGGCCAGACCTCATATGACGGACTGGTCTCGTCCGCCTCCGACCAGCTCCAGACGATTGTCGCGATGCTGACGTGAGCGTCGGCCTGAAACGGCCGCAGGACTGGCGCACCCGACACGATTCGAACGTGTGACCTTTGCCTTCGGAGGGCAACGCTCTATCCAGCTGAGCTACGGGTGCAGTGCTCGCTCATTTAGCCGATTGGCGCGGGGCGGGCAACCGGTTCTCGCCACATTGCGCCTTAAGCGGTTTTGCGCCGGAAAGGGCCCGGAACCGCTGCGGCTTCCCGGCCGAGGCTTGCGAATTCGGCAAGCACCTTTTCGGCGCAGATGACGCGGTTGCGGCCGAGGCGTTTGGCCACATAGAGCGCCTCGTCGGCCGCGCCCAGCAGCCGGTCGGGCCCGCCATCGGCTCCGCTGGGAATGTGGCTGGCGACCCCGACGCTGAGGGTGACGTGGTCGCCGGCGCCGATGGCGCCGTGGGCGATCCGCAAGGCGATGACGGCGCAGCGGATCTCGTCGGCGATGACGCAGGCGGTATCGCAATCCATGTCCGGCAGGATCAGCGCGAACTCCTCGCCGCCATAGCGGCTGGCGAGATCGAGCGGGCGCACGGCATGCCGGCTGACCACCGAAGCGACCGCGCGCAGGCATTCGTCACCGATCTGGTGGCCGTGGTGGTCATTGAACAGCTTGAAATGATCGACGTCGACGAACAGCAGCGCCAGCGGCTTCTGCGTGCGGTGGGCGCGGGCCCATTCGCTCATCAGCATCTGGTCGAACGAGCGGCGGTTCGACAGGCCGGTCAACCCGTCCTTGGTCGCGAGCTCCTTCAACGCCATCTCGGCGCGCTTCTGGTCGGTGAGGTCGCGCAGCGTCTCCACCACGGCGATCAGATGGCCGGCCTCGTCGTGGATCGGACCGGCGTCGATGGCGAGATAGAGCTGGCTGCCGAGCTTCGGCATCGTGCACCAGTTTTCCGCGGAAAAGCCGAGCCCGTTATGGCCGCGCGCGGCATACTCTGAATAGAATTCCGGAAGCCGCTCCGGCCGATCGAGTGCCACGAGATCGGCAAGGCAGGGGCGCCTCGTCTCGTAGAAGGCCTGCCAGTGCTTGTTGGTGCCGATCACCTCGGATGCGGCGAGGCCGGTCAGCCGCTCGCAGGCCCTGTTCCAGATCACGACGCGGCGCTTGGGGTCGATCACGAAGGTCGGCACCACCAGATGCTGCATCAGCCGCACGGCATAGGAATCCGCGACATCGACCGTTTCTGCCGACGTCTTGTTCGAGACCTTTCCTGACGGCTTCCCTGGCTTCGGCATCAGGCCACCGCCGCCACTGGCAAGGCTCCGGGCAGGCCATCGCCCGAGCCGAACAGTTTCCGCACCTCGCTGGCTGGCTTCGGCGGGCTGAACAGGTAACCCTGCATCTGCGTGCAGCCGAGCGCACGCAGCATCTCGCGCTGCGCCTCGGTCTCGACGCCCTCGGCAACCGTCGTCATGCTGCTGGCGGCCGCGATGTTCACCACCGCCTGCACGATCACGGGTGCACCGCTCGTCTCCGCGATGTCGGCGACGAAACAGCGGTCGATCTTGATCTTGTCGAACGGGAAGCGCTTGAGATAGCTGAGCGAGGAGTAGCCGGTGCCGAAATCGTCGAGCGCGATGCGCACGCCGATCGAGCGGAGCTGGTGCAGGATCGAGAGCGCAGCTTCGTCGTCGCGGATCAGCACGGCCTCGGTGATCTCGAGCTCGAGCCGGCGCGGGTCCAGCCCGGAGGCGGCGAGCGCGCCCGCGATCCGCAGCGCCAGCGTGTCGCATTTGAGCTGCACCGGCGACACGTTGACCGCGACGCGCACATGCGACGGCCAGGTCGCGGCCTCGTTGCAGGCCATGCGCAGCACCCAGTCGCCGAGCTCGTTGATAAGGCCGGTGTCCTCGGCGACGGGAATGAACTCGGCCGGCGAGACCATGCCGCGTTCTGGATGGCGCCAGCGCAGCAGCGCCTCGCAGCCCGCCACGTCGTTGGTGCGCAGGTCGACCAGCGGCTGGTAGTGAATCTCGAAGCCGCCGTTCACCAGGGCCTGCCGCAGATCCTGCTCCATGCTGAGGCGCGCCTTGGCGCAGGCATCCATCTCCGGCTCGAAGAAGCGATGGGTGCGGCGCCCCTCGGCCTTGGCGCCGTACATCGCGAGGTCCGCGTTCTTGATGAGCTGGTCGAGATCGGTGCCGTCCTGCGGCGCAAGCGCGATACCGATGCTCGCGTCGGTGGAGAGCTGATGGCCGAGACAATGATAGGGCTGCCGGATCGCCTCGTAGATCCGTGTCACGAAGGCCAGCACGTCGGCAGGGGATTGGATGCCGGTCTGGATCACGGCGAACTCGTCGCCGCCGAGCCGCGCGATCAAATCGTCCTGCTTGAGGCAGCCGCGGAGGCGGCCCGCGATCGCCTTCAACAGCTCGTCGCCGACGTGGTGGCCGAGCGAATCGTTGATGCCCTTGAATTCGTCGACATCGATGTAGAGCAGCGCGAACTGCCCGCCATCGGCGACCCTCGCCAGCTCGCGTTCGATCTGCTCGCGGAACAGCGTGCGGTTCGGCAGATCGGTCAGCGCATCGTAATGCGCCATATGCGCGATCTTCTCGTGGGCGCGCCGCCGCTCGGTGACGTCCTCGACGACATTGATGATGTAGCGCGGCTCGCCAGACTTGTCGCGGATGCCGATCCGGGTCGAGGTGATATAGCGCCGTCCGGTGGCCGGGGTGTTCCAGATGTGCTCATCCAGGAACAGGCCGTTCGGCGATTGCAGCAGCTTGTCGTCGTCCCGGGTGATGATCTCGGCGTCTTGCGTCGGGTAAAGGTCGAACGCGCTCTTGCCGACGATCGTGTCAGGGGTTTCGCCGAGCTGTTGCTCGGCCACCTGGTTGGCCAGGAGGTAGCGCCGCGTTTGGGCATCCTTCACGGTGATCCGCGAAGGAATATAGTCGATGATCTCGCGCAGGAAGGTGTGGTTGCGATCGCGCTCCTGTTCCAGGTGGCGGCGATCGGTGATGTCTTCGATCGTGGCGACCCAGCCGCCCTGGGCGAGCGGGGTGTTGATGACCTGGAAGGCGCGGCCATTGGCCAGTTGATGAATTCGCGTGGAGACTGTGCCTTCGGCGACGACCCTCATCACGTCCGCACAAAATTCCTCGACGTCGCCGTCAAACGCGCCGCGCTCCTGGCGATGATACATCGCCTCGCGGATGTGACAGCCGGGCTTGATGACGTCGTGGGTGAGGCCGAACATGTCGGCGTAGCGTCGGTTGCATGTGACGATGGTGCCGCTCGCGTCGTAGAGGATCAGCCCCTGCGTCATGTTGTTCAAGGCAGTGTCGAGCCGCAGCCGCTCCGCTTCCAGCCGTTCCTGCGCTTCGCGGTTCTGCCGGTTGATCAGGCGGATGATCAGATAAAGGATCAGCGCGATCACGGCAGCCGAAAGCGCGGCGGTCGTGACCATGAAGCCGGTCTGCTGCCGCCAGTCCGCCAGGGCCGCGACTGTCGTGTTGGTGGCGACGATGACCAGCGGAAAATGCGTCAGCGACGCCGCTGAGCCGAGCCGCTCCTCGCCGTCGAGCGGGCTCCTGACGCGAAGCGTCTGCTGACCGCCCTTGGTCAGCACCTTCCGCATCAGCGGTGCATCCTTGAAGCTCCGTCCGATCAGCTCCTCATGATGCGGATAACGCGCCAGCATCTTGCCTTCGCGATCGAATAGCGAGATGGCCGTGCCCTCGGCCAGCGCGACCGATGCGAAATAATGCTGGTAGCTGTCCGGATCGATCCGGCGGACCATTGCGCCGAGGAAGGTGCCGTCCGCGCCGTTCAAGCGGCGCGCTACGATCGTGGTCCATTTGTTGATGATGAAGCTGCGGACTGATTCCAGCAGCACCGGTTCGGACTGCGGATTGGTCTTGAATGTCTGAAAGTAGGCCCGCGACGAAACGTTGATCTTGGGCAGGGGCTGGGCCCGCGACCAGTTGATCAGCTCGCCGTCGGCATCGTAGATCGCGATATCGCCGAGGTAAGACACGGAGCTGATCTTGCTGCGCAGCATCTGGTTCGCCGCAGCTCCGGACATGCGCTCGCGGAACATCGTCGGCGAGGTGATCTCCGTCAGGCTCATCTGACCAATCAGATCGGCGGCGACGACGTCGGAGTCCTCGAATTGCTGATCAAAATGCCGGGCGATCAGCTGGACCGTGTTTTCCAGCTCGCGCTCGCGGTTGGCCAGGGTGCGCTCGCGAAATTCACCGACGGCCACGGCCGTCACACCGAAGATGCCCGCGACCAGCAACACGCCGCACAGGGTCAGCCACAGGACAGGACCACCTCGCGCCAAAGCCTCCCAGCCGTTCCTTGCGGCTCGAGACATTCCGGCTGCCACCGTGGAAAAAACCTCGCGCATTCCCCCTCCCTGGAGGAACACGAATACACCGCACAAATGGCCTAAACCTTAGGAAATCCAGTTACCTAAGCATTAATCCAGTTGCGCAACCGCGTCCGTGTGCAGCGGAGCGGGAATCGCGCCTCGGTTGTGTGGACGGCGCAGCAATCGCCGCACTGCATCATTAATCGCGCGTTAATGCGAACTTCCGGCGGTCTTGTCGCCAGCGGGATTACGCAGCCGCCCGACCACGCCGGTCGGGAAGAAGTAGACGCTGGCGATGAACAGCAGGCCGAGCCACAGCAGCCACCGGTCGGGATGCAGCAGCCCCGGCAGCAGCGGCAGGCCGGCCTCCGACGCCGCCGTGGAGGCGACGCCCATCAGCGACTGCAAATAGTTCTGGGCGAGGATGAAGACGGTAGCGCCGATGATCGCGCCGTAGATCGTGCCCATGCCGCCGATCACGACCATCAGCAGGATGTCCAGCATGATCGAGAAGCTGAGCGAGGTATCGGGACCGGCATAGCGCAGCCACAGCGCATTCAGGATGCCGGCGCTGGCAGCGACCAGCGCGGCGATGCAGTTGGCATAGGTCAGGTGGAACACCGTGCGGAAACCAAGCGCCTCGGCGCGAAAACGGTTCTCGCGGATTGCCTGCAGCACGCGCCCGAACGGCGAGTTCACGACGCGGAGCAGCGCGAGGATCATCAACGCCGAGATGGCGAACACCAGATAGAAGGTCAGGATCCGGCCGTTGACCTCGAAGCCGACCAGGCTCTTTGGGATCAGCACCGTGCCGGGGCGGAGCAACTCGGGCAGTTGGAAGC
Organism: Bradyrhizobium sp. 25ACV; assembly: GCF_054863005.1. Classification (NCBI taxonomy): domain Bacteria; kingdom Pseudomonadati; phylum Pseudomonadota; class Alphaproteobacteria; order Hyphomicrobiales; family Nitrobacteraceae; genus Bradyrhizobium; species Bradyrhizobium sp. 25ACV. Next base: position 487,019 of record NZ_JAVAYO010000005.1, read on the forward strand.
TGCGCCCGTCCTCGCCGCCGGTCAGCCAAGACAGCTGCGAAGCCAGCACCTGGAAGGCGGAGGCGACCGCGAGCGTGATCATGGCAAAGAAGATCGCGGCGACCCGCAGCGAAAACAGCCCGATCGCGAGCGCGAGCAGGGCCGCGAGCGGCAGGCCGACGACGATGCCGGTGGCGACCGCGGCCCAGTTCGGGCCCATCCCGTACAGCGCGATGGCGATGGCGTAGCTGCCGATGCCGTAGAACATGGTGTGGGCGAACGACACCGAGCCGGTATAGCCGAGCAGGAGGTCGTAGGAAGCGACCAGCGCGGCGAAGACGCAGATCTTGGCCGCGACGTTCAGTGCCTTGGCACCCGGAAACAGGAACGGCGTCGACGCCAGCGCCAGGATGATGATGACAAGAACGAGCGTGAGGATCCGGCTACGCGGCGGATCGCCTGACAGGATCATCATCGGCTGGTCACCGCATAGAGGCCGCGCGGCCGCCACATCAGAATGGCGACCATCAGCAGGATGTTGGAGACGAGGGCGAGTTTCGGCACCAGGAAGCCGCCGTAATTGGCAACCATGGCCACCAGGATCGCGCCGATGAAGCAGCCGCCGATCGACCCCAGACCGCCGATGATGACGACGATGAAAATCAAGACGGTGAGGTCGTCGCTCATGGAGGCATGGACCTGCTCGCGATAGAGCGCCCACATCACGCCGCCGAGGCCGGCCAGCGCCGATCCCGTCATGAACACACCGAGGAACAAGCGGCGGATGCGATAGCCGAGCGCTTCCACCATCTCGCGGTTCTCGACGCCGGCACGGATCAGGAGCCCGAGCTTGGTGCGGTTGAGCACGAGCTGGATGGCGATGAAGACGGCAAGGCCGATCAGCATCGCCAGCACGCGGTACTTGGCGATCGCGACGTCGCCGAGGATGAAGGAGCCGCGTAGCGACGCCGGCAGCGGCATCGGGATGATCTGTGGCCCCCACAGCGCATAGAGCGTCTGCTCGGCGACGATCAGGCCGCCGGTCGTCATCAGGATCTGCTTCAGGTGCTGGCCGTAGACCGGCAGGATCAGCACGCGCTCGACGACGAGGCCGAGCGCGCCCGACACCGCCATCGAGAGCAGCGCGGCCGGCGCCAGCACAGCGAGGTTCATCCAGAGCGAATCCGCCTGAATGGACGCTGCGAATGGCGCCAGCACCAGGGTCGCGACATAGGCGCCGACAGCGATGAAGGCGCCGTGGCCGAAATTGAGCACGTCCATCAGGCCGAACACCAGCGTCAGGCCCGAGGCCATGATGAAGATCATCATGCCCATGGCGAGGCTCGCCGCGGTCAGCGTCAGCCAGGTGCTGGGCGAGCCGATCAGCGGGATCGTCACGAGGGCGAGCGCGACCGGCAGCAGGATCGGTGCGATATCGCGCTTCGGCTTCGGCAGCGGATCGGTTGCGGCAAGGTCAGTCACTGATGCGCCTCCAGGCTCAAGCCGAGCAGCCGCTCCTGCAGCGGCACGTCGGCGGCGAGCGCCGCCATCTCGCCGCGATGGACGATGGTGCCGTTGTCCATCACGAGCACGTTGTCGCCGAGCTCGCGGGCGGCAAAGAAATTCTGCTCGACCAGGAGGATCGTCGCACCCTTGCGCTTGATCTCCTTCAGGCACTCGATCAGCGCCATCACGATCGCCGGCGCCAGGCCCTTGGTCGGCTCGTCGATCAGCAAGAGCTTGCGCGGCTCGATGATGGCGCGCGCGATAGACAGCATTTGTTTTTGTCCGCCCGAGAGGCTTCCCGCGCGCGACAGCCAGAACCGGCGCAACGCCGGGAAGAAACCAAAAATCCAGTCGAGCTGGGTGTCGTCGAGCGGGCCGTCGCGGGCCGCCAGCACCAGGTTTTCCTTCACGGTAAGATCGGAGAACACCGCCATGCTCTCCGGCACGTAGCCGACACCGAGCCTTGCGATGTCGGGCGTGGCGCGGCTCTCGATACGGTCGCCGGAGAGGCTGATCTCGCCGCTGGAGGCCTGCCACAGGCCCATGATGGTGCGCAGCGTCGTGGTCTTGCCGGCGCCGTTGCGGCCGAGCAGCATCGTGGTCTGCCCCTGCGGGACCGCGAGGTCGATACCCTGGAGGATGTGATAGCGACCGATATGGGTGTGGACGCCGGAGAGCCTTAAAAGATCGGTCATGCCGCACTCCCTGTCTTGGGCGCGACACCGAGATAGGCTTCCTGCACGATCGGCGAGGCGATCACTTCGGCAGGCGGCCCGTCGGCGACGAGCTGGCCGTTATGCAGCACGATGATGCGGTCGGCGAGTGAGCGCACCACGTCCATTTTGTGCTCGACCAGCAGGATGATCTTGCTCCTGTCCTGCTTGAGCTGTGCGATCAGGTTGAGGACGATTGGGACCTCGTCGATGCTCATACCGGCGGTCGGCTCGTCGAACATGAAGACTTTTGGCTCCAGCGCGATCATCAGCGCGACCTCGAGCTTGCGCTGGTCGCCATGCGACAGCGCGGTCGCGGCGACGCCGCGGCGGCTGCCGAGCGCGACCTGGTCGAGAATGGCGTCGGCGCGGGCGATCAGGTCGCGGCGCACCATCCAGGGCCGCAGCATGTCGTAATGGGTGCCGTTCGCCGCCTGCACTGCGAGGCGCACGTTCTCTTCCACGGTGAGGTTCGGAAAGAGGTTTGTCAGTTGGAATGCGCGTCCGAGGCCCGCGCGGGTTCGCATCGGCGCGGAGTGCTGGGTGATGTCGGTGCCGTCGAACAGGATGCTGCCGTTCGAGGCGCGCAGCTGGCCCGAGATCAGATTGAAATAGGTGGTCTTGCCGGCGCCGTTCGGGCCGACGATGGCGGTGAGCTCGCCCGGACGGAACGTGCAGGTCACGCTGTTGACCGCAACATGGCCGCCGAAGCGGATGGTGAGGTCGCGTGTTTCGAGGGTCAGCGTCATGGGGGCCGGCGAATGATGAATGGAGGTATATCCGCGATCAAGCTGCGCTCCCTCCCCCGCTTGCGGGGGAGGGCTGGGGAGAGGGTTGTCTCCACAGGCGAGAACCCCCAAGCGGAGAAAGCCCTCACCCGGATCGCATCTGACGATGCGATCCGACCTCTCCCGCATCCGCCTTCGCCGAGGCTTTGGCGGACAAGAGCGGGAGAGGCGAAGCAAGAAAAGTTCAGCGCTTGTTGCGGACGGGAACGTCCATGTCCTCGATCTTCAGCTCGCGCACCGGCTCGAGAACGGCCCAGGCGACGTTCGGATCGACCTTGACCTTGAAGGCGTACATGCTCTGCAGCGCCTGATGGTCTTCCTTCCGGAACACCATCTTGCCCTTCGGCGTGTCGAACTCCAGGCCTTCCATCGCAGTGATCAGCTTCTCGCTGTCGGTCGACTTCGCCTTGGTGACGGCGGCGACGACGGACATCGCGGCGGCAAAGCCGCCCGCGGTGAAGAAGTCCGGCGGCGCGTTGAAGCGCTTCTGGTGCTCGGCGACGAGCCAGTCGTTCACCGGATTCTTCGGGATCTCGTAGAAATAATAGGTCGCGCCTTCCATGCCGGGCAGGCCCTTATAGGCGGCGAGCGCCGGCAGGATGTTGCCGCCGGTGGAGAGCTCGATGCCGTAGCGCTTCGGGTCCATGTCCTGCAGCTTGGCCAGCGGATTGCCGGCGCCGGCCCAGATCACCCAGATGACCTTGCTGCCCGGCTTGTCCTTCAGTGCGTCGAACAGGCGCTGGCCGACTGCGGTGAAGTCGGTGGTCGAGGTGGGGGCATATTCTTCGGCAGCGAGGGTCGCACCGGTCTTGGCGAGCGCCTCCTTGAAGGCGGCGACCCCATCGCGGCCGAACGCATAGTCTTGCGCCAGCGTTGCGACGGTGACGCCCTGCTTGCCGATCGCGACCGCGTTGGAGATCGCGTCCTGCGAGGAGTTGCGCGCGGTGCGGAAGATGTAGCGATTCCACTTCTCGCCGGTAATCTGGTCCGCGACTGCGGGCTCGACGATCAGGATCTTCTTGTTCTCCTCGGCGACCGGGAGAATGGCGAGCGCCGCGGCCGACGAGGTCGTGCCGATCGCGATATCGGCCTTGTCGTCCTGATAGGCTTCGGCGAGCGCGGCCTTGGCGAGGTCCGGCTTGCCCTGGTCGTCCTTGGTGATGATGACGATCTTGCGACCATCGAGGGTCATCGTGCCCTTGGTGGCGTATTCGAAGCCCATCTTCAGGCCGGTCTCGGTCTGCTTGGCGTAGGCCTCGAGCGGACCGGTCTTGCCGTAGATCAGCGCGACCTTGAGATCGTCGGCCTGTGCGGAGGTGCCCGCAGCGAGTGCGAGAATGGTTGTTGTTATGATGAGTGATCGACGCACGATAGTCCCTCCTGATTTAACGTTTCTCGGCAACAGCGATTTGCATAACGCTACGAACATTGCAATTGAACCTTCCGGCCGAGCGCGTCGACCTTTCGAGCATGCATCATTTTTGGGCTGGCCGCGCATCGCCGGCTCCCTCGGCCTGACGCCGATCCGACTGCGCTTCGTCCGCGCTTTCGAAAATGTGCGGCGCGACGCCGCGCCTCTCCAGGGCTTCGCCGAGCTTGATGCGCAGGAAGCCCGACGTGGTGTAGCGCGACACGCCGGAATAGAAGCGATCGACGAGGCTGCGCACCATCGCCGAATAATCGTCCATCAGCTCCGGCAGGATGGAAAAATTGTCATAATTGACGATGGCGTAGACCCGGCGGCCAAGCGGAGCGAGCCTGGCTTCGACGATACCAGCGATGGTGTCGATCTCGGCCTTGCTGCGTAGCGGATAGCGCTCGAGATTGACGAAGAACAGGTTCTGCTGCTCGTCCAGCGTGAAGCGCTGGTCGAGCGGGATGGTGAGCAGGCGCTCGCGCAAATCCATGAGACCCTCACGGAAGATGCGATCGTCCATCAGCGCCGGCTCGCGCGGCATCAGCGGCTTGAAGTCCATCAGGCGCAGAATGTCGCGCTCGATGTCGATGCCGGGCGCGACTTCGATGAGCTCGAGCCCGTCGGGCCTGAGCTCGAACACGCAACGCTCGGTGACATAAAGCGTGCGCTGCTTGCGCGCGGCCGCGAACGGGCCGCTGAAGGTGACGTGCTCGACGCTGTCCACGAACTTGCGCGACTTGGCTTCGTCGAGAATGACGAGCTTCCCGTCCTTCACCGCGATGCGCTGCTTGCCCGCCCCGAAGGTGCCGACGAAAATGACCTCCTTGGCGTTCTGGCTGATGTTGATGAAGCCGCCGGCGCCGGCAAGCTTCGGCCCGAACTTGCTGACGTTGAGGTTGCCGGCACGGTCGACCTGGGCGAGCCCGAGGAAGGCGGCATCCAGGCCGCCGCCGTCGTAGAAGTCGAACTGATAGGGCTGGTCGATCACCGCCTGGGTGTTGATCGCCGCGCCGAAATCGATACCGCTCGCCGGGATGCCGCCGATCACACCCGGCTCCGCCGTCAGCGTGATCAGGTCGATGATCCGTTCCTCGTTGGCGACGGAGGCGATCCCCTCGGGCATGCCGATGCCGAGATTGACGACGCTGTTGGCCTTCAGCTCCAGGGCGGCGCGACGGGCAATGATCTTGCGCTCGCTGACCGGCATGACCGGCAGCGAGGCGGCGCGGACACGGATCTCGCTGGAGAAGGCCGGATTGTATTGCGTGCCGAAGGTCTGCCAGTGATTCTCCGGCTTCGCTACCACGACGCAGTCGACGAGGATGCCGGGAATCTTGACCTGGCGCGGATTGAGGCTGCCGGCCTCGGCGACGCGTTCGACCTGGGCGATGACGATGCCGCCGGAATTATGCGCCGCCATGGCGATGGCGAGCGCTTCCAGTGTCAGCGCCTCCTTCTCCATGGTGAGGTTGCCGTCGGGATCGCCGGTGGTGGCGCGGATGATGCCGACATGAATCGGAAACGTCTTGTAAAGCAGGCACTCTTCGCCGCGTAGCGTGATCAGCTCCACCATGTCTTCGGTGGTGCGCGCGTTCAGCTTGCCGCCGCCGTGCCGGGGGTCGACGAAGGTGCCCATGCCGACGCGGGTGATGTGGCCGGGCCGGTGCGCGGCGATGTCGCGGAACAGGTGCGTGATGACGCCCTGCGGCAAATTATAGGCCTCGATCTGGCCCGCGATCGCGAGCTGCTGCAATTTCGGCGCAAGGCCCCAATGTCCGCCGATCACGCGTCGGACCAGGCCTTCATGCGCGAAATGGTTGAGGCCGCGATTCTTGCCGTCGCCCTGGCCCGCCGCGTAGACCAGCGTCAGATTGCGCGGCTTGCCCTGCGTATAGGGGGCATCGCCCTCGTGGGAGAGATAGAGCTCCTCCAGCGCGATCGCGATCTCCTCGGCAAAGCCGATGCCGACGAAGCCGCCGGTCGCGACCGTGTCGCCGTCACGGATCAGCATGACCGCTTCGGCCGCGGTGACGATCTTGCCCTTCTCGGAATTGCGCAAGTAAGGCAGAGCTGGGTGATGGCTCACGGCGTTCCTCCCGATCTCCTAGACCGTATGCCGTTATTGTGCGTTGATCCTATCGCGAGGAACGACCCTGGAACAGGCCGCTCCTCGCGATGGACGAGGTGATCAGGACATTCAGCCCTGAACTATCTTGCGTGTTTCGGTGGCGAAATAGACCGAGACGATGGTGATGAGCGCCAGCGCGATCATGTAGAGCGAGATCGGCCAGGTCGCCGGCGCGTAGGCCGTCATCAGTCCCGTCGCGATCAGCGGCGACAGCGCGCCGGCGAAGATCGAGGCGAGGTTGTAGCCGAGCGAGACGCCGCTGTAGCGCACCTTGGTGCCGAACAGCTCCGACAGGAAGCTCGCCTGCGGGCCGTACATGGCGGCGTGACCGATGGCGAGGCCGAGCACGATCGCGATCCAGGCATATTGCGGGTTCCTGGTCGCCAGCAGCGTGAACAGCGGGAACGACATCAGCGCCGAGAACACCGCGCCGAAAATGTAGATCGGCCGCCGCCCGAGCCGGTCCGAAAGCGCGCCGAAGGCCGGGATGGTGAAGGTCTCGATCGCCGCGCCGATCAAGACGCCATTGAGCATGTCCTGCTTGTTCATGCCGAGCGACTGCGTGGCATAGGCGAGCACGAAGGTCGCGTAGATGTAGAAGAAGCCGTTCTCGGCGAAGCGCGCGCCCATCGCGAGCAGGATGTTCTTGGGATACATCCTGATCGCCTCGAGGATCGGCATCTTCACTTCCTGCTTGGTATCCTTGACCTTCTGGAACTCCGGCGATTCCGCGATGGTGAAGCGGATCCACAGGCCGACCAGCACCAGCGCGATCGAGAACAGGAACGGGATGCGCCAGCCCCACGCCAGCAGCTGCGCATCGGTCAGCATCGCCGATACCACCGAGAAGACCAGCGTGCCGAGCACGAGGCCGAGCGGCGCGCCGAGCTGCGGCCAGCTGCCGTAAAAGCCCTTCTTGTCCGCGGGCGCATGCTCGACCGCCATCAGCACCGCGCCGCCCCATTCGCCGCCAAGGCCAAAGCCCTGGATCAGGCGGCAGGTGACGAGCAGGACCGCTGCCCAGATGCCGGCGGTCTCGTAGGTCGGCAGGAATCCGATCGCCGCGGTCGCCACGCCCATGATCAGCAGCGTCAGATAGAGCATGGTCTTGCGGCCGATCTTGTCGCCGTAGTGTCCGAACACGACGCCGCCGAGCGGGCGCGCGATGAAGCCGAGCGCATAGGTCGCGAACGCCAGCAGCGTTCCCATCATGGGGTCGAAGGTCGGAAAGAACAGCTTGTTGAAGATCAGTGCCGCGGCGGTGCCGTAGAGGAAGAAGTCGTACCACTCGATCGCCGTGCCGATCAGGCTCGCGGTGGCGACCGTGACGTGCGAGGGCTGTTTCGCCTGAAGCTGATGGACCGAGATCGCTTCACTCATCCTTGCGTCCTCCCTGATTTGCGAAATGCGCATGTGCAGCATGCGTCATTGTGCAAAGCGAAGAGCAAGGTCCGCGCCAGATGCTGTTGGCTTGCGTAAACTGGCCTAAATCCCGGCAATTTCCGCATTGGCGCTTGGACAGAGCCGTTCGGCGCCATGTCCGGAATCCGAGACTCCGGACAGTCCACTGTCTCGAAACTCAGACAGGGGTCGGCCCTGCGGCGAGGCCGAACTTGGCGAGCTTCTTGTAGAAGGTCGCGCGCGAGATCTTCAGCATCCTGGCGGCCTCGGAGATCTGGCCGTTGCTGGCGGCGAGCGCCTGTTCGAGCGTGTGCTTCTCGAACTCGGCCTCGGCTTCGGCATAGGGCACCACAGGTCCGGCCGGACGCTCGGATGCTGCGAGCCTGACCTCGGAGCCGACGGGAAGAATGCGGGCGACATCCTCGCCGGTCAACCGGCCGGAATCGCTCAGGATCAGCGCCCGCTCCAGGATATTGCGGAGCTCGCGGACGTTGCCCGGCCAGTCATAGCGCGCCAGCGCGGAAAGCGCGCTCGGCGTGATCTTGGCCTTGACGTAATCGCCGGAGGCGCTGATGTCCTCGACCAGCCGGGCGCAGATGTCGGGGAGATCATCCAGGCATTGCCGCAGCGGCGGCAAATCGATCGAGAGCACGTTCAGGCGGTAATAGAGGTCGGGGCGGAACGCGCCGTCGCTGACGCGCTTGCGCAAATCCACATTGGTCGCCGCGACCACGCGCACGTCGACCTTGGAGATCTTGTCCGAGCCGAGCGGCTCGATCTCGCGCTCCTGCAGCACGCGCAGCAGCTTGGCCTGCAATTGCAGTGGCATCTCGCCGATCTCGTCGAGGAACAGCGTACCGCCGTCGGCGATGCGGAACTTGCCCTCGCGGCCCCTGCGGTCGGCGCCGGTATAGGCGCCCGGCGCGGTGCCGAAGAACTCCGACTCGATCAGCGTGTCGGGGATCGCCGCGACATTGACGCTGACGAACGGCTTCTCCGCGCGCGAGGAGGCATTGTGGATCGCCTGCGCCAGCATCTCCTTGCCCGTTCCGGTCTCGCCGGTGAGCAGCACGGTGACGCTCTGCCGGGCGGCGCGGCTTGCAAGCTGCTTGGCTTGCGCGATTCCGGGCGTTGTGCCGACGTAGTCGGCGAAGGTGAAGCGCGCCGCGCGGGCGTTGGACAATTGCCGCCGCGCCAGCCGCAGATCGCTCTCGAGCTGGGCGACGCGTGCGAGCAGGGGCTTCAGGCTTTCGAGATGGTCGTAGAGCACGAAGCCGATCGCGCCGATCACCGTTCCGTTCTCGTCCTCGATTGGCATGCGCGTCACGACCAGCTGCTCGCCGCCGAGCTCCATGATGTCGAGCAGGATCGGCTCGCCGGTCTCGGCCACCTTGCGCATCAGGCTGTTGGGGATGACCTCCTCGATCGGCCGGCCGATTGCCTCGGAGGTCCGCTTGAGACCGAGCGCCGCGAGATATTTTTCATTGACGTAGACGACGCGTCCGCCGCGGTCGATCGCGATCGCGCCCTCGCAGAGCTTCTCCAGCCGCTCGAACAGCGTCTCCATCGCGCGCGCACGGAGATAGGCGGGATCGCTGATCGAGGCGGAAGAGGCGGACATGACATATCCCGGGGGAAGTCTGCCTGTGTATTAGCAAAAGGGCGTCGATTTCAAAGGGGGAATTGGGTTGCGCCCCATACTCCGCTGTCGTCCCGGGCAAGCGAAGCGACGATCCGGGACCCATAGCCACAGGGAGATGTGATAACGGGGACTCGGAGTGACCGTCTTAGCGCCAAACCACGCCCTGTGGTTATGGGTCCCGGGTTCGCTTCGCGCCCCGGGACGACAGCGCTGTGTGTTGCGCGGCTCGCACCCTACCTTCGATAGCCGCTCGCCCGCGAATAGCCCTGGCGGTTCTGTTGGTGCGGGCGGCTTAAGACGCTGGCGCGCGACTCGCTCGAGGCCGGCGTCGCGAGCTTGAGCTCCTCCAGGAAGATCGGGCGCGAGAAGTAATAGCCCTGGGCGTAGCGGATCTTGGTCGCGGCCTGGAGATAGGCGAGCTCCTCGTAGGATTCGAGGCCTTCGGCGATCACGGTCATGCCGAGCGCTTCGCTCAAGGACTCGATCGCGCGCAGGATGCCCTGGCTGCGCGGGCGCTTATGGATGTCGGTGATGAAGGAGCGGTCGATCTTGATTTCGTCGGCGGTGATGTCGGCCAGCGCCGAGAGCGAGGAATAGCCGGTGCCGAAATCGTCGATCGAGATGCCGACGCCGAGCTTGCGGAACATCGGCAGGATCTCGTCCTGGAAATGATTCTTGGCGACGAAGGCGTCTTCGGTCACCTCGATCATGAAGCGCTGCGGAAAGCCGGTGTCGTCCAGCGCCCGCGCGAAGCTGCGCATGAATTCGGGGTTGCCGGCCTGCTTGGCCGCGACGTTGATGCTGATGGTCGCTTCCGCGCCGAACGTCTCGTTGATCAGGTCGATCGATTTGACGATTTCGGCGAGCACGAGATGGGTCAATTCGTCGATCAGCCCGAGCTCGCTGGCAAGATTGATGAACGATCCCGGCGCCTGGATCACGCCTTCGTCGTCGCGCAAGCGCACCAGGGCCTCGATGCCCTTCACCGCCTGCGTGCGGATGTCGACCTTGGACTGGAAGGCGCAGCAGAAGCGCTTTTCCAGGATGGCGAGCCGCAGCGACTGTTCGATCTTCATCCGCGCCAGCGCCTCGCGCTCCATGCTGGAGTCGAAGAACGCCGCCAATCCCTTGCCGTCGTTCTTGATGCGGTACATCGCGATGTCGGCATTCTGGCGCAGCGTCTCGAAGCTGCGGCCGTGATCGGGATAGAGGCTGATGCCGACCGAGGTGGAGGCGAAGAGTTCCGAATGGTCGATGAAGAACGGCGCCGTCAGCCGCTCCAGCGTCGATTGCATGAATTCGGCGACTTCCTCCTGGCTCTGGATCGGAGAGAGCAGCAGCAGGAATTCATCGCCGGAGATGCGCGACAGCATGTCGGAATCGCGCAAGTCGCGCCCGAGCCGCTTCGACAGCTCGACCAGCAGCGCATCGCCGACGGCGTGGCCGTAATAGTCGTTGATGTGCTTGAAATTGTCGACGTCGAGGAAGGCCAGCGCGAAACGCTCGCCGCCGCCATTCTCCGCCAGCAGATTGTTGGCGTGATGTTCGATCACGCGCCGCGAGGGCAATCCCGTCAGCTCGTCGAAATAGGCCGAGCGGAACAGCTGGTCCTCGAAATTCTTCTGCTCGGTGATGTCGGAGGACGCCGAGATCAGCAGCTCGCGTCCGGCGAGGCGAACGGGACGGTGGGTCGTGAGCAGCACCTGGCGCGCGGCGCCGCCGTGAAGCGCCTCCTCGGTGACGACAGCCTGGCCGGCGCTCAGCGCCTGGCGGCAGGCTTCGCGGCGCTGCGCAAGATCGGGTGAAGGGCGACTGCCGTCCATGCCAAGCTGCGCGGCGGCGGCATCGTTAACCAGCAGAAGCTCGCCATGCGCATCCTGCACGGTGAGGCCGGCCGGCAGCATTCTAACGATTTCCTTGAGAAAACCGAGCTCGGCTTCAGTCGCGCCGGAATATTGGTTGTCGTTCATAGAAGTCATGAATCTTGTTGTTTCAGCGCGCCTTTGCAATGGGCGCGATCTTGCGCGGTTCCCTCTTAGGTTTGGTTAAGGGGTACGGAGAAATACGGGGGTGTTTTGGAGAAAACTTGCGGCGATGCGACGCGCGCAGAAAATCGTCATTAACAGAGGGTCAACAGCCCATGCGAAACTGCGGGCGGGGTGCGCGGGCCGGCTTTCGCTTGACGCGCGATGCTATTCGCTTCGGGGGATGCGGCACTGCATGATGCAATGCAGCCCGGTCTTCAAGTAAGAGATCTCGGTCCTGCCATCGAAGGACGACAGTGCCGATTTCAGCAGCTTGGTGCCGAAGCCGGGCTCGGACACCTTGTCCACGCTCGGGCCCTCGGTCTCGTCCCAGGTGATGATCAGGCGGTCGTCGCTGACGGTCCATGACACCTGCAGCAGACCGCGCGGCGCGGAGAACGCGCCGTACTTGCCCGCATTGGTGGCCAGCTCGTGAAACATCAATGACAGCGTGACCGCGAGCTTCGGCGGCAGGAATAGGCGGTCGCCATTGAGGGTGAAGCGGACATGGCCATAGGGGCCGAGCTCCGAGATCAGGAGGTCGCGGATGTCACAGCCGGCCTTGTCGATCCGCGAGATCAGATCGTCGGTCGCGGCCAGCGAGCGCAACCGCGGATCGACCCGGTCCCAGACCTGGGGGTGGTCGTGCAGCACCTGGTGCAGCACGGCGTGCACCGTCGATAGCTTGTTCTTCAGCCGGTGCTGGAGCTCGTCGACCAGCAGCTTGCGATACTCTTCTTCCTCGATCAGGCGCTTGGAGATCCGGCGCTGCTCCGCCAGCATGGTGCGATAGTGCTCGACACCCCAGATGGTGAGCGCACAGACCGCCCAATAGAGTGCCAGCAGGGCAAACCGCGCCCGATCGGCAAAGGCATCGCCGAAATTCACCACGACGCCGAGCATTCCGCCGACCAGCGCGGTCACGATTCCGATCCGGAAGCCCCCGAACGCGGCGGCGAAGAACACGGCCGGGAAGTAGGGCGTGAAGTAGACGTCGGGCCGCACATGGGCCAGCCCCCAGCGCGTCAGCGTCGCGATCAGCAGGCAGGCCACCGCAAAGGCAATGCTCAGACCAAGCGATGGCGGCGCCGCACCCTGCCAACCCCTGCGGAATTCCTCGATCAGCTTCCCCATGCGCAGCCCAATTGCGATATGCGTTCGAAAATCGAGCGACCCGTGAAGATGTTACGCATCCCGTCCGCACAAGCATAGCTTGCCTTGTCGGGGGCAGGCAGGGATAGTGGCGCCCGCGGCGATGGCAGCGGCCGATGTTCGCCATTTGGCGTCAAATCGTTCGAAAACAGGAACATTCCATGGGCAGGCTGGACGGCAAGGTTGCGGTGATTACGGGGGCGACAAGCGGGATCGGATTGCGCACTGCGGAAGTCTTCGTTGCCGAAGGTGCCAAAATTGTGATCGCGGGGCGGCGTCGACCGGAGGGCGAAGCCCTGGCGAAGCAGCTCGGCGCCAACTGCATCTTCCGCCAGACCGACGTGACGCTCGAAGACCAGATGCAGGCGTTGATCGCGCTCGCCGTGGACAAGTTCGGCCGGATCGACTGCCTGTTCAACAATGCCGGCGGCCCGGCGCAGACCGGCGGCATCGAGGGCCTCGAGGTCGAGCGCTTCGATGCGGCGATGGCGACGCTGGTGCGCAGCGTCATGCTCGGCATGAAGCACGCCGCGCCCCACATGAAGAGGCAGGGCTCAGGCAGCATCATCAACAATGGCAGCATCGCCGGCCGCCTCGCCGGCTTCTCATCCTCGATGGTCTATAGCGCGGCCAAGGCGGCGGTGATCCATCTCACCAAATGCGTGGCGATGGAGCTTGGCGAGTCCAATGTGCGCGTCAACGCGATCTCGCCGGGCGCGATCGCGACCGGCATTTTCGGCAAGGCGCTCGGGCTCTCGACCGATGCTGCGGAGAAGACGCCGGCTGTGATGCGCGAGGTCTACAAGACCGCGCAGCCGATCCCGCGGGCGGGCCTTCCCGATGACATCGCCCAGGCCGCGGTGTTCCTGGCCAGCGACGAATCCAGCTTCATCAACGGCCACGATCTCGTCGTCGACGGCGCCATGACCGGCGGCCGCAACTGGAGCCAGCAGCAGCAGGGCTATGTGGCGCTGCGCAAGGCGTTCGATCAGGGGGCGTAGAAGCTCCGGCGACGGTGCCGTAGATTCCATGGGGTGGTGAGCGTGGCCTTTCCGGTAGGTTTGGGTTTCCACACTCGAACCCCCGGAGAGTCAG